>DAITMW010000157.1:12254-16860 GCA_036834945.1 Steroidobacteraceae bacterium
CATCCATCAGCACCCCTGCATTGAGTAGCGCGATCACCGGGTGCATGTACCGTGGAATTCCGGGCGTCGTATGCAGCGCAATTGCCGCCCATACAGTGTCGATGTCCTTTTGCTCGATGCGATGCCGGCACAGAAAGTCGCGCGCGGCATTGGCGCCATCGACCTCGAATCGATCAGTCTTGCTACTGTGTTGATCGACCAGGCCGAGATCATGGAACATCGAGCTGATATAAAGAAGCTCCGGGTCGAATTGCGCCGCGCGCTGTTGGCCCGCGAGCGCCCCGAAATAGTAGACGCGAATGGAGTGATTGAAGAGAAGTGTGGAGGCGGTGTCCCGCAGCAGTTCGGTAGCCTCGCTCGCCAACTTGCTATCGGGCACCGCGACTCCATCGATCTCGATCATGTTCGCTGCTCCGGTAGTTTCAGTTGGTTGCTACGGCAAGCACGATCTTCCCTTTCGGCGACGGCCGTAAGTGTTCCAGCATCAGATGAGCCTCACTCGCATCCTCGAGGGGTAAAACCGCGCCTACATGCGTGCGCAGCTCTCCACGATCCAAGAGCGCTGTGATCTGTGCCAGTTGGCTGCTTGTGACGTTGACCAGAAAGAACCTGGCTTCCACGCCGTGGTTTTCTGCAACATCCTGATCGGGGGGGGAAACAGCGGAGATCAGTTTTCCGCCTCGGCGCAGTACGTGGAACGAGCGCACTTGTGTTTCGCCGCCCACCAGGTCGATGACTGCGTCCGCGCCACGCACCTGTTCTTCGAAGCGCTGGGTCTTGAAGTCGATCACCGTGTCGGCGCCGAGATCGTGCAAAAAAGCAACATCATTGGCGGCGGCCGTGGCAATGATGCGCACACCAGCGCGATGGGCGAGCTGGACCGCAAAGGCGCCGACATTCCCGGCTGCGCCGTGAATGACGACCGTCTGGCCCGCCTCGAGGTGTGCGTAATCAAACAGTGCCTGCCATGCTGTGACGGCGATGACAGGAACAGAGGCGGCTTGAACGAAGCTCAGAGAGCCGGGCTTCATCGAGATCATCGCCGCCGCGGCCACGGCGAACTCGGCGTAGGCGCCGATAAAGCGGGGATTCGTGACACCATAGACCTGGTCTCCCGCATGCAGATCGGAGATACCCGGTCCCACCGCGACGATTTCACCAGACAGATCGGAACCCGGGGTGAGCGGAAGTGGCTGCGGCAGAGCGCTCTTTCCCGCCCTGATCCAGGCATCCCACGGCCCGACACCCGCAGCTGCGACCTTCACGAGGACCTCGCCGGAACCCGGAGCGGGACGAGGTACCTCCTCGAATCTCATGACATCCGTCGGTCCGAACTCATGGACCCGCCAGGCCCTCATCGCCGCGACTCCTGCTCCTGGTCAGGTGTAGTCAAGGCCTCGTCGTTGGCGTCGACGACGAACACCGCCAACAGGCTGGCGGGCTCGCGATCACTCGCGTTTTCACTGATCCGGTGATGCGAGCCGGGCATTTCATAGAAGCCTTCGCCGACCTGGTACGTCCTGGGAGGCGCGTCGTCAACCTGGCTACGAATCGTGCCGGATAGCACGTAAGCGTAGATGAATGCCGACCGGGCATGATGATGAGCCGGCGACTTGGCGCCCGGAGGGTAGGTCACCACGACGGCAACCATGCGCTTGCCTTTGATGTTAGGGAGGACGTGCTCGAAGACTGGCTTCACCTGTTCCACGTTCTGCGCCAGCCCGGTCGACGCCCCGAGTGCTGTGGTGGTCAGTAGCAGTGCAAGGGAGTGCATTCGCATCTCTTTATCCTCTTCGTACGGTGGTGAATTTCTGCACCCAGGCGACGTATCGGTCCATCCAGCCCTGCAGGAGCTTGCGGGCATCCTCGCGGCCAATTTCGCCGCTGGCACTGAACAGATCGTCGCTCATCTGAATGAAAACCTCGGGTTGCGGGAGCGTCAGCATGTCGAGGTAAGACAGCACGTTTCTCAGGTGCTGTTGGGCCATGGACGTACCCGGCGGCCCCAACGACACACCCATGACACCCGCCGGCTTGCCCGCGAATGCGTTGTCCCCATAGGGTCGCGAGACATGGTCGATGGCGTTCTTGAGAACACCCGGGATCGAGCGATTATATTCGGGGGAGACGAAGATCACTCCGTCCGCGGCAGAGACCTCACTCTTCAGGCGTTTCACGAGCGGATGTTGATCCGCATCGTCGTCCTGCGAGTAGAGCGGCAGTGTACCGATCTCGACACGGCTGAAGGTGAGCCGCGGCGCTTTCAGTTTCCAAAGGGCTTCCGCCAGCCGACGATTGAAGGAATCCTTACGCAGGCTGCCGACGAACGTCACGATTCGATAGTCACTCACGATTGCTTCTCTCCCGGGGGGAACCCCACCAGTAAACAGATCAACGGGCGCACTTCCATTTTCGCTCGTGGAATGTACGGTGAGCGGTGGCCGCACGCGTCCCGACATCTAGGGGACTGACAATGCCTCTTTCGGGGAAGCTCTCGCGAATTCATAGACGATACGGACCCTTTTTGTATCTCCTGCTCAGCGGCGCGACAAGGCGGGGCTGAGCTCCTTCAGGGACTCCAACTTCAAGCCGCGATTGCGCATTACCGCGTCGCACGTTGGCGACGCTGACCCCGCCCATTCTGAACAACTCTTAACAGCATTTCCGCGTATTGCAATGTACAAGTCCCCGCTGCGTCGAGCTGCGACGAGGGAGCGGGAAAGAACGAGCTATGTCGAACGGAAGGTGGTCTCGAGCCATTGCAACCGCCGTCTTGATGATGGCAACTGTATCGAGTCGCGCGCAGGTCAATGTAGCCACGTGGCACAACGACCAGGCGCGCACTGGTGCGAATACCCAGGAAACGATATTGACGACCGGTAACGTCAATGTCACACAGTTTGGGAGACTCTTTCGGATATCGGTCGATGGCCAGGTGTATGCGCAGCCCTTGGTCGTTAGCGGCGTGCAGATCGGTGGCGGAACCCACAACGTCGTGTACGTTGCTACCGAGCACGACAGCGTCTACGCGATCGATGCCGACACGGGCGCGACGTATGCGCAGGTGAGCCTGATTCCCGCGGGAGGCACCACGGTCAATGCCAACTCAGACCTGCCATCCCCATGCGGTGACCTGCAGCCGGAGATCGGGATCACCGGTACGCCGGTCATCGATCCGCAGCGCCAGACCCTCTATGTCGTCGCCAAATCCAAGGTGAACGGCAGCATCGTCCAACACCTGCACGCCCTGAATATCGCCACCCTCCAGGAGAATTCGGGCAGCCCGGTGGAGATCCAGGCTTCCGCGCCGGGCAAGGCGAGCGACGGCGACGGCACGTTCGTCACGTTCAATCCCACCACGGAGTTTCAGCGTCCTGGCCTGGCCCTGGACCAGGGGCACGTGTTGATAGCTTTCGCATCACACTGTGATACCAATCCGTATCACGGCTGGGTGCTTGCGTACAACGCGCAGACCCTCGCGCAAGAGGCCGCCTGGAACGCCACCCCCAATGGTAATCCCACGGACACGCGGGGCGGTATCTGGATGGCCGGAGCCGCGCCGGCCGTTGATGAGGATGGCAACTTCTACGTTGCGACCGGCAACGGCAACGAGAATGGCACCACGGACTTCTCCGACAGTGTCGTCAAACTCGGACTGCCAGCCAATGGCAGCATGCCCCTCATAGACTACTTCGTGCCGTTCAACCAGGTCGGTGCTGAGCCGCTGGGTGACAAGGACCTGGGAGCTGGCGGCGTCGTCCTGCTCCCAACCACCGCTAATGGTGCGCAGTTACTGGTCCAGGCAGGCAAGGCTGGCACTTTGCAACTGTTGGATCGAACCAACCTCGGTCAAAGCTGCACGCTCCTCACGCCGCCCTGCACCAACGGTGACACGCAGATCCCACAGGAGATCGTCACCGGAAAATTCATGATGAGCACCCCCATCGTCTGGAACGGTCTCATCATCTGGAATAACACTGCAGGGGCTGCGGCCTACACCTTTGATGCGGGCAACAGCGGTCTGATGTCGACAAGTCCCGTCTCGCAGACCGCGCAGACGTTCGCGGCGCAGGATTCTGCATCACTCTCCGCCAATGGCGCGACGAACGGCATCTATTGGATCATGCACAACACGGGTGAGCTCTTCGCGTACGATGCGACGAATCTCGCCACTGTGCTGTGGCGTAGCGGTCAGGCGGGCGCCAACCGAGACTCGGGCGGATCGGCCACGAAGTGGGCGCCGCCGACGATCGCCAACGGTAAGGTGTTTGTTGGCAATCTCAATTCACTGGTCAGTTACGGCCTGTTGAGTGGCAAGGCCACCATCCCGACGTTCTCTCCGCCAGGCGGTACGTACTCCGGTCCGCAGGCGGTCAAGATTTCTGACGCGACTCCCAACGCGAAATTCTTCTACACGACCGACGGTACGCGGCCGACGACTGCATCGACCCCGTACACCCCCGGAACGACGGTGACGGTGAACGCCAGTGAGACTCTTCAGGCCATTGCTACGGCCGATGGGGTTGACACCAGCGATGTCGGTTCGGCGACCTACAATATTGGTTCAACCGGTGGCGGCGGTGGTACACCTCCGCCGACCACGACG
>DAITMW010000158.1:0-13359 GCA_036834945.1 Steroidobacteraceae bacterium
CGCGTGTTGAAGTCCTTGATGGCCTGTGCGGCAGCGCCGCTCGCCTCGCGCGCTTGCAACTGCTTCTGCTGCGATTGGGCCTCGAGCAGAGTCTTCGAGCTCCGGGTCAACAAGTCGGCGATCGTGGCGGCGAGCTCGAATTGCTGTTGCAGGGCCTCGTTCGAGGCCGATACGCGTGGGTCGGGCCTGAGAGTCAGCGGCTGCTCCAACTGCCGGCCATCCACCGTCAGTCGTACGCGATAGTCCCCCGGAACCACGGTCGGCCCCAGTGGCTGACGCGGCGTTGCATGGGGCACCGCGGAAATCGGAAAACCTCGCGTCGTGCTGATGGGCGCCGGATAGCGCAAGTCCCAAACCCACCGATGCATGCCAGCAGTCTTCGGCAGGATGCGCGGCATGGCGATCCAATACTGCGGAATCAATTCGCGCGCCAGCTCTTCCTCGCTCATGTCAGGTGGATCGTCGCTGCGGAACCGGCGCACCAGCTCCCCTTTGCCGTTGAGGACTTCGAGCGTGACCACGCCCTTCGCATCGCGCGGCAGGAAATAGTCGATGACCGCGCCCGCCGGTGGATTGGTCCCGAGCGGCTCATCTGGAGGAATCGGAGTGTCGGTCCAGGTGCTTCGGGCCACCCGATAGGCCGGGGCTGGATGCAGGAGCGCAGCCTGTTTCGAGTGCAGGTCAGCCTGCTGACGCAGTGGCGAGATATCGTCCAGAATCCAGACAGAGCGTCCGTGCGTGCCGAGAACCAGGTCATCGCCGTGGATCGTCAGATCACGCATGGAGGTGTGCGGCAGGTTCAGCTGCAACGACTCCCAATGGTCGCCGTCGTCACGGGAGACCCACATCGAAGTTTCTGTTGCGGCGAACAGCAGTCCCTGGCGCTCCGTATCCTCACGGACGGCGTTGACTGGAGCGTCGGCGGCGAGTCCGTTGGTGATCGATTCCCAGGTCTTGCCGCGATCGTGAGTCCGGAACACATACGGATGCAGGTCATCGATGCGCATCCGGCTCACCGAGACATACGCCGTGTTGTCATCGAAGTGCGAGGCGTCGATCTGGGTGACCTTGCTCCACGGGGTCAGGGTAGGTGGCGTGATGTCAGACCAATGCTTGCCACCATCGCTGCTCACCCAGACGAGCCCATCATCGGTGCCGGCCCACAGCGTGTCACCATTTTTTGGCGAGACGCTCAGCGCATAGATGGCGCCGCGCTGCTTCCCGACGTTCGGGCCATGCATCGTTCCAACACTGGCAGGAATGCCGGGGTTCTGCCGTGTCAGGTCCGGACTGACCGTTTCCCAGTTCATGCCACCGTCGCGGGTCCGGTAGAGTTTGTTGGCCGCGTAATAGAGAGTATGTGGGTCGGCAGGTGAGAACATCAGCGGCTCGGTCCGATCCGCGCGATCGTCCGCACCTTTGACGGGAATCGGGGTGATGTCCTCCACGAGCCCCGTGGACCAGTGGAATCTCGAAACCGTCAAACGTCCGGCACCATAAATGAGATCGGGATCGAGCGGATCGGGTGCGACATAACCGTACTCGATCGCCCCGACCGGATGCCAGTCGCGGGCCGTCACGGACCCGTCATTGCCGCGGCTGGAGATACAAAGCGAGCCGCTTTCCTGTTGCCCCGCGCAAACCCGGTACGGAAACGTATTCGAGGTGCTGACGTGGTAGAGCTGGGCCGTGGGCTGATTGAACCACGAGCTCCAGGTGTTTCCGCCATTGAGCGTGATCACGGCGCCCTGGTCGGCCACGAGCGCGACGATGTCCGGATTGGTTGGGTTGATCCAAAGGTTCTGATAGTCATCGCCGCCCGGGGCGCCGCGAATGGGTTGCCACTCGCGCCCCCCATCGACGGACCTCATTGTGACGAGGCCCGCGCTGTAAACGACATCCGGGTTCGACGGTTCGACGCGTAAAACGGGCAGGTCGCCGCCTCCGATGCGCAAAGCGGGCCGCGGATCGGACGTGATCCGAGTCCAGCTCTCTCCGGCATCATCCGAGCGAAACACACCGAGCCCCGCCGCGGATGAATACTCGCCGGGCTCATTGGTCCCGACGACCGCGTAGATCCGGTCTGGCTGGCTGGCGCAGATCGTCAGGTTCACCTGCGTCGTATTCTCGGGGAGTCCCCGGCTCAGTTTGTGCCAGGTATTGCCTCCATCCACGGATTTGAACAACCCGCCACCCGTGCCGGAGAACTGATTCTTGTCCTCCGCGGGGCCCAGGCGGTCCTGCCACAAAGCCGCGTACACCACCTGCGGTCGGCTCGGATCGATGGCCACCGCGGAGCCGCCCGTGTTCTCATCTTTGAAAAGCACCTGCTGCCAGCTCTTGCCCCCGTCGACGGAGCGATAGATTCCGCGCTCGGCGCTCGGTCCGTACGGATGACCGAGGACGGCCGCGAAGAGCCGGTTCGGATCCTTCGGATCGATGGCCAGGGCGGGAATCTGCTGACCGTCGCGCAGTCCCAGGTGCGTCCAGGTCTTGCCCGCGTCCGCGGAGCGATAGATTCCATCGCCGACCGAAAGGTCGGGCCGATGCAGCCCTTCACCACTGCCTACGTAGACGATGTTTGCATCGGAGGGCGCAACCTCGATCGCACCGATCGACTGCGTCGGTTGCGCGTCGAAGATCGGTTTCCAGGTGCGACCCGCGTCGTCGGTTTTCCAGACGCCCCCATCGACCGCACCGATGTAAAAGACATTGGGCTGCGATGGGACGCCGGTGACGGCGCGCGTACGGCCGCCGCGATACGGGCCGATCATCCGCCACTTCAGTTCATGGCTGACCTGCTCGACCGTGGGCTGATCGGACGACTGCTGGGCGGGGCCGCGGCTGGCGGCGACGCAGAGGGCGCTCGCCAGGACGGTGGATGTGACGATGAACGTCAGTGAGCGGATGCATTGGGTTGGCATCCGATCATTTTAAGATTAAAGGGGCGACAATGTCCTTCAAAGGGGCGCCCCTCCCGGCACGGCGAATGCGGAGCGCCGCTTACGCGAAGCAGGGCCCCAGTTCGCGCACCTCGATGGTCGCCCAGTGCGCGGCGGGACATTGACGGGCGATCTCGATCGCCTCTTCACGCGTCTCGCAGGTGAGCAGGAAGAAGCCGCCGATCACTTCCTTGACTTCGGTGAACGGCCCGTCAGTGATCATGACGGAATCCGCCTTCACCTTGACTCTGGCGTCCGTGCCGCCGGTTTTGAGCGATTGACTGAGCGTCAGCAGTCCCCGTTGTTTGAGCTCCTCGCTGAAACGCACCATGCGTGCGTAGACTTCCCGGCCCTCGGCCTCAGTGCGTGTGGCTCGCTGTCCGGGTGGCTCGACCACCAAAAGCGCGTATGTCATGACTTTCCTTCTTGGATGAGCGGCGCGATTCTCAACTCAGGGCCACACCGATGCAAGCCGGCAGGTGGACCCAGGTCATCCTGGCGCTCAGGGCTACGCTGAAGTCGGTCACAACTAGGTGCGCGAGGTCGCGGTCGTGACCTCAATACAAATCTACAATTCCGATCTAACCCGTTGAGCCGGCGATGGCACGCAACGTGCCTCCCATGAGCACCGCGGATCTGGTCTATCATCGAGTCAATAACACCGTGCCACATCTCAAAGGCACGTCACTCCAGGGGAGACCACGATGAAGAGCTGGATCCGCTGTTCCACCGCGCCTGTGTGCGCAGCCGTTCTTTGCGGTATGGCCGTCTCGGCGGGAGCCGCCGGGCAGGGCCAGGGCGCCGCGAAGATACGTCCTTTCAACGTCCACATACAACATAAATTCAACGCTCCACCGACCAACACGCAGTGTCTCGCGGCGCTGGACGTGCACTGTTACGGGCCGCCACAGTTCGCCAAGGCCTATAACCTGACTCCATTGCACAGCAACGGCATCGACGGCCGCGGCACGACGATCGTGATCGTGGATGCCTTCGGCTCACCCACCATCCAGGCCGACCTGCACAAGTTCGACCAGGATTACGGGTTGCCGGACCCCCCGAGTTTGAAAATCCTGCAGCCCGCCGGGGCCGTGCCGCCGTACGACGTGAACGACTCGGACATGGTCAACTGGGCTTTCGAGACGACTCTGGACGTCGAATATGCGCATGCCTTCGCACCCGGAGCGAACATCGTCCTGGTGGAGACTCCGGTGTCGGAGACCGAGGGGGTGCATGGTTTCCCGGAAATCGTGCGCGCGGAAAATTACGTCATCAACCACAACATCGGTGACGTGATCAGCCAGAGTTTCGGCGCGACCGAGGAGACCTTCCCGAACGACCTGTCGATCCTGTTGTTGCGAGGCGCTCTCATCAATGCGGCATTGCATCGCGTGACCGTGTTGGGGGCGTCCGGTGATTTCGGCGCGACCGACTACGAGCTGAACCTGACCGATTTGTACCCGACCCAGGTCAACTCCTGGCCCTCGTCGGATCCGCTCGTCACCTCTGTGGGTGGTACGCAGCTTCTCCTCGATGACGCGGGTAATCGCCTCAGACCCGACGTGGTGTGGAACGATGGCTTTGGCGCAAGTGGCGGCGGAGTATCCTCGGTCTTCCCGCGGCCATTGTTCCAGATTTCGGTGCGTTCGCTGGTGGGCAGGTGGAGAGGGACCCCCGACATCAGCCTGAGTGCCGCCGTTGACGGGTCCGCGCTCGTGTACACCTCTTTCATACCGGGACAGGAGGGGTACTACCTGATTGGCGGTACCAGTGAGGCAACCCCGGAGTTTGCCGGCATCGTGGCAATGGCGACGCAAGTCGCGGGTCATCGCCTCGGCCTGCTCGGAAACAAACTCTACAACCTTGCGAGGCGCAATCTCGTGGACGTGACGCAGGGTGACAATTCCTACGGGCCGTTCACGAACTCGGATGGGAATACCTACACGGTAGTGGGCTATCCGGCGTTGCCCGGCTACGACCTCTCCAGCGGACTGGGCACTCTCGATGCATCGAAGTTTGTTCCGGCCCTGGCGCACGCCTCGGATGACTGAGCTGTAACGCAAGCGCGCAGCGGCTCCCGAGTGACCATTGCTCGGAGACCGCTGCGCGCAATCCGCCGATAATATTGACAAGGCATTCGATTTCGGGCGAACTGCCGGCGCTGGCTTTGCGTGTCGCAGGCCCTTGAAGGAGCCCGCGACCAGGGGGTATTACGTTGAGGACCTCCAGCGCTGTCGTCATGGCGTTGACAGCAGGACTCGCGCTCGCGCCCGTGTTCGCACAAACCTACGTCCCCAGGGAAGCGGGTTCGACGGCGAACACCACCGACAAACCTCCCGCCGACACTCCCATTCCGGATTACTACCAGGATTCCTATCGGGCTTACCTGAAAATGAAGTCCGCCGCCCATGGCGGGACGCCGTACAACCGTGTGAAGTACAGCGAGATGCCGGACTGGTCCGGCGTGTGGTCGCGCGATCCGGCCGAAGGAGTGAAGTTCGATCCCAAGCAGACGGGCAACGGGTTCGCGGGTCCTCTCGGGCCCACCACGGCGGACCTGACTCCCCGCTATCGCGCGGCTTTCGAAGAAAAGCTCCGCCAGGTCGCGGCCGGCAATGAATGGGATCCCTTGAGCGACTGCCTGCCGGCAGGCTACCCACGCTGGTTCGCAGAGCCTTTCTTACGTGAGTTCATTGTCACACCGAGTGAGACGTGGTGGATCAATGAGCAGCAAAGCGAAGCCCGCCGCATTTATACCGATGGTCGCGGCCACATTCCGGACGAGGCGGCGCAGCCGCTGTGGGATGGCGACTCCATCGGTTTCTGGGATGGTCAGACGCTGGTCATTCATACCATCCGTCTGACTCATGGCGAGTACCAGCGCCTGCAGCCCGACTACAGCAGTCAGGCCAGCACGCTCGAGCGCCTGCGCCTGGTGGATCGAGACACGCTGGAGGACGAAGTCACCGTCTGGGATCCAAAAGGCTTGCGCACTCCCTGGCACGTCGTCGTGCACTACAAGCGCGCTACGACGCCGGGCGCCAGGATCGACATGTGGTCGTGTGAAGCCAACAACAACGTCGTGCGGACGGCGAGCGGCGGCTCGCAACAGATCCTTCGAGGCGAGACCGTCACGATCCAGCGAAAGTACAAGGACCCTGACACCTTCTATCTGACCGAGGCGCAGAAGAAGCTGTTCGCGGAAGATGCAGCCGAGGCGTCAAAATGAGACACAGCGTACTCGCCGTTCCCCTTGCCGCATTGATCGGTTCCGCACTGGCGCACCACTCGTCGGCGATGTTCGACATGACCAGAACCGTCACGGTCCAGGGCACCGTGAAGGAATTTCAGTACACGAATCCCCATTCGTGGTTGCAGGTGTTGGTCGTAGGTTCCGACGGCAGGAGCGTCGAATGGGGCTTCGAGACCGAAGGCCCCTCCACGCTGCTGCGCTCGGGCATCAAGGCCAAGACCTTTCAGCCGGGGGACAAAGTGACCATCGTCGCAAGCCCGATGAGGGATGGTCGACCGGCGGGCGCCTGGATCTCCGCCACCAAGGCCGACGGCACGGTCTACCACCTGCGACCCGCGCCAAAACCCGCTACCTCATGAGGTCATTGCTGCGAGGCCGCGACTGACACCGGTCCATCCGTCCGCGACTGCGCCAGAGCCCCATCGAGCAGTTTGACCAGCGTGTTGCGGTCATACGCGTAAGGCTGATTTTCGTTGATCTCCACGAGGTGCTCGATCTGCGCCTGGATCGCCACCGACGCCTGTTGGGCGTCGGGCGCGATCATGTAGCGGCGCTTGGGTCTGGGCTCGAACAGAGCCTTTTCCACCACGGAGGCCACCTCTCCAGGGTCCTTGGCGTGGGATATGAAATCGGCGACCCTTTTGCCGGTCCCGGCGCGCTCGACTTCATTGGCCGCGATCTCTGTCTTGAAGGTGCCAGGCTCCACGACGCTCACTTGTACGCCAAGCGGCGCCAATTCCTCCGCGAGCGCATCTGTAAGAGCCTCGACGGCATGCTTGCTCATCGAGTACGCACCCAATCTCGCGGGCGCATCAAATCCGTTGATGGAGCTGATGTTGATCATGCGTCCCTTGGAGGCAATGATGAGTGGCGCAAACGCCCTCGTCATGCGCCACGGTCCATACACGTTCACGGACATCACTGCGTTGAACTCCGACATTTTCGTGTCGAGTATGGTCCCATTCGTCAAGATGCCGGCATTATTTACCAGGCCATAGAGACCTCGACCTTCACGGTGCACCGTCGCCACCGCGGCATCGATTTCCTTTGGCTTCGTCACGTCCAACCGCAGTGGCCGCACATTCTTGATCGCCGCGAGCGCGCGCAGATCGTCATCGCTTCGGGCTCCCGCGAAGACGAGGTAGCCCTTCGCGGCCAGCTGCTCGGTGATCTTGCGGCCAATCCCGCTGCTGGCGCCGGTGACGAGCACAGCTTTCCCCGATGTGGGCTCGGAGGAGGGCGCGGGGACGGGCACAGTTCCAGGCTCACGCGCGCATCCAACCATGAGCAGGGCGGCAAGAGAAATTGACAGGACTCGTGTAAAGGTCATAGGCATTTTCGTCGGTGAAGCTGAGCGGTTCCACTGCGGCCCAGGCCGCGCAAGAGTTGACTTTTTCGCAAGTCGCATTCCCGTTAAGGGACGGCGTCGCCTGGATGCGACAGCGCCTCGTGGCTGATGATTCGACGCATATCGCGGTGCGTCGTGAGGCCAAGGTCGCCCTGCAATAGTTGTCACGATTTCAATGCAAGCTCCCGGACCCGGCAGATTGCACATTTATAACTTTTTTATGACACATGGCGGAGACGGGCTTGCTCCGGATCTATCTTCCAATGGCGCAAAGTTGGACGGATCGATGCCGCAGCAGTCGAAGGCAATAACCGCGGAAAGGGCGCGCTGGCTGGCGATCAACATCATTCCGCACGAGACCACCTTGCGTGGCTGGCTGAGGCGCAAGGCCTCCCTCGGATTCGACGTTGACGACATAGTGCAGGAGACCTACGCGATCCTGGCCGCCAAACAGACGATCGAGGCCGTTCAGAACCCCAAGGGCTACTTCTTCCAGGTCGCCTATTCGGTGATTCTCAAGCAGCTGCGCCATTCCAGGGTGGTCCCCATCGCTGCCGTGGCGGACATTGGTTCACTCGACGCCGTGGTGGACGACCCTTCGCCGGAGGAAGTGGTGATGGCCAGCGACGAGCTCAGACGTGTGCAACTGGCAATCGAGGCAATGCCGCGACAAACCCGTGCCGCCTTCATCCTGCGCCGCGTCGAGGGACTGTCGCAGCAAGAGATCGCGCGACGCATGAACCTCTCGGAGCACACCATCGAGAAGCACATCTCCCGCGGTATTAAATTGTTGCTGGCCGAGTTCGGACGTGGGGGAGGGAGCCCCTCCGGTGGATCTACTAGAAAAAGGAGGCCGGATGAGCGAGACGAGCCGGAAGCACAGCGCAAAATCCCTTGAAGAGATGGCGGCCGCCTGGGTCGCAAGGCTGGACGCGGCCGAACTGACGCCGGACGAAGCGCGGGCGCTCGAATCATGGCTCAATAGTGACAGCCGTTGCGCTGGCGCGTTTGCTCGCGCCCGCGCCATTTTCGAGAGCCCGCGCGTCTGCAGCGCATTGCAAGTCCCGCCGCGCCCATCACTGCTCACACGGCTTGTGGGCCCGCGCCTGATTGCCGCTGCCGCTGCCCTCGCCGTCGCCGTCGTTGGCATAACGTTCCTGCTGACGCAGCGCGAACCGGTCGAGAAGCACATCTATAGCTCGGAACTGGGCGAGGTCCGGCAGATCCCGCTGGCGGACGGAACGCGCGTTACGTTGAATACCAACACCGCGTTGCAGGTCGAGTTCAGCCGGCGGTCCCGCCTCGTGACCCTGGAACGCGGCGAGGCGTATTTCGAGGTCGCCAGGGATCCGCAACGTCCGTTCATAGTGGTGGGCTCGAGCGCCCAGGCCAGGGCGGTCGGTACGGCTTATGACGTCAGGTTGGGAGAGGAAGCCGGCGAAATGCGGATCAGGGTGATGGCCGGGCGCGTCGCGGTGGAGCCACCGCCGTCGAAGCGCCATGCCGCCATATCGGCTATCAGTCACCTGCTCGGGTTGGAGGCCGTACGCGGCGCTTATCTCAACGTCAACCAGGAGGCCGAGATCAGGGTCGGCAAGGACGGATCGGAAAAGGATGAGATTCAGATGTCGATCCGTGATCTGCCACCGGCCGTCTTCGAACGCAGCCTGATGTGGCGCGAGGGATTGTTGTCGCTCGAGGGTGTCACCCTGGCCGAGGCGGTCGCCGAACTCGCACGCTACTCGGCGCAGAAGATCCAGGTACACGGGACGTTGGCGAACGAGCGCATCTCCGGTCTGTTTGCCACCACCGACCCGGCGGCGTTCGCACGCGCCATCGCCATCAGCCTGAAGGCAAAAATCAGAACCGAGAACCAGGTGCTCATCCTGTATCGCTAGGCTGTGGTGCGACAGCACGCCAGGTTAAGTTTTTCTTACCGGTGACGGATGCTGATCCCGGCAGGCTCTATACAAGAGCATGGAATGTTTTCCGGGAGAAATGCTGATCATGTTTGGAGCTTTACGCCGTGCGCTGTTGGGTAGCATGGCATTGTTCGTAGCCGGTTTCACTTTGCCGGCGCTGGCACAGACGCGGACCTTCGACTTGCCGGCGCAACCTGCCGTGAACTCGATCCCTATGTTTGCCAAGCAGGCGGGAATCCAGATCGTCGCTCCCGCCGATAAACTCGCGGGTATCAACACGCGAGCCCTCCACGGCGATCTGGATCGGCACCAGGCACTGACCAGGTTGTTGGAAGGGACGCCACTGGTCGTCTCCTCCGACGACGGCACAGTCGTGATCCTGCAGTTGGCGGAAAAGACCAAAACGCCAGTCGTGACCCCGAGAGCCAGGCCCACTCTGCCTGAGACCGCCAATGACGAACAGCCGTTGGAAGAGATCGTCGTCAGCGGTTACGTCGAGAGTCTTCAACAGAGTCACGCCATCAAGCGTGACGCGGTCGGCGCGGAGGATGTCATCGTCGCCGAGGACATCGCCGCGTTCCCCGACCTGAACCTGGCCGAGTCGCTGCAACGTGTACCCGGTGTGACCATCAACCGGGATTCCGGTGAAGGCCGTCAGATTACCCTGCGAGGCCTGGGTCCTGATTTCACGCGCACTCAGCTGAATGGCATGGAGGTGCTGGGCAACACCGCTTCCGGGATGGACAATCGCGGCGGGGTGAGCCGCACCCGTAGTTTCGACTACAGTCTGTTTGCCTCCGAGCTGTTTGACCGGGTCACCGTCCAGAAGTCGTACGCGGCCGATCAGGATGAGGGTGGAATCGGCGGCACGGTGCAGCTGAGCACGGCGAAGCCGTTCGACTACGATGGTTTCAAGGCTGTGCTGAGTGCGAAGGGACAGGACAACAGCAATACGCACACCACCACCCCACGACTGGTCGGCCTGATTTCCGACCGCTGGGGCAATTTTGGCGCGCTCGCCTCGGTCGCCTACAGCAGCAACGATTCCAACGAATTCGGCTATCGTAACTGGGGTTGGAGCCAGATCAAGGTGAGTCCCGGCAATATCGGGGCAGGCGTGAGCGCCGCCGATGCCGCGCGACTCGAATCCGGCTCCATTTTCGCCCCGCAGGCCGATACCTACTCGACCTGGTTCGACCACCGGACCCGGCTGGGCTCGACGGTCTCCCTGCAGTACGAGCCGACCGGGCGTTTGAAGTTCGGGTTCGACGCCTTGTATAGCCGGCTGACCAATGACCGCAGCAATTACGCTCTCGCGGCGGCCGGTACGAATGCCCTGACGGGTAACGTCTCGGGTACGCAGATCCTGCAGTCGGACGTCATCCAGAACAACACGCTCGTGGCGGCGAACTACACCGGCGTGGACATGCGCAGCGAGTTCAATACCGAGACCGACAGGACGAATTTCTACCAGGCAGTGCTGCATGGCTCGGACCAGGTCACCGACCAGCTCCTCGTGAAAGCGTTGTTCGGCTACTCGCGCTCCGATTATGAGCTGCCGTTCTTCGACAAGGTGTTCCTCGAGTCGCAGAACCGGGGCATGGGCTTCGATGACCGCTCGCGTATGCCGGTCACGACCTATGGTTTCAACCCCGCCGACCCGACCCTTTGGAATCTGATGCGCCTCGATACGCAGGCCAACAACGTCATCAATTCCTACCTGAACGGAAAACTCGACTTCGAGTTGGCCGTCGACGACGTGTCGACCCTGAAATTCGGCGGCGCGTTCAAGCGTTTCACCGACCGCGGCGCCCAGTACAACAACAAGGTGTTCTATAACACACCGACCGACCGGCCAATTCCTGCCGACGACAAACTGGTCGTCCCGTACGACACGCTCGTGCCCTATGTCGTCGGCGACGTGAACCGGGTCTACCAGCTGATCGGTCAGACCCGCAACATCGAGTCGGCGGCCTTCCTGTCCCCCGGGTCGAACTACAGCATCACCGAGCGGACCGCCGCCGCCTACCTGCAGTACGACCTCAACATGATGGCCTGGGGTCATCGCCTCAAGGCCAATGCCGGAGTGCGCTACTACGCCACCGACCTGACCAGCGCCGGCTCGATCAATACAGGGGCCGCGGGACTGCAACCGATCGCGGTGAACCCGACCTACAAGGGCTTTCTACCCGCCCTCAACGTGGCATTCTTCCTGCAACCTGATCTGGTGGCCCGCTTCAGCGCCAATCGTGACATCAGCCGACCGGCTCTCTCGGACCTGGCGGCCGCGGGTACGATCACGACGGCTCCGTTCGGTGGCAGTCTCACCATCGGCAACCCGACCCTGAAGCCCTTCACCGCCGACTCCGTCGAAGGGTCGTTGGAGTACTACGACGGCAAAGTCGGGTTCTTCTCCCTGGGCGCGTTCTACAAGAAGCTGAACTCCTTCATCAGCTCCATGTCGTCCGTCGAGCCCTACGCGGCGACGGGTTATCCCGTGTCCTTCCTGCTGCCCGGACAGACCGGCTCGATTCTCTACAACGTGACGCAACCGGTGAATGTCAGCGGCGCGGACATCAAAGGCATCGAGGCGGCGGCCCAGCACGATTTCGACTTCCTGCCGGAGCCACTCAATCACTTCGGTATCGCCGTCAACGGCACCTACGCCGATGGCTCGTCGCCGGCCATCATCAACGGCGTATCCGTCAGCCTTCCCTTGGTGAACCTCTCGAAGTAGACGGCCAACGCGACGCTGTACTACGAGACGGCGAGGTGGGGCGCACGCATCTCGGAAGCCTATCGCGGTCCCTATCTCGATAGCGCCGGCGCGAACGGCAATATCGGAGAGGGCTACGAGGCGACCAACAACGTGGATTTCACGGCCCACTACAATATTACGAAGAACCTCAAGGCGACCTTGGAAGGCCTCAACCTGACCGACCAGCACATCGTCCAGTTCACCGACCTCAAGGCGCACCGTATCGAGGTGAACACGTCGAGCGGCCGTACCATCCTGTGGGGGATGACGTACGAGTATTGAGCGGGAATTTGCGAATTGGGGGCGGTGGGGGCAATCCCACCGCCGCCGCGCGAAAACGGGCATCCGGTCGCGCTGATCGCTTACCATGGCCGCCGGGATCACTGCGCGGCCCTGAAAACCATGAAAGACTTGACGCTTGGCAGGTTGAGCGTCTCCCGGATCTACGAGGGCGATGCGGTCATACCGCTTGCGGTGGCTTTGCCGGCCATCACGGCGGAGGATCTCGCGCAACTCAAGAGCTGGTACTGGGACCCCGACCTGGCGGAGGCCCCGGATGCGGCCGGGATGCGGATCAGCGTGCACAGCTTCGTGCTGCGCGTCGATGGTCGCAACATCCTGATCGACACGTGTTGTGGGAATGACAAGAAAAGAAGCCTGCCGCCGGTCGACATGCAACACTGGCCGTACCTCGAGAACCTCGCGCAGGCCGGCCTGCGGCCCGAGGACATCGACCTCGTGATGTGTACGCACCTGCATTTCGACCATGTAGGATGGAACACCCGGCTGCGGGACGGGAGCTGGGTGCCCACCTTCCCCAAGGCGCGCTACCTGTTTGGACGGCGCGATCTCGAATTCTTCAGCCAACAGCGTCATGAGGCCCTGCATCGCGAGGCCTTCGATGACAGTGTCGCTCCGATTCTCGATGCGGGTCTGGCTGACCTCGTCGACGTGGACTCCCGAGTCCATCGTGAGCTGGGCGACGGAGTATGGCTCGAGGATGCAAGCGGGCATTCGCCAGGCAACCTTTGCGTGATCGCCGAGAGCGGCGGTAGCCGCGCGATCTTTTCAGGTGACTGTTTTCACCACCCGATCCAGGTCGTTCGACCCGACGCGGCCTTCTTCGCGGACGAGAA
>DAITMW010000158.1:13459-16574 GCA_036834945.1 Steroidobacteraceae bacterium
TTCACCACCCGATCCAGGTCGTTCGACCCGACGCGGCCTTCTTCGCGGACGAGAACCCATCACAAGCGAGTGCGACGCGATTGCGACTCCTCGAGCAGTACGCCGACAAGGATGCAGTCTTCTTCCCCGCGCATTTCACTGGCCCGACGGCGGGTCGGGTCGAGCGTCTCAAAACGGGGCGGTTGAGATTCTGCTTCGTGCGTTGAGTGGTGGTCCGTAGGCTCGGCAATGGCACGGTGACGCGGGAGTCACTGCCGGGCTACGACTAGGCGACCACACAGCGCCCACGAGAGAGGGTTTCCATTACGCCACAGCCGTTTTGACGCAGAATCGGCGTTCATCGCTACACGCGGAAAGAGGGGGAGAGGCGTGTGATCGATCGGCGCAGCTTCATTGGTATGGGCTCCTTGGCGGCGGGGGTCCTCGCCACTCGGACGTCTGATGTATTGGCGGACGACGTCCCGGAGGGGGCGGCGGTGGTCGAGACCACCGCGGGCAAGATCCGGGGCACCCACGCGACCGGCGTTTATACGTTCAGGGGCGTCCCCTACGGCGCCAGCACGGCAGGCGCAGGTCGCTTTCAACCGCCCGCCAGGTCGAAACCCTGGTGCGACATTCGCGAGGCAACCGCGCTGGGCCCGCGTTCGCCCCAGCTGTTGTCCGCATTTCATGGTTTCGTACCGCCCGAAGTCGAGGTCATGGACCGCGACGAGAAAATGGGCGAGGACTGCCTGGTGTTGAATGTCTGGACGCCTTCCCTCGATCGCGGACGAAAGCTCCCGGTCATGGTGTGGCTCCACGGCGGTGGATATACCAGCGGTTCCGGGGGCTTCATCTGTTATGACGGCATCCAGCTGGCCCGGAAGCACGAAGTCGTGGCCGTGACGGTCAATCACCGGCTCTCGGCGTTCGGCTATCTATACCTGGCCGAGTTTGGCTCCGAACGCTACGCCGCCAGCAGCAACGTGGGCAACCTGGACATCGTCGCGGCGCTCGAATGGGTGCGGGACAATATTGCCGCGTTCGGCGGCGACCCTGGAAGCGTCACCCTTTTCGGCCAGTCGGGTGGCGCAGGAAAAGTCAGCTCGCTCATGGCCATGCCAGCGGCGCGCGGCCTGTTCAACCGGGCGATTGTGCAAAGTGGAGCGGCGGTGAAGGGTATTCCGCGCGATGCTGCTAGCAAGAACGCCGAGCAGTTTCTCGCGCGCTTGAATCTCACGCCCCACCAACTCGATCAGTTGCACGACCTTCCGTTGGAGCAACTTCTCAAGGCCACCGATTCGGGCAGTGGACCGCCAATCAACTTCGGACCGGTGGTAGACGGCCAATCTTTACCGGCCGACCCTTTCGACCCGGTCGCGCCAGCCCTGACTGCCAGCGTGCCTTTACTCATCGGCACAGTCGAGACCGAGGTGACTTTCTTTCCAGGTCAACCGCTGGATCCAATCGACGACGCCACGTTGCACGCGCGCGTGAAACAAATGTTGAAGTCCGCCGGCGATGCCGATGTCGACCGGGTCATAGCGGCCTATCGTTCGGGTCGACCCGGCGCAGCCAACACGGACCTGTATCTCATCATGGCATCGGATGGCTTTCGCGCCGGTATCCTCCTGGAGGCGGAACGTAAAGCGGCGCAGGCACAGGCGCCTGTCTACCAGTACTACTTCACCTGGCGCTCACCGGTTCGCGAGGGGAAGCTGCGCTCCTTCCATACGGTCGAAATCCCCTTCGTGTTCGACAATGTCGATGCCGCGAAGTCCATGACCGGCTCGGGCAAGGATCGTTACGAGTTGGCGACGCGAATGAGCACTGCCTGGGTGGCGTTCGCCCGTACCGGAGACCCTAATCACGCCGGACTGCCGAAGTGGGCGCCGTACGACAACATGCGACGTGCGACAATGATATTCAACGACCAGTGCAAGCTGGTCGATGACCCCCACGGAGCCGAACAGCGGCTGTTGTGGTCACTACAGAAGCGAGCTTGACCATGGACTACGTACGACTGGGCTCATCGGGCTTGAAGGTCTCGCGCATCTGCCTCGGCTGCATGAGTTTCGGCAACGGCTTCGAGTGGATGCTTCCCGAGGAGCCGAGTTTCGCCATTGTCCGCAAGGCCCTGGACCTGGGGATCAATTTCTTCGACACCGCTGATGTCTATTCGGGCGGCCAGAGCGAGGAGATTCTAGGGCGCGCGCTCACGTCGTTCGGCGTGAAACGCGACGACGTCGTGGTGGCGACGAAGGTGTTCCAACCCATGGGCCCCGGTCCCAACCAACGAGGTCTCTCGCGCAAGCACATCGCGCAGTCGATCGATGACAGCCTGCGCCGGCTCGGCATGGACTATGTCGACCTGTACCAGATTCATCGTTTCGACCTCGAGACACCGATCGAGGAGACGCTCGGCGCGCTGACCGATCTCATCCGTGCGGGGAAGGTGCGTTATATCGGCGCCTCGACCATGGCGGCTTACCAGTTCTCCAAGATGCTCCATAGGGCCGAGCAACTCGGACTCGCTCGCTTCGTGAGTATGCAGAACAACTACAGTCTGCTGTACCGGGAGGAGGAGAGGGAGATGATTCCACTGTGTCGCGATGAAGGCATCGGGCTCATACCCTACAGCCCCATCGGTGGCGGACTGCTCGCGGGCAGCCGCCGTACCCAGACAGTTCGCTCTCATTCGCCGATGGCGCGCGATCGATTCAACCGTAAGGCGGATGAAGCCGTGATTGACGCCGTCGCGGCAGTCGCCGCGAAACGGGGTGTTGGACCTGCCCAGGTGGCCGTCGCCTGGTTGCTCGCGCAGCCGGGAGTGTCCGCGCCGATCGTGGGAGCCACCAAGGCCGGTCACCTGGAAGATTCGGTGAAAGCCGTGGGAGTTCGATTGACGGCCGAAGAGACGACCGCACTGGAGAGTGTCTATGAGACCCAGCCGCAGTTGCCCGTGTACTTCCGCCCCGTTGCGACCGCCCGTCAGCCTTCCCGGCCATGACTGATCCGGTCGAAGCTTCTATCGCCCTCGCGCCGTATCGGCGTGATTACCAGACTGTGCACGCATTGAGTTAGCGGTGTCGACGCAGATCGCCGATCGGTACAGGGGCTCGGCAAAGCGGGTGCC
>DAITMW010000159.1:0-12586 GCA_036834945.1 Steroidobacteraceae bacterium
CGCTACGTCAGGCTCTCCCGCTCAGTCGCTCGGCGGTCACCATCGCGAGCAGTCCACCCGCGCAGTAGTTGAGCAACCGCAGCCGAACAGCCTCGAGATCCTTCGCCTGACACAACCCCTCTGACAGCCGGTCGACACGCTCGGTGCCGGAAAGGGCCAGCATCATGGATCCGGCGAGAAAGTTATAAGCCCAATAGAGCTCGCGCTTGGGACTACCCGGAAGAGCACGTTGCAGGACATCGATGAGCTCGTGCACGTTGTCGTCGAAGAACCGATGGACGATCTCACCGCCCCAGGGTGTGTTGTCCATCTGGGCCACCAGGGCGAAATAACTGCGCCATCCGGCATCGCCGTGCAACCACAGATCGATCATCGGATTGATGAAGGCGGCGACGGCACCCTCCACGCTGGTCTGCCCCACCGCGGCCACGTAAGCGGTCAGGGAGTCTCTGCGAGCCATGACCAGCGGACGTGCCCGGCGCTCGATCACCGCGTCGAACAACCCGGACTTGTTTTCGAAGTGATAGTAAATCAGCGCGACATCGACCCCTGCGGCATCCGCCACCTGGCGCGTGGTCACGCCAAAAAATCCCCGTTCGGCGAACAGGGACTCGGCCGAATCCAGCAGCCGGCCGCGGGCGTGCATGCCGTCATCGGATTGCCTGGGACGCCCTCGTCGCGGCTGCTTGGCTTTTTTGGTCTTTACAGACGTTTTGTGGTCGACCTTGGTCACCGGACTGGCTGCACCCTCGCATTGCTCGCCAGTCATTGTGACACCGCCGTCCCGAATTTAACGAGCGCTGAATAAAAAGGCATGACGCACGTGCCGGGCCCGCGCATCGACGGATTCTTCGCATGCCGCTTCGGCCGGCGAAATGTACGCCTGTGGCTATATATGCCGAACAAAATGACCAGGTCGCCCGTGCGGTCGCAGGGTGGGCCGACCCAGGCAGGTGCCTTGACAAGCTTCCGTGCCAGGAATAATTTCAGCGAGCGCTGAAATGTATGGGCGAGCCGCGCATGACGGCTCCTCGTGAACAGCATTCGCAAGGGGGTTGGAATGACTGCTTCTAGCTGCAGGAGCGTGGCTGTGCTGGCCGCGATCTCCATGTCTGCGTCCGCCGCGATAGCACAGACGGCGCCGCCCCCAGGAGCAGGCGCGAGCACCGCTTCCGGGAATGAGCTCCAGGAAGTCGTGGTCACCGCCAACCGGCGTTCCGAGTCCATTCAGAATGTCGCGGGCCAGGTCTCCGCGCTGACCTCCGGAGCGTTGCAGCAGATCAATGCCCGGGACTTCAATGACTTTGCCGCCTTCGTGCCGGGACTGAGTTATTCCTCCACCGGTCCGAGCACCAACCTGCTGGTCATCCGCGGCATCACCACCGGCTCGCAGCTGAGCAGCGCCACCGGTTTGTACGTGGATGACATTCCGATCGGCGCCAGCACCTCGAACGGATTGGGTTACCAGAGTCTGAACGTCAATCTCTTCGACATGAGTCGCGTGGAGGTCCTGAACGGGCCACAGGGGACGCTCTACGGCGCGACCTCCCTCGGCGGTACCATCAAATACATCACCAACGCGCCCGACCCGACCTCCTTCGGATTGGAGGCGGGCGTGCAGGTCTCGTCCACGCAGCACGGTCACATCGACCATGCGTATACCGGAATGCTGAATATTCCAATCGGGGGGATCGGAGCGGTCCGGGCCGACGGGTACCAGGTCTATGACTCCGGTTATGCGAAAGATCCGGTTTATGGGCGGGACAACCAGGGTTGGTCCCGCTCGGAAGGCGGCCGCCTGGGCATACTGTTGCAGCCCATCGAGAACCTGGACATCCGGCTGAACGCCTCGACGCAGCATATTCCGAGTGAGAGCGCGAACGTCGCATTCCGCGATCCCGTGACGCGCCAGCCAATCTACGGCAACTACGACCAGGCATACCCCACGTTCCAACCCTCCAACTACAGCCTCACGCTCTATTCGGGCACGATCGATTACACCACCCCGTGGGCGAAGCTCTCCTCGATCACCGGGTACCAGATCAACAACGGCACCAGCTACACGGACAACAGCCTGGTCTACGACGCGGCTTTCGGGCTGCCGGACCCCTGGAGCCTGTATGTGAATACGACGACCAAGAAGTTTTCGGAAGAGCTGCGGGTCGCCTCGCAGAACACGACCCGCTTCGACTGGCTCGCCGGGTTGTTTCTCAGTAACGAGAAAACCGACGAGGTCGTCGACCTGTTCGACAACGCCAACCCGGGTGGCACATTCCTGGGGCTCTCACCCTTTACGAGCTTCCTGCCGAGCACGTACCGTGAGTATGCGGCCTACGCCGATGGCACGATCCATTTCACCAGCCAGTTCGAGTTGGGTCTGGGAGTGCGCTACAGCCGCCAGAAGCAGGCGTACGATGAGACTGTGTCCGGCCTGTTGGCGACGGGCTCGGCCGCGGAACTGACGCCGCCGGTGGCGACGTCGGACCAGAGCGTCATGACGTACCTGATCAATCCCAAGTATCACATCAGCGATGACGTGATGTTGTACGCGCGCGCCGCCAGCGGCTTCAGACCCGGCGGGCCGAATTTCGTACTGGCACCCGGCTTGGGCAACCCGACCTTCAATCCTGACCGGCTCTGGAGCTACGAGCTCGGCGAGAAGTCCACGTTCCTGAACAAACGGGCGACGCTGAACTTCGATGTCTATGACATCCTGTGGAAAGACATTCAGGTGACCGTGAACAATGGTGGCGTGAATCAGCTCGAGAATGCGGGCGTGGCGCGCGTCACCGGTGCCGAGCTGCAGTTCAACTACCGGGTCTGGTCGGCTCTGACCCTGGGAGGTTCGGGTGCCTTTACCGATGCCCGGCTCACCTCGACAGCACCGGTGATCGGTGTCGACCGGGTCGGCGTCCGGCTCCCATTGTCGCCGCGGTTCAACTTCGCACTGCTCGGGAGTTATGACTTCAACATTGTCGACGGCTACACGGGAACCTTCACCGCAACCGATCGCTGGGTGGGGGAGCGCAATGCCGGATTCGGCACGGGGATCAGTCCGCAGTATCGCCTGGCCTCCTATAACATCACCGACCTGGATCTCACCGTGAGCGCACCGCATGGGTTGCAGTACCGCATTTTCATGCGCAATATCTTCGATCGGGTCGCCGAAGTGTCGGCTTCCGTGCTCGCGAACGAATACAACCCCGCCTCGCCGGTGCCCGTCGTCCTGGCCCAGCCCCGGACGATCGGCCTGGCGGTGAACTACAAAATGCAGTGATCGTATGGAGCTCTGCACCGTCGAGACCTCGAGTGGCAAGGTACGAGGCCTGATCAACTCGGGTGTGCGGCAATTCAAAGGCGTGCCGTACGGTGCTTCCACCGCGGGAGCGAACCGATTCAAGCGCCCGCGGCACCCGGCTCCCTGGAGTGGTGTGCGCGATTGCCTGGGATACGGCCCGGTCTCCCCGCAGGCGCCCTACGACACGAGCGATGACTACGCGCGGCTCATCCAGTTCGATCTGAACGTTGCTTTCGGTGGCATAGGCGAGGACTGCCTGCATCTGAACATCTGGACGCCAGGAACCGGGCGGCAGGAAAAGCGTCCCGTACTGGTCTGCCTCCATGGTGGCGGGTTCGCGATCAGTTCGGGTAACCATCCGATGTATGACGGTGCCCGGTTGGCCGACTTTGGCGATGTCGTCGTCGTCGTGGTGACACACCGATTGTCCAGCTTCGGTTATCTCAATCTCGCGGACCTGGACCCTTCAGGTCCATGGGAAGATGCTGGCGTCGCCGGAATTCTGGACCTCGTCGCCGCGCTCGAGTGGGTGCGCGACAACATTGAGGGCTTTGGCGGAGATCCGCAACGCGTCATGCTCTTCGGTCAGTCCGGAGGCGGTTGGAAGGTGAGCACGCTGCTCGGAATGCCGGCGGCGCGCGGGCTGTTTCACCGCGCCGCGGTGCAGAGTGGCTCACTCGTCGCGCACCTGCCCCGCGAGCTGTCAGCCCGGATCGCGCAATCGTTCATCGAGAAACTCGGTCTGACGCCGGCGACGCTCGCCAACATCCGGACGTTGCCGTGGACGCGGTTGCTTGCTGCCCAGAATGCGGTGGGTGCTGCGATGTTCGCACCCATTGTCGATGGCACTCACATCGGAGTGTCCCCTTTGTCGGAAACGGCACTGTCGTATTCCGATGAGGTGCCACTGATGGTCTCGACCACACTCGATGACGCGGGGCTGTTCTTCAACAAGTTCGATTTGACGGAGCAGGGCCTTGCCGAGCTCCTGTCGGCTCGCTACGGGTCGGCGGCGGCAGGGCTGCTGAAACTCTATCGCGCATACTTCCCGGACAAATCCCCCTACCTGTTGCATGCGCGGATGGTGACCGACTCCGGATTCCGGAGGTTCGCGCACGGGCAGGCGCAGGCCAAGGCGGTCCGCCAGCGTGCCCCTGTGTATACCTACCTCTGGGAGTGGGGTTGTCCGGCGTTTGACGGGAAATTCGGTGCGGCGCACGCGATGGATGTTTCCGCGTCGCTTCACAACGAGCGCGATGCCATCCTCGGTAGTGGATCGAGTGATGCGCGGCGTATGTGCAGTGCCTTGGCATCGACCTGGGTCGCTTTCGCCCGGACGGGCAATCCCAACAACGAACAGATTCCGCACTGGCCCGGCTTCGATTCGGGCAGCCGCGCCACCCTGGTGTTGGATCGTAATACGCGGATCGAGCGTGATCCGTACCGGGAATTACGGGAGTTCTGGAACGGCATGCCGCCCGCGCCGAGTGTATTGGGGTAGGGGATGACGACGGTACGCACTCCGATCGACTTTCTCAGCTCGGACGGCAGGTTGCGTTTGTATGCGGAGGAATGCGGCCCCACCAATGCGCCCCTCACCGTGCTGTGCCTGCACGGACTGACCCGTAACGTCGGGGATTTCGGCGCGCTCGTCGAGCATCTGTCCGCCCGATGGCGGGTCATTGCTGCCGATCAACGCGGGCGGGGACGATCGCAGTGGGATCCGGACCCCGCCAACTACCAGATTCCGGTGTACGCGAAGGATATGTCCCTTCTGCTCGACCGCCTTGGGATCGGTCGGGTAGTCCTCATCGGTACATCGATGGGCGGGTTGATCTCGATGGTCTTGGGAGCGATGCAACCCCTGCGCGTCCAAGGCATCGTCCTGAACGACATCGGTCCTGAGATTCCTGCCGCCGGGATAGCCAGGTTGCGCGAGTCTTTGTTGGCACCAGCGCGGGTTTTGACCTGGGCCGATGCTGCGCAACAGGCAAAACGGATCAACGGACATGCCTTTCCCGACTATCGGGATGCGGACTGGAGCGCCTTCGCCCGCCGCACCTACGTCGAGGATGAAGTGGGCCGTCCCGTGCCGGCGTACGACCCGGCGATTCTGAACGGCTTGAGCCAGGCATCCGATCCGGGTGCCGTCACGCCCACTTTGTGGCCGCTCTGGGCGCAGCTCGCATCGGTACCCATGTTGGCGATTCGTGGCGGAATGTCAGACATCCTGGCCGCGGACACCTTGGCAAAGATGCAGGCCCAGCACCAGGGCCTTACCACGCTGACACTGCCCGACCGTGGGCACGCGCCGATGCTGGATGAGCGCGCCGCCGTCATCGCCATCGATCGCTTCCTGGAGAGCTTGCAACAGTGATTGCGGATTTGAACGGCAGGACTGCACTCGTCACCGGCTCCGATCGAGGCATCGGCAAGGCCATCGCGCTGGCACTGGCGAAGGCCGGCGCGCGGGTGGCCGCGCATGGACTGGCCACTGCCGAGGAAGCCCGGGTTCTGTTGAAAGAGATCGAACGGGCTGGCAGCCCCGCTGCGGCCTTCTTCGGCGGGGACCTGCGGCAGTTGCCTGAAATCGACACTCTCATCACCCGAGTCCTCGAATGGGGCCGTGTGGACATTCTCGTCAACAACGCCGGGATTCAACACACCGACCCGATCGAGAACATTGCCGTCGATGTATGGAACGACATCATCGCCGTCAACTTATCCGCAGCGTTCCATACCATGCGCCATCTGCTACCGCGGATGGCGCAAGCCGGGTATGGACGAGTGATCAACATTGCGTCGGTCCACGGCCTGGTCGGCTCAGTACACAAGTCGCCCTACGTGGCTGCCAAGTTCGGCCTCGTAGGACTCTCCAAAGTGGCTGCACTCGAGTACGCGGCCGCGGGAAGCACGGCTACCGGAGGGGTAACCGTCAACTGTATCTGCCCAGGTTGGGTGGACACGGCCCTGGTTGCCCCACAGATCGCCGAGCGGCGCAACCAACTGGGCGTTTCGACGGCAGAGGCGATCGATGCCATGCTCACCGAGAAGCAGCCTTCGCGGCGACTCTCATCGCCGGACGAGATTGCGCGGCTCGCTCTCTTCTTGTGCGCGCCCGAGGGACACAACATTACTGGCACGGCCATCCCGATCGATGGAGGCTGGACGGCGCAGTAACGTTGTTACGGGTGCCCCTCCTTGAATCCTGGGGCGGTCGCCGTCGCCCTGGAGCCTCCCGCCTGCTGTTTCACGTAGGCCTCGTGTGCGACCGATACCAGGTGCGCCCGGATCTGCTCAACCTCCTCAGCTGTCAACAGATCATCCCAACCGGGCATCCCACGCTTTTCCAACGCGCCACCGCGCACAACCGACTGGAAAGCCGAGGATTCGCGGATGAAGCCGGAGCGCCGCAGGTCCGGTACCGCGGACCGATCGGCGTTGGTGTGACATCCGGAGCAATTGCGCTTGAAGAGTACTGCGCCGGCAGCAATGTCCGCCGACGTGCCCGGTTGAGCCGGCGGCTCCGGAATCGGAATCACTGCTGCCAACACAGGTGGCACCGGCGTCGCCCCGCCATCGAGCCGGAATGCAAGGATCCGATTGTCGTTGCCACGCTCGGCCGCGACGTTACCCGGCATCCAGACGTTCCACCCGCCACCGCCGCTACCGGCGAGAATCGCCACGTATTGCACACCCTTCACCGTATACGTCATCGGCGCGGCAATCAGCGGACTGCCCGTATCAATCTCCTTGATTACGTCACCCGTCTCGTCGTTGAACACCCGCAGCTTACCGTCGATGCTGCCCTCGAGGACCACTCCACCGGCTGTCGAAAGCACGCCACCGTGATCCATGAAGCTCGCGTACTTGTGCTCCCAGACCACCTTGTGCGCGATCGGATCCCACGCCTTGAGAGCGGCAAACATCGGGCTCGCGAAGGTAATCTGTACACCGGTGCTGGAGCGCTCCTGGAGGTGCGGTGTCGGAGGTGCCTGCAGGAGGCTCACACCGGTGTGTACGGTGGGAATGTAGACCAGCCCCGTCCGACCCGAAAGTGACATCGGGTTGAAGTTGTGACCGCCAACGCCCGAAGGGAACACGGCCACGGTCTTGCCCTTGGTGTAATCGCTATCCGGGTTCTCGACCGGGCGCCCCGTCTTCAGGTCGACGTGCGTGGACCAGTTGGTGGCGACGAATGGATCGGCGGCCAGGAGCTCGCCCGTGGACCGGTCGAGGACATAGAAGAATCCGTTTTTCGCTGCCTGCATCAACACATCCCGGTCGGCCCCGTTGATTTTCAGGGTTGCCAGCATGATGTGCGCGGTCGCGTCGTAATCCCAGAGGTCCCCCGGAGTCTCCTGGTAGTGCCAGGCATACTCGCCGGTATCGGCATTCACCGCGACGATGGACGCGATGAAGAGGTTGTCGCCGCCGGAAGGGCTGCGGTAATTGCTGTTCCAGGGTGCGCCATTGCCGGTACCGAAGTAGACGAGGTGGGTCTTGGGATCGTAGGCGATGGCGTCCCATGCGTTGCCGCCGCCGCCGCGAGTCACGTCGCGATGAGGGTCCCAGGTCTTGGCCGCCATTTCCAACGCCTTGCTCTCGTAGGGCTTGGCGGGGTCGCCCGGTACGGTATAGAAGCGCCACACGAGACGGCCGGTCCCCAGATCGTAGGCGGACACGTAGCCGCGCGAATCAAACTCGGCGCCGCCATTTCCAATCACCACCACTTTTCCGGCGATCTGTGGCGCACCCGAGATCGAGTACGCGCGCTTGTGATCGATGAAGGTGTCCACCTGCCAACGCACGGTGCCATCCTTCGCATTCAGGGCATACAGGATGCCCTCGAAGGAGCCCACGTAGACGATGCCGTTCCAGACAGCGACACCCCGGTTGACGATGTCACAACAGGACCCGCGAGCATTTTTCAGCTTCAGCGGCGGCTCGAATTGCCAAAGAAGGTGACCTGTGGCGGCATCGAGTGCATACACTCGGCCCGCCACTCCTGAGGTGTACATCACGCCGTCCACGACGATCGGCGTCGCTTCCATGCCGCGGTTGGTGCCGGTCTTCAACTCCCAGGCGAAGCCGAGCCGCGCCGCGGTTTGCCGGCTGATCTGGTCCAGGGGCGAGTAGTAGGTCTTACCGGCGTCGCGGCCGCTCGTCAGCCAGGCGCCAGGCTCCTTCGCGATCCCCTGCAGGCGCGCCAGGTCAATCTGCCCGGCAGGGGCCGCGGGTGGCTGCGGCGCAGCACCCTCGTTGCCACAGGCGACGACCAACAAGGCAGCCGCGAGCCCCGTCGCGAGTGAGTCTACACGGATCATTTCAAAAACCCCCGAAGCGTCGTCGAGCTTGTTCTTGCAAGTTATTGATTTAGCAGATTGTAAGGGCCGCCGCTCGATCCATCCAGGCTACGACCGCGCAGCGAACGCCCACGTGACCCAGCGTTGTCGCAGGGGTATCCTCGGGGTGTCGAGAAGGCGCTTACCTTTGCAAGGGGGAGTGACAACTCATGACCGCAAGTACGAAACGCACACCCGGCGGGGCACCGGAAGACTCCGGCATGTTTTTCAGAACATCCCGTTACCGGGAGGAGCTCGCGGAAGAAGCGCGCACTCTGCGTCGCGCCGGGAAAATCCGCGCGGCCAAGGGTGTCGAAGGGCGGGTGCAGCAGGTAGAGCAGCTTCTCGGTGCGCTCGAAGGCGAGAAGGGTGGTGACACCCGGGTCCCTTCAACGTAGGAGGTCAGCAGGTCACGGCTCTTGACAGATATTACCCACAGGATTTGACGCGGCACTTCGTCGTGCCAGGGCGGCGGTACAAACCAAAGACACCGCGCACATGGCCGCCATATAACCGGCGATGATCGTCGTAGAGGCGAACTTCGAATAGAGCCCTGTGGCAATGATCGGGGCGAACCCTCCACCCAGGATCGAGCCGATCTGGTATCCGAGCGAGGCTCCTGAGTAGCGGATCCGCTGATCGAACAGGTCCGCGAACAGTGCGGCCTGGGGGCCGTACATCATGGCAGCGGTTCCCATCGATGCGATCATGACGAGCGAGATTCCAACAGCCGACCCGCTATCGATCACAGGAAACAGTGCGAACGAGACCAGCCCTGTAGCGGCGGCCCCCAACATATAGATGGCGGTACGGCCATGGCGATCCGACAGTGCCGCGAACCAGGCGAGTGCAGGCATCATGAGCAGACTGGCCAGCATGATACCCAACAGCATCGTGCCCCTCGACACGTGCGCATGGTTGACGCCATAGCCCACGCCATAAGTGATGATCATGTAGAAGCATCCGCTGCTCGCGATGAAGGCGCCACCTGCCAGGACAATCGCCATACTCTGCTCTCGCAGGGCAGTCAGGATGGGAGACTGCCGCGCCGATTCCCGTAGCGACACCGGGTTTGCGGGCTTCTCGGGATAACCGGGCGAGTCCTGGAGCCGACTCTTGACGTAATACCCGAGCACGACCAGCACGACACTGAACAGAAAGGGAAGCCTCCATCCCCAGCGCTCAAAAGCAGCGGCCGACACGGTGGCATCGAGAAGAAAGAAGGCGCCATTCGCGAGCACGATCCCTACTGGCACGCCCATCTGCACAAAGCTGCCGTACAGGCCTCGTTTGGACGAGGGGGCATTCTCAATGGCGAGCAACGCGGCGCCACCCCACTGTCCACCGACAGCCAGTCCCTGAATGAACCTGAGAAGAATCAGCAGTGCGGCCCCGAGTGAGCCGGCGACGTCGTATGTGGGCAGGAGGCCAACCAACGTGGTCGCAACACCCATCATGATCAGCGCGGCGGAGAGCGCACGCCTGCGTCCGAAGAGATCGCCCATGTGTCCGAACAGAATTCCGCCGAGCGGACGCGCGATGAAGCCTACTGAAAAGGTGCTGAAAGCCGCGAGCTGCGCAATGACGGGCGGCAGGTCGCGGGAGAAAAAGTGCGTGGGAAAAACCAGCGTCGCCGCGGTCGCGTAGACGAAAAAGTCATAGTACTCGATGCTGGCGCCAGCCATCGCGACGAGTGCGACTCTCGCCGGCCCCGGCGCCGCATCGTAAGAGCTCTTCACTGCTCATCCCCCTCTTGGCCGGTTGCACATATGACCGGCATGAGGGCGATTGTCAATAGTCACTCACACGTAAATGAATATATGCGCCGGAGAGAATGACGAGGAGACCGTTACGACAGCCGAAAGTCGCGGTGAAACGCGGCTTCGGCTGACGTACAAAGATATTCACTAACGAGTGAATGAATATTGACTGCTCGAACCCGCGATGTGAGAATCGCCCGAAGCGCCACGAGAGCGCACACCGGGTACTGGGAGAGGGGGCATGAAAGTCCAGGCATATTGGTTGAGTGGGTCACTCTTGGCGCTGGGTTGGTATGGCACGTCCGCCGCGCAGTCGGTCAGCTCGAGCACGCAGCAGGCGAATGCCACTGATATGTCTTCCAGGGTGACCCTGGAGGAGGTCGTCGTCACGGCGGAGCGGCGTCATACGGATGCGCAGCGCACGCCGATCTCGGCCACTGTCCTCAGCGGAAATGACATCAGTGACATGGGTGTCATCACCGTGGATTCCCTGCAGTTCGCCACGCCCGGCGCGACGATCGACAACTTCGGGCAGGGCATCGATTTCAACATCCGCGGCGTCGGCAAGGGTGAGCACAACTCCCAGACCACCGTGGGCGTCGTGACCTATCGCGACGGCCTCGCGACTTTCCCTGGATATTTCCAGGAAGAGCCTTACTACGACGTGGCGAATCTCGAGATTCTGCGCGGTCCACAAGGCACGTTCGGAGGCCAGAACTCGACCGGCGGTGCCGTGTTCGTCACCACGAATGATCCCGTCATCAACGGAGGCAACACCGGCTACGTGCAGGGCCAGGTCGGAAACTACACGGACCTCGCGCTCCAGGGCGCGGTGAATCTGCCCATCAGTGACACGCTCGCCGCACGCTTCGCGTTCAACACGGAGCGGCGCGACAGCTTCTACAACATCACCGCTCCGAATGGCGGCTCCTACTCGGGCAACCCGGGCAATCTGCGGACCTATAGCGCCAGGCTGGGGCTCCTGTGGAAGCCGAACGATGCCTTGTCGGTCCTGTGGAAGACCGACTTCAACTACCTGGACATGGGCGCCTATCCGGCCGATCCCTATAACGCGACCAACGACCTGTTCAACCTCAGCGCCAACGCTCCGCAGCTGGCGCTGGATAGATTCGGCCGCACCATGCTGAGAGTCGACTATGTGCTGCCGAACGGCATCACGTTGCGGTCGGTATCGGGCTATGAGAAGGGCAACACCTCGTACCAGGCGGACCTGGATGGCACGGCCGTCGGTACCGCCTGGTTCGCGGACTCGGTCGATGAGACCCTCTGGTCCGAGGAATTCAACATCATCTCGCCCGACAAGGGCTTTCTGACCTGGATCGCCGGTGCCTACGCGTACAGCGACAAAACCTCGTTCCCGCCACCCTATCAATTCATCATAGGCAACTATCCGCGCGCGAGTCTCGCCACGGAATACCTGTTGCAAGGTACCAATCCGGTGACCGCCTTCGCCGGTTTCGGGCAATTGAGTTTCCAGCTGCCGGCGGGCTGGCAGCTGCAGATCGGCGGCCGCTATACCGCCGACAAGACCACCAACCATGTGCAGGTGCTGCAGTACGGCTTGCCGCTCACCGACGAGCAATCCCAGAAGTTCACCAATACTTCCGGCAAGGTGTCACTCAACTGGAACGTCAATACGAACCACTTCCTCTACGCGTTCGTCTCCACCGGATTTCGTCCCGGCGGTCTCAATGTACCGGTCGGTTTCGGTACGCCCAAGGCGTTCGATGAGGAGAAGGTGACGGATTTCGAGCTCGGCTGGAAGGCGACCAGCTTCGCTGGACATCTGCGTACGCAGGTCGACGCCTTCTACTATTTGTACAAGAATTTCCAGGTCACAGTGGGCTATCCCACGCTGCCCACGTTCGGCTTCGAGCTGAACAATCCGAACACCACTCATATCTACGGCTTCGAGGCGCAGGCGCAGGCCGTGTTCGGGCAGTTCTCCTTCGATGGCGGAACCACCATCATGCATAGCTCCCTGGGTGGGCCGTTCTTCGCCACGGATCCGCGCGTCGCCACTCTTACGCCGTGCGATCCCGCGGCGGGCCCGGCGGCTCCTTCCTGCATCGACCTGACAGGTCACCCGCAGACCTATGCGCCGAACTTCACGCTCAACCTGGGTGGCCAGTACCGGTTCGTACTGGGTCCTCAGGATACCG
>DAITMW010000159.1:12686-16548 GCA_036834945.1 Steroidobacteraceae bacterium
GGAACCAACCTGACGGACCAACACTATGTGGGCGCGCTGAATTCCGGGCTGCGGTTCGCGGGCTTCCCACGCCAATATGGGATACGACTCCTGGTCACGTTCTAGCATGCAAACCTATGCCCTGACCGTCGACAAGTTTCTCGATCACGCGGCCAGGTGGCACGGTCTGGCGGAAATCGTTTCGACAGTCGGATCCGGCACCAGGCGTACGACCTATGCGCAACTGCGAGAGCGTGCCGCCCGGCTGTCGGGGGGATTACTGGATCACGGTCTCCGATTGGGCGACCGTGTCGGAACTCTGGCCTGGAACACCGAGGATCATCTGATCCTGTCCTACGCCACAATGGGCGTGGGGCTCGTTTGTCATACGCTCAACCCGCGGTTGAGTGTTGCGCAGCTTGCCGCTATCGTGAACGAGGCGGCCGACCGCTGGATCGCGGTAGGCGAGGGGCTGCAGCCGTTGCTGCACGAGCTGTTGCCTCTCTGTCCGTCCGTGGAGGCGGTGTTAGTTCTCGATGAAGAACGGTTGGGGCAGCCTTCTGCTCAGGAACGGGATCATTGGGAACTGTCGAGTTTCATCGAGCGATCGGGCCGACCCGCTCTCTGGGGCGGATTCAATGAAGAGTCCGCAGCTGGGCTCTGCTACACCTCGGGCACGATCGGAAGCCCCCGGGGCGTTCTCTACACTCATCGCTCGAACTATCTTCACACGCTACGGGCGCTACAGGCGGACGCGGTTGCGGTGACGGCGCAGGACACGGTCCTCGTCGCGGTACCGATGTTTCATGCCAATGGCTGGGGATTTCCGTTCCTGGCACCCGCGGTGGGCGCACGCATGGTGTTGCCAGGACGCTCAGTCGATCCTGCGCACCTCCGGATGTTGATCGAGCGGGAGGGTGTGACTGTGGCGGCCGCTGTTCCGACAGTGTGGCTCGGTTTAGTCGACCTGCTCGAATCCCAAGGGGGCAAACTGCCCTCCCTCGAGCGCATCATTGTCGGTGGCTCGCATTGCCCGGATGGGCTGATGCAGCGGATCGAGTCCGGGCTCGGTGTTCGAGTCCAGACGAGTTGGGGCATGACAGAGCTTTCGCCATTGGGGACGATTTCACCGCCGAAGGCGCCGTTGGGAGGTGAGTCGCGTGCCTCGGGCCGGCCAATCATGGGTCTGGACCTCAAGCTGGTGGACGAAGAGGGCGTGACCTTGCCGGTTCAACGTGGTGTTGTTGGACGCCTGCGAGTGAGAGGAGCGAGCGTCGCTGAGCGCTATTTCGGCGAAGGTCAGACAACTGTAGTCGACCCCGAGGGCTATCTCGATACGGGCGATCTGGCATCAATTGATTCGGATGGCAATCTGACCATCGCCGGGCGCGTCAAGGACCTGATCAAGTCCGGCGGTGAATGGATCAACCCGAAGGAGATGGAGGATATCGTGGGCTGCCTGCCCGGGGTCGCTCTGGTTGCTGTGATCGCTCGCGAGCACCCGAAATGGGGCGAGCGGCCGGTTTTGGTCGTCGAGCCGCAGCGCAAGCAGGCGCTCACCGAGCAAACCGTACTGGCCGCCCTGCGCGGCAAGGTGCCCGACTGGTGGCTACCGGACCTGGTCGTGTTCGTCGAGCATATGCCGTTGGCGGCAACAGGGAAAATTGACAAACGCCGGTTGCGCGACAACCTGTGGACGGAGTCCGGGCAGGCAGTTCCCGTCCGCTGATTCCATACCCCGCCTGAGCGTGTACTGGGCCGCGTCCCAACTCGCTTCTTACAGATTTTTCATGACTTTTTCGTAATGACCAAAAGTCTGTTGGATCCGCCTCGATTTTGGAAAGAAAGAGTGGGTGCTTTGTTTATCCTAGCCGCAATTGGTCATGCAAGGCGGTGAGGTTTACCAAGATGGCGGCAAGCAGACATGATTCCGGATCCCTGCGCCTGGCCCTGGGATTGTTGTCGTCCATCACGCTTTGTTGGACTGCACACGCCGCCGACAGCGGTAAGAAGGATGCGGATTCCAAGCCGCCGGAGCGCATCCAGGCCGCCAGCCTCCCTGCCTTCGCCGGGCTGAAATACAGGCTGCTCGGTCCGTTTCGTGGCGGTCGTGCGACCGGAGTTGCCGGCACGCCCAAGGATCCCAACGTCTACTACTTCGGCGCGGCCGCCGGAGGTGTGTGGAAGACAACCGACTCGGGCACCACGTGGAAGCCGCTCTGGGACAAGTTTCCGGAAGCATCACCTTCGATTGGCGCCGTGGCTGTGGCGTTATCGGACCCGAACATCGTATACGTGGGCACCGGCGAGGCCGCCATCCGCGGCAACGTGGTGACCGGAAACGGTATCTACAAGTCCACCGATGCCGGCAAGACGTGGAAATTCACCGGACTGCGCGACTCGCAGGCGGTCGGACGCCTCGCCATTCACCCAACCAACCCGGACGTAGTGTTTGTCGCCGCGCTCGGTCATCCGTTCGCCGACAGCAGCGAGCGCGGTATCTATCGCACGACGGACGGCGGTAAGACCTGGCAGCGTGTGCTGTACGTGGACGACAAGACGGGTGGCATCGATGTGCAATTCGATCCGTCCAACCCCAACGTACTCTACGCGGGCATGTGGCAGGTCTACCGCAAGCCCTGGATGATGGAGAGCGGTGGTCCCGGAAGTGGTCTTTATCGCTCGCGTGACGGCGGTTCCACGTGGGAGAAACTCACCGGCCACGGTTTGCCCGAAGGCGTGTTGGGTCGTATCGGCGTTGCGCCGACCACGAACCCGAAGCGCGTGTATGCCCTGATCGAGGCCGAAAAGGGTGGTCTGTATCGGACCGACGATGGGGGCCAGAACTGGAAGCTCATCAACTCCGACAACGACTACAAGCAGAGGGCCTGGTACTACACCAACGTCTTCGCCGACCCCAAGGATCCGGACAAGGTGTTCATCATGAACACCGGTGCCTACAAGTCGACCGACGGTGGGGCCAAGTTCAAGAAGATGCCGACCTTCCACGGCGACAACCACAGCCTGTGGGTCAACCCGGTCGATACGAACCGGATGGTCAACAGCAACGATGGAGGCGCGGATGTCTCGGTGGATGGCGGTAAGAGCTGGACCGCGGAGATGAATCAACCGACCGCGCAGTTCTATCACATCTCCGCGGACAACCAGATCCCGTATTGGATCTATGGCGCGCAGCAGGACAACACGACTGTCGCGATCGCCACCGGCAACGTGCATGGCGGCCCGGTTGGCGTGCAGAACTGGCACTCGGTCGGGGGTGGGGAGAGCGGCTATGTCGTCGCCGACCCGAAGGACCCCAACATCGTCATCGCCAATGCATACGACGGTAACGTCACCCGGTACGACTACCGGACCGGCCAGCTCACGACCATCAGCCCGTGGGCCCGCGACCCGATGGGTTGGGCGGCCAAGGACCTGGAGCACCGTGCCCAATGGACCGAGCCGCTCGCGTTCTCCCCGCACGATCCCAACGTGCTCTACAACGCGAACGAAGTCATTTTCAAGAGCTCCGACGGTGGCAGGTCCTGGAGCATCATCTCCCCCGACCTGACACGCAACGACAAGTCCAAGCAGCAGTCCTCGGGCGGCCCGATCACCAAGGACAACACCAGCATCGAGACGTTCGACACCGTGTTTTCGGTGGTCGAGTCACCGGCGCAGAAGGGACTCATCTGGGCGGGCACGGATGACGGCCTCGTGCAACTGACGAACGACGGGGGCGGGCATTGGCAGAACGTAACTCCTCCAGCCATGCCGCAATGGTGCACCGTCGATATGGTCGAGGCCGATCCGCACACCGCGGCGAAAGCCTATATCGCGGTGGATTGTCACCGCCTCGACGATTTACGTCCCTACGCGTTCC
>DAITMW010000160.1:0-6589 GCA_036834945.1 Steroidobacteraceae bacterium
TCCTGGCGCTCGCCGATGGCGCGCGTGATGTGCTCCAACATGTGGAGGCGCTGCAATTGAGCACGTAGCCGGGCTTCCGCCCGTTTCTGCTCCGTGATGTCCTGAAGGGCCCCGCGCAGCCGTCTGACCCTGCCACCTTCCATGATCGGCCGGCAGATGGTGCGTACCCACTTGTGCTCGCCACGGGCCGTGACGATCTCGAGATCGAGGTCGTAGGGAGTGCCCCGTTCGCGGGCTTCCTTCAGTGCCGCCTGCAGGCGCGCACGGGATTCGGGCGTGTAGGATTGGGTCTTTACGCCTTTTCGCGACACGGCCGTCGGGTCGATGTCGTGGATGCGGGCCACTTCCGGCGTCCAGATACCGCTGTCCGAGTTGGAATTGACGTCCCAGCCGCCAACCTTGGCCAGGCGCCCGGTTTCCTCCAGCAACTCGGTGCGCTCGCGCACACGCGATTCGAGCTGCTCGTTCATGGAGCGCAGGTTGCGCATGTCCTCGAGGCGTCCGCGGAAGAGCCAGGCGCAGAGCAGGATCAGGAATAACAACACGCCGGCGGCAATCACCATGATCTGCCGTAAGCCTTTGAACAAGCCATCCCATTCCGTGGCGGAAATCGCGGAGGCGACGATGAGGAAGGCCTCATCGGCGCGCACGTGAGCCGTCGGCAACTCGGTGAATTCAACAGGACGCAGACGTTGCCAGGTGATGAGTCCCCCTGCATACAGGGATTGTCCCGCCGGCTCCCGCTGCATCCGGGTCCACAACCCCGGGTTGCTTTTCGCGAGCGTATAGTCCGCGCGGTCCGGCAGCTCGAACCCCCATTCCTGGCCAGGTGAGGCAGCCTTGAGCCAGTATCCCTGCGCATTCAGCAGGCGCACCCGTCTGACGAGCTGCTCGGCTGCTTTCTCCAGATCGCCGATGAGATGATCGCCGAGACAGTTGATCAGGTAGACGCCGCGGCGCCGCCCCGCAGCATCGAACACTGGGACCGCGAAGCGTAGCGTCGGCCTCGGCGAGCTCTGAGCGCGGCTGCCTTCGAGATTGAGATCGAAGGAGGAGATGTACAGCATGCCGGGCGAGAGCACGTTGGCCTGCTGGAAATAGGCCCGGTCTCCTTTGTTCTGCAGCTGTGCGGCAGCGACGACCTGGCCGCCATGATTGACGCGAAAGATCTCCTGACCGTTCTGGTCGAGGTAGCGCACCTGGTCGTAGAGCGGCTTCTCGACACTGAAGAAAACCGCGCGCCGGATGGCCGCTTGCAGGGCGGGTTGCGCGCCCGTCTCCAGATATGTCCGGAATCCATCACCATCTGTGAGCAACCGTAGGTCATCGACGACCGGTCGCAACTCCCCGCGCAGGAGTTGCGCGAGCAGATTGACGCGGATGACCTCGAGATCGGCCTGGCGGCTGGCGACCTGGTGTGCTTCGCGCTGGTAGAGGAGCCAGCTGATCGCCAGGACGGCGACCAATATGACCCCGACAGCCGTGAAGCCGCCGAAGGCCCGTACAATATGTCCGGTCTCCCTGAACGTCCTGTTTCGCATCCTGGAGGGAAGCTAACAGATTTTCCCAGGGAGAAAGTGGACTCAGTCCAAAATTAATGTGACGCGGCTTGCTGGGCTTGCCGGGTCTCGCCTTGCGCGGCTCGAGGGGTATGCGCGATGGGGATGAGCCAGGTGGCAATCAGGATCAGCGCGCCCAGGGCGACGATACCAACAAAACTCCAACGCAGCGCGAGGTCGAACACCGAGCGCACGGCCGGGTCGGCGGAAAGTTGAGTCAGGCCCGACGGCTGATTCAACAGGTCGTGCAGTTTCGTGGCCAGCGCACCCGTGCCATAGTGAACGATCCCCATGTTGAGCAGCGTCCCGACGGCCGTTGCGCCGATCGTGCTGCCCAGGCTGCGTGCGAAAATGATGGACGCCGTGGCGCTACCCCGCTTCGACCACTCGACGCTGTCCTGGACCACGGCAATGGTCGTGACGCTGAGCAGACCCATGCCGGCACCCATCAGGAAGGCGCCGATGGCGGGCACCAGCGGACTGCTCTGCGGGGTCAGAAACAGCAGGAACACGGTCCCGGCCGGCAGCAGGATGCCGCCGGCCCGCAGCGTCGGCCGAATGCCAAACGTGCGATACAGGCGTCCGGATAGCATCACCGACAGGGGCCACCCGATCACCAGCGCCGTCAGTGCGAAGCCGGCCACGACCGGAGTCCGTCCCAGCACACCCTGCACGTAAATCGGGAGCACGGTCGTCAGTCCGATCAGGGCCATTCCGGCAAGGAGGGTTGCCGCGTTGGTGGTAGCGACGAGCCGGCGTGCCCATAGCTCGATCGACACGATGGGCTCGGGTGTACGTTTCTCGTGCACCAGGAATGCCACGCCGGTCACCACGAAGACAGCCCCGAGGGCAACCAACATCCACAGTGCGGCGCTCGCCTCAGTTAGCAGCAGTAGCAGGGCCCCAATCGAGATGCAAAAGAGCAATGAGCCTGCGTAGTCGATGCGCGCCTTGTGGATCTCGACCGACTCGTGCAGGAACAGTGTCAGGCCGATGATGGTCAGCACGCCGATCGGCAGATTGATCCAGAAAATCCACGCCCAGGAGAAATGATCGACAATCAGGCCACCGGCCAGGGGGCCGATGACCGCGGAGATGCCCCAGACACTGGCCATCAGTCCTTGCGCCCGGCCGCGCTCCTCGAGCTTGTACAGATCGCCGATGATCGTGGCGGTGATCGGATAGATCGCGCCCGCGCCGAGACCTTGCAGGAGTCTGAATACCACGAGCGAAGTCATCGACCATGCGAAACCGCACAGCAAGGAACCCAGCAGGAGCAGCACGATGCCCACGATCAGGGTCGGCTTGCGTCCGAACAGGTCCGACAATTTGCCGTAGATGACCGTGGTGGTGGATTGCGCCAGCAGGAAAGCGGAAAACACCCAGCTGTAGTACTTGAAACCGCCAAGCTGCCCTACGATGCTCGGCATCGCGGTCGCCACGATCGTGCTTTCGATCGCGGCCATGAATGTCGCGAGCATGATCGAGGCAATGACGTAGGGGCGGGCAGCGGGGGTGACCGTATTGACCATGAAGTGCCTTTGAGGGGACGGGCGGAGGTCCAATCCGTGGCCCTCCATTGAACCGCAACCACGGGGGTGCTGAGAACCCTCCAGAAGAGAGACAGCAGCATGCAAGATCGGTATTACTACGAGCCCAGCCAGGGGCATGGCCTTCCCCACGACCCGCTCAACGCGATCATCGGACCCCGGCCGATCGGCTGGATCTCATCGCAAGGACGGGAAGGGCACCTGAACCTGGCCCCGTTCAGCTTCTTCAACGCCTTCGCGTACAAGCCGCCGATCATCGGCTTCTCCACGACCGGCCGGAAGGACACTCTGCGCAATGCCGAGGAGACGGGTGAGTTTGTCTGGAACCTGGCCACCCGGGATCTCGCCGAGAAGATGAACATCACCAGCGCCACCGTGTCCTACGAAACGGATGAGTTCAAACTCGCGGGCCTCACGCCTGAGCCGTCGCGACGGGTGGCGCCTCCTCGTGTGAAGGAGAGCCCCGTTCACTTCGAGTGCAAGGTCACTCAGATCGTGCGGCTCCAGGATCACAGGCAGCAGCCGGCGCAGGCCTGGGTCGTGTTCGGCGAGGTTGTCGCCGTGCACATCGCGAGCTCCCTGTTGAAAGATGGGATCTTCGATACGTTCGCAGCCAACGTCGTGCTGCGCGCGGGCGGCCCGACAGGTTACGCGGCGATCAGGCCCGACAACCGTTTTGACATGACGCGGCCGCCCTGAAGAGGCGGCCAGGCCGCGATTTCAGGCGGTCGCGAGCGCGATTCGAAGCGCTTCGGCGACTCCGGCATGGTCGACGTGCGCGACGGTGCGTTCGGCCACCTTGATGACCTCGGGGTCCGAGTTTCCCATCGCGATCGGATGTCCGACGACGCGCAGCGCCGAAATGTCATTGCCGGAATCGCCGATGTACATCACGTCGCGCATGGCGACGCCGTACTGCTCCGCGATGGTGCGCATCGCACTGGCTTTGCTGACACCCTCGTGCGTGAAGCCGCAAAACTGCGTCCCGGGCATGAGTGGCGATGAGGACTGCGCGGCCTCGAGTCCAGGGTGCGGGCGCGACATCAAAGTCTTCGCCTGGTCGGATGTCAGGAGCCACTGTGCACGCACCACCGGGCCTGCGAGCGACTCGAAGGGGCGGGGCTCGAACTTCACTCCCAACAGCTCGGCGTGCTCGACCGCCCAGGTCGCGGCGCTCTCCTCGACCCAGTCCTTATCGCTGTAGAGCTCGAGTACGTTGCCGCCAGCGCGAGCCTCGGCGATGAACGCTCGCACCGCATCGGACGGGAGAGCCACCGAGCGGGACTGCCCTGTTTGAAGATGAACGATGCTCGCGCCGTTCTGAAATGCATGCCAGCCGTGTATGTCGAGTCGCTCGGCGTAACCAACGGCCCGCCCGAATGCGGGACGTCCCGAGCACAGCGCCAGGCGGATTCCCCTGGCGCGTGCCAGTTCCGCGGCTTCCCAGACACGGGGATCGACTTCGCCGCTCTTCCCAACCAGTGTGCCGTCCACATCGATACCAACGAGGCCGATCATGCGGCACCCAGGAATTCGGCCATTGCCGCGCCGAGCTCCGGTTTGGTCACGGCGCTCATGTGATTTCCCGCAATCTCGACGTAACGGCCCTGCGGCAGGGCGGTTGCCAGCGCCTGCCCGGAACCGTTGTCGTGATCTTCCGCCCCGGTCAACACCAGCGTGGACGCCCTGATCCGTCCGAGCGCCTCGGGCGAAGTATCGACAAAGGTATCGAGGACGTGCAGTAACGCGACCGGATCGCCACCGACGGTTTTCAGGAACGCCTCGGAGAGCCACTCCGCCGAGCCGGGCTTGAAGGTGCCCAGGTGCGTCAGGATGTTGCGAAAGTAACCGCCGCGCTCACCCGTGTTGGTGATTCCCTCAAAGCCCATCCCCGAGACGATGGCGCGCGCGGGAGTCGCGCCGCGTGCCAACATGCGGATAGTCGTCCGCGCGCCCAGTGAGTAGCCACCCAGATCGTAATCGGTCAGCTCCAGGTGCTCGATCAATGCGAAGCCGTCGTCCGCCAGGATGTCCGCAGGATAGAAAGCCGCATCGTGCGGCTTGGCGCTATCACCATGACCGCGCAGGTCGGGCATGATGACCCGGTAGCCACGAGCGGCGATCCGGGCGGCATGCCCATAACGGATCCAGTTGACTGTCGCGGTCGAAAAATAGCCGTGGATGAGCACGACCGGCCGTCCCTCGCCCATCTCGCGATAGGCGAGCTCGAGACCGTCACGGCTGCGGAAATACTGAGCATCATTCATCTGCGGATACCTGGCTCCCACTCTGGGCTGCGAAAATCTTGCGCACGGAGTCCATATTGTCGGCGTCCTCGAGGCGCTTGTCCTCGCGATAGCGTTTCACCCGCGCCAGCCGCAGGGCGAGCCCGCCGGGATAGCGTGTGCTCGACTGCAGATCGCTGAAGGCGATCTCCACGACCAACTCGGGCCGGACGTACACGGTCCAGGAGTCGCGGCTCGTTTCTCTCGCGAGGAGCTCACGAGTCTGCCACTCGAGCATGGCATCCGTGAGTCCTTTGAAAGTTTTTCCCAGCATCACGTATTCTCCGGTCGCCGGATCGAGCGCGCCCAGGTGCAAGTTGGAGAGCTTGCCGGTGCGCCGTCCGTGGCCCCATTCGGCCGCCAGGACGACGAGATCCAGGGTGTGCGCCTTCTTGATCTTCAGCCAGCTCGCGCCGCGATTGCCCGCTTCGTAGGGAGCGTCCAACGACTTGGCCATGACACCTTCGTGTCCGGCGGCCAGGGAGGCCTCATAGAATTCGCGCGCCGCGGGCTCGGAAGAGGTGACGAGCCGGGGGATCAGGAATTGCGCCGGCACAGCTTGCGCGAGCGCCGCGAAACGCTCGCGCGCCGGCCGGTCCGCGATGCTGTGTTCCCCGATGCGCAGGCAATCGAAGAAAAATCCCTTGATGGGTAGATCGCCGCGCAAGGCCTCGACATTGAGCTTGCGGCCGAAGCGACGCATGGTGATCTGGAAGGGGTGCGGTCGCCCCCTCGAATCGAAAGCAATCGCCTCGCCGTCGAGCACGAGGGTATGCTCGGGAAAGGTGCGAGCCGTCTCCACTACTTCGGGTATCGCAACCGTCACATCGTTGAGACTGCGCGTGTAGATCCGAACGTCGTCCCCCGCCTTGTGGACCTGGATGCGGGCGCCGTCCATCTTCCATTCAAACTCGACCTCGCCACCCAACTCGGTCAGGGCTTCGCCAACATCCACGGCGGTTTGCGCGAGCATCGGCAGTATGGGCGCGAACATCTCGAGCTGAAAGCGCTCCAGGGCCTGGGCGCCTTCCAACAGCGCCACGCTGGCAACGGTTCCGAGACTCTTCGAATACATCACCGCACGACGCACCTGGGCCACCGGAACTTCGGAGGCGGCAGCGATCGCGTCGACCATGACGCCGGCGAGGGCCCCCTGGCGGAGCTCGCCGACGAGCAGATGGAGCAGGAACTTCTG
>DAITMW010000160.1:6689-16543 GCA_036834945.1 Steroidobacteraceae bacterium
GTGCGCAGGAAAGCCGCCAGCTCGCGGATTTTCGTCGAGCGGGCGGAGTTCGCGCTCACCCGTTGCGAGGTGCCCACGAGGTTGGCGAGGAGCGTCATGTGTCGATTGTAAACGGCCGTTGGCCGTCGAAAGGCACCTTTGATGCCCCGTGCGGGCTGTCCTGCCTTGGCTGTGGTAGGTTCGGTGAATGAACAAGACAACCGGCTCCGCGGGCTACCAGATCATGCTCGCCACGCTCCTCAGCGTGAATTTCGGCATCGTCTTTTTCGACCGGAATGCATCGAACTTCCTGATGCCCTTCATCCAGCCCGAGCTGGGCTTGAACGGCACTCAGGTCGGCGTTCTGGCCAGCGCGCTCTCGTTCACGTGGGCGATCGCCGCCTTCGGTATCGGTGTCGTTTCGGACAAAACCGGCTCGCGCAAAGGCCTGTTGATCCTGGCGACGCTGGCGTTCTCCGCGTGCTCCTTCCTCACAGGTATCGCGGCGTCGTTTGCCCTGATGCTCGGAGCCCGCATGCTGATGGGCGTCGCGGAGGGAGGCATCATGCCGATCAGCCAGGCGCTGGTTGCCGCGGAAGTGTCGCCCAAGTACCGCGGACTCGCGATGGGGGTGACCCAGAATTTCGGCTCGAATTTCTTCGGCTCGTTCGTCGCTCCGGTGGTGCTGCCCGCTTTTGCCCTCGCATTCGGCTGGCGGCATGCGTTCTTTCTCGCCGGCGCCCCGGGGCTGCTGACCGCGCTGCTCATGTGGGTTCTGGTCAAGGAGGTGCCCTCCGAGGCCGGGGATTCCTCCGCTGACCGCTCGGTCACACGTCAGGGCGGTACGCTGCGCGATGCCCTGAAGGAGCGCAATGTCGTGATCTGCGCCGCCATGGGTGTTCTCCTCGTGGCGTACCTGGTCATCTGTTGGGCCTTCATGCCGTTGTATCTGACTCAGGTCCGCAAGTACGACCCGCAGACGGAAGGGTGGATCATGGGGACGCTCGGCATCTCCGCCACCATCGGTGCGTTCGTGACCTCGGCCCTTTCCGACTGGCTGGGACGGCGGCCGTTGCTGATCGTCATGCCCCTGATTGCTGTAATCCTGCCGCTCGGAGCGCTGTACTACGACGGCTCGGTTTGGGGATTGGCCGCCATTTTCTTCGTGGGATGGGGCGTGAATGGCGTCTTCCCATTGTTCATGGGAGTGGTGCCTTCCGAAAGCGTGCCTCCCCATCACACGGCCGCCGCGCTCGGAGTCTGCATGGGTACTGGCGAGATTCTGGGTGGAGCGTTGGGCCCATCACTCGCCGGTTTCATCGCCGACCATACAACTCCGCAGGCGCCACTGTGGGTGATGCTTGTTGTGACGGTTATCGCTGCCATGCTGGCCTTTGGTCTGCGTGAGACCGCACCCCGGGTGCTGGCGCGCCGCGCGGCCGGTGCGAAAGTGGAGGCGAACGCCTGATCAGGCGGACCCTTCTGCCCACCAGGTGGCCCTTGGCGCTGCCAGTCGCGCCGCGCCATGCAATGCTGGGATACGCTGGTTTAAAGCGCTTTTGACCAGCGGATAGGGGGACTCGATGCGCAGCACTTTTGCTGTCGCGCTGCTCGGCGCGACGGTGAGTACGTTAGCCATGGCCGGCGCTACGCCGGCTGCGAACGACTGGCCCATGGGCTCTGCCGCCAAACTGCCCGGCACGACGTGGCAGTCCATTGCGCAATTGCCCGATTGGAGTGGCGTCTGGGAGTTGGATTGGCGGGCCGGCTCGGGCAGGGGCGCGGCCGGTATGCCCAAACTCACGCCGGACTACCAGGCGCGGCTCGAGAAGTATCGCGCGGACCAGAAGAGCGGCAAGAACCAGCAGACGAATACCGCGAACTGCGATCCGCCCGGGATGCCCCAGATCATGACGCAACCTTACCCCGTGGAGTTCCTGTTCACTCCGGGGAAAGTGACCGTGGCCATCGAAGCGTACAGCCAGATGCGGCGGATCTTCGTCGACGGACGCAAGCACGCGGAGGATCCCGATCCAACTTACCAGGGTGACTCGATCGGTCACTGGGACGGAGACACCCTCGTCGTCGACACGGTCGGATTCATTCCCGACTCGCTCATCATGCCGGGCATTGGGCACAGCGATGCGATGCGCATCGAGGAGCGCATCAAGCGCGTCTCACCGGAGACGTTGGAAATACACCGGACGATCTCCGACCCGAAAGTGCTCACCGAGCCCTGGGCGGTCACCCTGACTTACAAGCGGCACGCCGACTGGGACATCAAGGAATACATCTGCGCGCAAAACAACCGGGACAGTGCTGACCCGGAAGGTCGCGCGGACATGAATCTGAAGAAGAGGTAGACGAACGTGAACTCCGCAACCCGCATGATCCGGTTCGTGGCAACCGGAGCGCTCGCGCTCGGGATGGGCGCCGGCAGTGCGTCCGCCCACCACTCGACCGCGATGTTCGACATGCAGCACACGGTCAAGGTGACCGGGACGGTCACGCAGTTCGACTGGACGAATCCGCACACCTTCATCTGGATGGACGTGCTCAACAATGGTGCAACGGAGCACTGGAGCGTCGAGGGCATGAGCCCGAACTACCTCAGTCGCAACGGCTGGACCCGCCACACTCTCAAGGCGGGCGACAAGGTCGACATGGAGGTGCATCTGCTCAAGGACGGGCGCAAGGGCGGTTTTTGCGCGACCGTCACGCTCCCGGATGGCAAGACTTTGCGGAATTTGCCTGGACCGCGCACCTGAGCACTTGAAGAGCCGACTTCGCCCCCGATAAAACCTGTTTACGCGAGCGAAACAGGATTCCGGGATTCGATGAAGGTCAATGCAGGCCGGGAGCGTCACGGCGCGCCCCCGGGCCTGGTTCATAGCGCGCTCGCGGTCGGTGGCTTCGCGATCGGTACGACCGAATTCGCGACGATGAGCCTGCTGCCGTTTTTTGCCCGCGATCTGGGCATCGATGAGCCTACCGCCGGTCACGTGATCAGTGCCTACGCCCTCGGTGTAGTGGTGGGCGCACCGTTGCTCGCTGTTCTGTCGGCGCGCATGGCACGTCGCACGTTGCTGATCGTGCTCATGAGCCTGTTCGCGCTGGCGAACGGACTCTCCGCGCTCTCGCCCAGTTATCACTGGATGTTGTTGTTCCGGTTTCTGAGCGGCTTGCCGCACGGGGCCTATTTTGGCATCGCCGCCCTGGTGGCGGCATCGTTGGTTCCAACTGAGCGCCGCACCCAGGCCGTGGGGCGGGTGCTGTTGGGACTGACGATCGCGACCATCATCGGCGTGCCGTTTGCCAACTGGTTGGGCCAGGCTGTGGGCTGGCGTTGGGGTTTCGCGGTCGTGGCCTTCCTGGCGCTTCTGACGGCGACGTTGGTTGCGATCTTCGCTCCGCGCGACCGGCCGGACGCGGGCGCGAGCGCGCTGCGCGAGTTGGGAGCACTCAAGCGCAAGCAGGTGTGGCTGACACTGGCGACGGGCGCGATCGGGTTCGGTGGACTGTTCGCGGTCTACACTTACCTCGCATCCACGATGATGGCGGTTACCGGTGTGTCCGCGGCGACGGTACCCGTCGCACTGGCGGCGTTTGGTATCGGCATGACCGCCGGAAATCTCGTTGCTCCGCATTTCGCGGATCGCGCATTGATGCCCACCGCTGGTGGATTGCTCGTCTGGTCCGCGACAGCTCTCGCTCTCTATCCGCTGGCAGCGGGGCACTTCTGGAGTCTGCTTCTGGATGTCACCGCCGTCGGCGTTGGTGGGGCTCTGGGAACCGTTCTGCAAACACGGTTGATGGACGTTGCCGGCGACGCACAGGCGCTCGCGGCCGCGCTCAACCATTCGGCATTCAATACGGCCAACGCGCTGGGTCCCTGGCTCGGCGGGCTGGCGATCGCCGCCGGATACGGCTGGACCTCAACAGGATGGGTCGGATGCGCACTGGCGTTGGCTGGACTGGTCATCTGGGCGGTATCCGCACGCGAGGACGGAGTGCACCGGGCGGTGGACGCCTGCGTCTAGTATTCTTGGAGCGCCAGCGTCGTCGTTAATATTCCTGGAGCTCCTCGATGGCCACGATCGTAGGCGGTATCGCCTCTTCCCACACACCGACTATCGGGTTCGCGCTCGATACCAACAAACAGAAGGACGCCGTCTGGGCGCCGATCTTCGCGGGCTACGAGCCCGTGCAGAACTGGCTGGCCGAGAAGAAGCCGGATGTGCTGTTCTTCATTTTCAACGACCACATCACTTCCTTCTTCTTCGATCACTACTCGCACTTCGCGCTTGGAGTGGGTGAGAAGTATTGGGTGGCGGACGAGGGCGGTGGCGCACGCAAGCTGCCGTCGATCAGCGGCCATCCGGGACTCGCGCGCCACGTCGCGAACGGTCTCGTCGCTGACGAGTTCGACATGTCGTATTTCCAGGGCAAGGGGTTGGATCACGGTTGCTTCTCGCCCCTGTCGCTCCTGTGGCCGCACGAGCCGGCCTGGCCCGGCGCGATCGTGCCGTTGCAAGTGGGCGTACTCGAATTTCCGATTCCCTCCGCGCGCCGTTGTTTCAACCTCGGCAAGTCACTGCGCAAGGCGATCGAAAGCTATCCCGAGGATCTGAAGGTCGCGATCGTTGGTACGGGCGGCCTCTCGCACCAGGTGCACGGCGAGCGTGCGGGTTTCAACAACACGCCGTGGGACATGGAATTTCTCGACCGTCTCGAGAAAGACCCGGAATCACTGACGCAGATCACCATCGCCGAGTACGCCGAGCGCGGTGGCTTCGAAGGCTCCGAAGTCATCATGTGGCTCATCATGCGCGGCGCCTTGTCCAGCAAGGTCAAGAAGCTGCACCAGGCCTATTACCTGCCGTCGATGACGCCCATCGCGACCGTGATCTACGAGAACGACTCGGATGATCCTGTCGATGAGAGCGTGACTGATTACCGCGCCCGCATCGGCAAACAGTGGGCGGGGATCGAGAAGCTGCCGGGCACGTATCCGTTCACGTTGGATCGCAGCGTGAAGGCCTACCGGCTCAACACCTTCCTCCACGACCTCATCAAGCCGGACAATCGCAAACGGTTTCTCACCGATCCCGAGCCGATGTTCCAGGAGGCCGATCTCACGGAGCAGGAGCGCGACATGGTCCGGCGCCGGGATTGGCGCGCGCTGATCCAATATGGCGTGATCTTTTTTCTGTTGGAGAAGCTCGGGGCCGTCGTGGGGACGACCAACCTGCACATCTACGCCGCGATGCGCGGGCAGTCGCTCGAGGACTTCCAGAAGACGCGCAATGCGCAGGTGCTGTATTCGGTCGCCGGGCAGGACGAAGGGAAGAAGGACTGGGACAAGCCGCAGGCGGCGCGCTGAGCTGAGGCGCTAGAGGGGGTGGCCAGTTGGCTCAGCGCAGCTGGCTATCCTTGCTGCCGCGGCGGTTGTAGCCGCTGAACTGGGCGGTGTCCTTGTCATCCGCCTCCTGGCAGGGAACGCACAGGCGCACACCGGGCATGGCCGTGCGCCGTGCTTCCGGTATAGCTGCACCGCAATTTTCACAGTGGGTCGCGCCGGGACCTTGAGGCAGCCGGCTCTGGGCGCGGCTGATGCCGTCCTTTACCGTTGCATCGATCTGGTCCTGAACCGCGCCGTCGCCGGCCCAACCTGTCGCCATCTTGCTGTCTCCCGTCTATTCCTTTCCAATGGCTCCGGAAGGGCAGATTACAAGGTATGACCCGCATCCGCAGCTACCGCACCGCGACCGGGGCCGGCGCCGTTTTCATGAAGGAAGGCCCTCCCGAAAGCTACGACGCGCTGGCCGCCGAGGCCGCCGGCCTGGAGGAGCTGCGCAGCTCCCGGGCCGTTCGGGTTCCCCGGGTCCTCGACGTCGGCTCGAGCGCCACGAAAGCCTGGCTCGCGCTCGAATGGCTCCAGCTCTCTACGCGAGCGGGCAGGGCCGCGGAGTCCGCGCTAGGTGAGCAACTCGCGCTCCAACATCGTCACGTGGCGGCGCGCTTCGGATGGCATCGTGATAACACGATCGGTCTCTCGCCCCAGTTGAATGGCTGGTCGGACGACTGGGCGACGTTCTTCCGTGAGCGGCGCCTGCGTTACCAGTTGGATCTCGCCGCGCGCAATGGCCTTTCCGGCCGATTACAGGAGCGTGCGGCCCTGCTCCTGGAGCGCATCGATGAGTTCTTCACTGACTATCAACCAGTCCCGTCGCTGTTGCATGGCGACCTGTGGGGCGGTAACTGGGGCGCCGACGCTAGCGGCTGCCCCGTGATTTTCGACCCCGCGGTGTACTACGGGGATCGCGAAGCAGACCTCGCGATGACCCGCTTGTTCGGCGGATTCGGTGCTGATTTTTACGCGGCGTACCATGCCGCCTGGCCTGTCGACGCCGGCGCCCGCACGCGTCGTGACCTGTACAACCTCTATCACGTGTTGAATCACGCCAACCTGTTCGGCGCCGGCTACCTCCCCCAGGCAGTTGCGCTGATCGAGACCCTCATTTCGCAGTCCTCATCATAGCACCGCGGGCACGCCGGCCGGTAGTTTGCGTTGCAACATGGAGCCGGTTGTCAGACAGGTTCGTGTTTGAGATCTCGACAACGAAGTGCAACGCGGCGCATGATCCCTCCAGTGTCAAAACAATCAGCTCCCAGCTGTCATAAGGAGTGAGTCAGATACCCATGACTGCGGATAATCCCGCACGCGATGCTCCGATCCTGAGCGAAGATCCCGTCGATCGACGCCGGGACCTGCGAGCGCGTTGTGATGCAATCTTTCGCGAGCACAACGATGCGCTCGTACGCGCGGTGTATTCGAGGCTGCATTCCTGGGAGGAAGCAACAGAGGTCGTGCAGGAAGCGTATGTGAGGGTGTTCCGTCTCGATAACCCTCCACCTATCAACTTCCTGCGGGCCTATCTCTACAAGACAGCGTTCAATCTCGCATACGACCGCAGGGGCGAGCGGACGATCCGGCAACAGCGTGAGGATTTCGTTTACACGGAGGTCTACAGTGAGCGCGAGCGTGAAAACCCGACTCCGGAGCGACTCTGTCTCGATGAGGAGGTGCGCGCCTGCCTGCAGGTCGCGGTGAACAAGCTGCCACCGAAATGCCGCATGGCTTTTACCCTGGTGGAGTTGGAGAGCCAGACGGTCCGCCAGGCAGCGGCAACGATGGGCATCTCCGAGATGGCGGTATATCAGCTGGTCAACAGGGCCTACGGGCACATGGCCCGCGTGGTCGTGGAAAGAGGTTGGCGCAAATGAGTCGATGGCAGGAGGAGGGTGGCGCAACGACGGACAGTTGCTTCGAGGAGGCGGCCGAATGGCATGCCAGGTGGCAGTCTGCCTCGGGTTCGGGTCTGTCGGCCGAAGATGTGGATCGCTGGGTACGCTGGAGCAAGGTTCCGGAGAACAAGCAGGCGTACGACGCGGTTGAGTTTGTTTCGCGGGCACGGTACGCGCTCGAGCCGCCACCGTTGCCGACCGCCGCGGAGCTGGCGGCGGATATTTCCGATGGAGTGGCCTTCTTCCCGCGGCCGGAGCCGCGCCCGTGGCCGCCGGTCGTGCGCTGGCGCCGGGTCGCGTTGTTTGCAATGGCCGCGGTGCTCGTGGCGATCGGCTTCACGCCCGTCATGGACTGGCTCGCGCAGGAGAGAGCCGAGCCCGTTCACGTCATATCCACGAGCTCGGGCGAGGTGAAGCACATTGTGCTGCGTGACGGCTCCAGGGTGACCCTGGGCGCCAAGACTGAGCTGTCCGTGCATTATGGCCAGTGTCTGCGGACGATCCTGCTCAACAGCGGTGAAGCGCTTTTCAACGTCGCGCACGACCCGAAGTGTCCTTTCATCGTGATCGCGGGCGGTGGCGCCATCACTGCGCTGGGTACCGAGTTCAGCGTGCGCAGGACTCTGGATCGCGTGACCGTGCAGGTCGCGGAAGGCGTCGTGAATGTGCAGCCGCGCGATACCCTGGTCTCCGTACCATGGCCCAAGGATCCTGACATTCCCAAGGTTGCCTGGCCGGACGCGAAACTCACGCAGGGCGAGGAGGTTACCTACGCCGGCACCCAGAAGCGCAGCGCCGTGGCCTCGGAGGATCCGAATGTCGCGACCGCGTGGCTCGATGGCCGCAGGGTTTATCGCCACGAGCCGCTCGCGTACCTCGTGGCCGACATCAGCCGCTATTTCGATGAATCGATCGAGGTTGATCACGATGTGGGCGAGCTGCAATTCACCGGGCTCGTCTACGAGTCACAGGTGAAGAAATTCCTGCAGGACCTCGAGATCATCTTCCCGGTGAAGGTCGCGCGCACCGACGACAACCACATTCTCATTCGAGCCCGCGATGCAGCAGACGGGCCGGCCGCCGGCAGTGCCGACGTTCAAACTCCTGACACTCGGGAGTAGGGCCAAATATCCGTAGTGCAAAGTGTTGATCCTGAACACAAACCGCTTAAACTCTTCCAACAAGCGACGCAATCGGCGCGCGAAGAGTCAACCACAAAGGCGGTCTATGAATCTGGATCCTGCTGCGTTTGACCCCAACTCCGAGCCCGACGAGAGCACTGCCGCGCGTACGGCACCGCAGTCGCCTCCCAAGGGAACTCATACACAACGGGTCGCTGAGTTGTTTCGGAGCGAGTATCCGAAACTGGTGCACTACATGGTTTCCAAGACGGGGTCGTGGCCCGAGGCGCGCGACGTCGCCGCCCAGGCGTTCGCCCAGGTGTTGGAATCGCGCGCGCCGGAAACGATCAGTTTCCTGAAGGCCTATGTTTACCGGGCGGCGCGCAATCTGGCGACCGACCGCGCCCGCTCGGGTGCGATCCGCAGCCGGATCAACAAGATCGTGCGTCACGAGTTCGCGAGCACCACGCCGTCGCCCGAGCCGCAGTTCATGCAGCAACAGCGGATCAGCGTGTTGAGCGCGGCCATCGAGACATTGCGGCCGACACGCCGCATGGTGTTGCGCTGGCGGATGTGGGACGAGCTGCCTTACGCCGAGATCGAGACCCGGTTCGCGGCGGAGGGAGTGTGTGTGAACGAGCGTACCCTGCTGAGGTGGTACGCCGAGGCATTGAAGGACCTGCGCGAGGCCATCCTAGCGGCGGAGGAGATGCCTGAAGAGAGGGCCTGATGCCAGCCAGACGGTGGAGCGCTTGCCTATATTCGGCTGTTCTCTTGGTCGCTGGCACGGGTCTCCTGCCGGTGCGCGGCGCAAGCGCTCATCTCGTCCCTCTCATTTATCACGGCCGGCCTCTGCCCGAGGTCATCGAGGACATCCAGCCCTTCACCCGGCGCCACATCATCATTGACGCTGCCGCTGCCGAGTTCCAGTACAGCGGCATCGTCAAGCAGGAGGATGTGGACGCCTGGATCCGGGATCTGCCCGCCATCTATCCCGTGACGGTGATCGACTGCCGCAGCGCGAGATTGCGCATCGACCTGCCGGCGTGCACCGATCCAACCCTGATCGTCATCCGCTCGCGTTTGAATCTGTACCAGAATAGTCTGCGCTCTGCGCTGCGTTGGCCGCATTAGCGGCGTTGGCTTCCGCCATCGCCTTGCGCAAGCTCAGCGGCCGCATGTCGGTCCAGACCTCTTTCACATACTCGAGGCAGGCTTTCTTGTTGTTGCGCGCGAAGACTTCGCGCCAGCCTTTCGGGACCTCCAGGTCGGCGAGCCACAGTGAATACTGCTCCTCGCAATTGACCAGGACGACGTACTCGCGAGTGTCCTCTTCTTCCATGAAGGCACCTGTATGATCACAACGATTCCCGCGGGAAAAGATACTACGGCACGGGTGCCTTTTACCGCGGGCGGCGTGCCTTAGAGCAAAATCAAAGCCCCGTG
>DAITMW010000161.1:0-16508 GCA_036834945.1 Steroidobacteraceae bacterium
AATGGCGTGGTCAAACGAATACGGAGAATTTCGGTGCGCGGAAGCGGCGCCGGGCAGGAAACAAGGAACAGGAACGGCCGCTGCGCGGCCCGATTCGCAGGTCAGGCGACCTCTTTGTGGGGCTTCTTGGCAGTACGCCGGCGTGCTGGCCTGGCGGCACGCTCGCCTTCCTGGGCGCGTCCGCCATGCAGATTGATGAGCTCGCTCATCAGATCCTCGTCGGCGCTCGACATGACGGCCATCACCACCGCCTCATCACAACCTTCCCCGGCAAGATAGGCATGGCCCATGGCCGAATCGAGGTAGATGAACTGGCCCACTTCGAGCGTAACCGGGTCGTAGTATTCGGTGTGGACGGTGATCCGCCCCTGCACCACATAGATGAATTCCTCGCCGGCATGACGCACGAGCTCCCCGAATTCCTCCAGGGATTTGGCGCGGACATGCGTGACGCAGGGAATCATGCGCTTGCGGCGCAACTCGGTGCAGAGATAGTGGTAGTCGTAATTCGGTGTATTGACGTGGACCGACTGCTCGAGCGTGCCGACACTGCGCCGCCCGGTCGGCGCCGCGCCCGCCGCGGGCGTCGCTTCGCCTTCGGCGAACAGATCGGACATGCGGATGTTGAGTCGCGCGCTCAGCTGCTGCAGCTTGTCGTAGGTGAGCGTCAAGCGGTCGTGCTCGACCTTGGAAAGCGTCGATAGCGGAATGCCGCTGTGCTCGCTCATTTCCTTGAGAGTCCACCCGTTGCGGCTGCGCAGACCGCGCATCACGGCGCCCAAGGTGCGTTCACGATCCGATGCCACAGTCACAGCAATACATCCCCTCTTGAATGCCTCGATGCCGCTTGACTTATCCTAAACAGGATACTAGCGTCCTAATTAGGACTGGATAGCGGCAGGCCCCGGCCCCGAAGCGATTTCTACCATCGCCGCGCCTGTCAACGCAATCCGAAGAGATGCCCTTCCAATCAGGTCGTAGCGGCTGGGTTTGGGCGAACTTACGGGGTGAGGTTCAAGATCGTGGTCGATACCAGGACACGCACGCTGACGGTGGAGCGCAAATCACTGCCGTTGGCCGATCCGTTTCGCATTTCCGGCCACGTCTTCACCAGTTCGGACGTAATCGAGGTCACGCTATCCGAGGGCACCCATGTTGGGCGCGGCGAGGCAGCGGGCGTCTACTATTTAGGCGATGGCGTGCCCGAGATGTTGGCGGCAGTCGAACGGGCGCGCGAGGCGGTTGAGCGCGGCATCGGCCGCGAAGATCTGCGCGCGCTGCTGCCCGCCGGCGGCGCCCGCAACGCGCTCGACGCCGCGCTCTGGGAGTTGGAGGCCAAGCGGACCGACACGCCGGTCTGGCGGCTGGCCGGGTTGGATGCCGCGCCACGGCCGATCGTCACCACCTTCACCCTTGGTGCCGATGAGCCCGAGATCATGGCGCGGCGCGCCAAGGGATTCGCCGATCCGCTGGCGATCAAGATCAAACTCACCGGCGATCTTGCGCTCGACATCGCCCGGGTGGCCGCGGTCCGCGCCACAAAACCGGAATGCTGGATTGGAGTCGATGCCAATCAGGGTTACGCCATCGGGGATCTCGATGCGCTCGTCGAGGCATTGGTCGTGCAGGATGTCCGCCTGCTCGAACAGCCGCTCGCCCGCGGCCGCGAAGCGGATCTGGAGGGCTATCGCTGCCCCATCGCCATCGCGGCCGACGAGAGCGTCCTCACGCTGGCCGACGTGGCCGGCGCGGTCGGCCGCTTCCAGGTGATCAACATCAAACTCGACAAGTGCGGCGGCCTCACCGAGGCACTGGCAATGGCCCGTGCCGCACGCACTGTGGGGCTCGAGGTGATGGTCGGCAACATGGTCGGCTCCAGCCTTTCCATGGCACCCGCCTTCGTGCTCGGCCAGCTTTGCGACATCGTCGACCTGGACGGCCCGATCTTCCTCGCCCGGGACCGCGTGCCGGCGATCACCTATGAGCGCGGCACGGCCTGGTGTGGCGAGGATATCTGGGGCCGCGCCAGCGCCGGCAAGAGCTGATCCCGGTCACCGCATTGCTGCACTCGCGAATTTGGGAAGGACAAAGATGCTCAAACACCTGGCTCTGGCCGGTATCACCGGCTTCTCGCTCGCCACGCCGATCCATGCCGCCGATTCCAACACCACCCCGCCGCCCCAGCTCGCAGAGTTCATCTCGTATCACTATGCGAGCCAACTCGCCGCGCCCGCCAGCGGCGATCGCATCGCCTGGGTGGAGTTGCACAAGGGCATGCGTAATGTCTGGTCGGCCGCCGCGCCGGACTTCACGCCCCACGAGCTGACCCACTGCACCCAGGATGACGGGCAGGACCTGACCTCCGTCAGCTGGTCACCCGATGGCCACATCGTCGCCTGGGTGCGCGGTGAGGTGGAACATAACGGCTGGGCCACCGGCGCCCCGGCCAATCCCGCTTCTTACACCGCTCAGCCGCAGGAGGAGTTGTGGGTTTCTGTCAATGGCGCGGCGGGTGTGAAAGTCGCTGAAGGGTCCGAGCCGCTGTTCTCGTCCAAGGGGCAGCTCGTCTTCCTCAAGGACAGCCAGGTCTTCACGGTCGACCCGAGCGGCCAGGGCAAGCCGAGCCGGCTCTTTTACGATCGCGGGCGGGTGAGCGGCCTCGCCTGGTCGCCGGACGGCACGCGGCTTGCCTTCGTCTCGCGACGCGGTGACCACAGCTTCATCGGTGTTTACGAAGGCGGCGACAAGCCGCTGAAATGGATCGCACCGACGACCTCCAATGACGATAATCCGGCCTGGTCGCCGGATGGCACCCGCATCGCTTTCTCGCGCCGTACCGGCACGTTCGACATCCTCGCGGCTTCGGCGGGCGAGAAGCCCAATCCTTTCTCCATCTGGGTTGGGTCGGTCGCGGATGGCAGCGCCACGCAGCTCTGGAAGAGCCCGGCGACGCTCAACGGCTCCTTCCCGAGCGTGCCGGACGGGCTGTTCCTGAAGTGGGGCGCGGGTGATCGCATCACCTTCCGCGCGGAGCTCGACGGCTGGGCACACCTTTACGCGCTGTCCGCTGGGGGAGGCGAACCGGTGCTGCTGACGCCGGGCGAATTCATGGTCGAGCATGTCTCCATGACACCGGACGGCAAGGCGCTGCTCTACAGCGCCAATGCCGGCAACGTGTCCGGCGACATCGACCGGCGCCACCTCTTCCGAGTCGCTATCGACAAGCCGGGACCTGTATCCCTCACGCCGGGCACGGGGCTCGAGTGGACCCCGGTCGGGCTCGCCGGCGGTCAAATAGCCTATATCTCGGCCACACCCCAGACGCCACCGCGCATCACGCTCGCCGACGCAAGCGGCAAGGGCGCGCGCCTGCTGGATCCCGAATCCGACGTCTTTCTTCCTTCGAAACAGTTCGTAACACCCAAGTCCGTCACCTTCACGGCGCCGGACGGCACACTGATCCACGGTCAGCTTTTTCAGCCGACCCGCGGCAAGGCGAAGAAGCCAGCGATGATCTACGTGCATGGCGGACCACCGCGCCAGATGCTGCTCGGCTGGTCCTACATGGACTACTACACGCACGGCTATGCGATGAACCAATACCTGGCCTCGCGCGGCTATGTTGTGTTGTCGGTCAATTATCGGCTCGGCATCGGCTATGGCCGCGCCTTCCAACATTCGCCCAAGGCGGGGGCAAGCGGCAATGCGGAATATCAGGACGTGGTGGCCGGCGCCCGCTTCCTCCAGGCGCTGCCCGATGTCGATCCCACTCGGGTGGGCATCTGGGGCGGCTCGTATGGTGGCCTGCTCACCGCCCAGGCGCTCGCGCGCAACAGCGACATCTTCAAGGCCGGCGTGGACTTCCACGGCGTGCATGACTGGACCCTCTATCAAACCGTCGGCGGCTCCGGCCGCTATGAGCAGGGTGATGTGGCGGAGATGAAGAAAGTCGCCTTCGAAAGCTCGCCCGAGGCAGCGATCCAGACGTGGCGCTCGCCAGTGCTGCTCATCCACGGCGATGACGACCGCAATGTGCAGTTCGGCCAGACGGTAGACCTCGCCCGCCGGCTCGCGGCACAGAACACGCCATTCGAGGAGCTCATCCTGCCAAACGAGGTGCATGGCTTCCTGCGCTATGACAGTTGGATCCAAGCCGACACGCGGACGATCCATTTTCTCGACGACCACCTGATGCCCTGATCTGGTTCACTGCGGCAAATATCGTCCTGATAAGAAAAATTTATCCCCATTGGACAATGGGATCCTGTATAAAGCCATCCAACAAGAGGGGGGGTGTCAGACATGCGCCAGAGCCTGATTTCGCGCAGACGCTTGCTCGGCGGCACGGCAGCCGCCATGACCTGTGCGTTTCCAATGATCAACATCGGCATGTACACGGCCCATGCCCAGTCTCCGAAGCGCTACGCCAGGCGCGTCGTCGAGCTGGTGAAGGAGTCGATCATCATCGACATGCTCGGGCCGCTGACGCTCGATTTCCGTCCGCCCTCCTATTCAGGCCAACTCACCGAACAGCAGACCGCTGATTTCCGCGCCAGTGGCATCACGGCACTCCACAACTCCGTCGGAGTCGGCGGGCACGATGCCTACGTCTCGGTGATGACCTTCCTCGCTTCCTGGTCGGGGTTCGTGGCACGCAACACCCATCTTTTCAGGCTCGTAGGCCAGGCGAGCGATATCGACGCCGCCAAGCACGAGGGCCGGATCGCCGTAATTCAGGGTCTGCAGGATTCGGATCATTTCCGCCGGCCTGCCGATGTGAAAGCGTTCTACGAGATCGGCCAGCGCTGCTCCCAGCTCACCTATAACAGCCAGAACCTGATCGGCTCGGGCTCGACCGAGCGGGTGGATGGGGGCCTGAGCGATTTCGGCGAGAGCATCGTCAAGGCAATGAACGAATGCGGCATGTTGGTGGACGTCTCGCATTGCGGCGACCGTACGACGCTGGACGGGATCGCCGCCTCCTCCGTGCCGATCGCGATCACGCACAGCAATTGCCGCGCGCTCAACAATCATCCGCGCACCAAGACGGATGAGGCGATCAAGGCGCTGGGCGCGAAAGGTGGCGTGATGGGCATCACGGGCGTTCGCATGTTTGTCAGTGCCAAGGAACCCACAACGATCGCCGACCTGGTCGATCACATCGATCATGTCGCCAAGCTGATCGGTATCGAGCATGTCGGCATCGGTACCGACTCCGATCTCTACGGCTACGACAAGATGCCGCCGGATCAATATGCCGCGCTGAAAGCCGGCTACAAGGACAGCTACGGCTTTCGCGACAAGATCGACATCGAGGCCTTTTCGGGTCCGACCAAGATGTACAACCTCGTGGAGGAGTTGGTCCGACGCAATTATTCCGACGACAACATCCGCGCGGTTCTGGGCGGCAATTTCCGCCGCCTGCTCGGCTCGACCTGGAAATAGTGCTCGCCCGCCCTTCCCTCTCAATGGAAATCCTATTGTCATGCACGCGCTAACGGGCCAGATGCGGGCCCTGCACATCCCCTCCCCTTATCTGTTGTTCCTCGGGGACGTCGAAGTGGCGGGGTTCGCGAAGACAGCGTTCGGTCTGCGCGACTGGGCGCCGGAGAAATGCCTGGGCGAGCTGGCCCTGCCCACGGCCCGCATCACCACCGGCCTTGCTCCCATGCGGCCGGGCGAAGCCGCCGCCAAGGGCGCGAAGTCGCTGGTGATTGGCGTCGCCTCGATCGGCGGGGCGATCAAGCGGGAATGGATGCCGTATCTGATCGAGGCTCTCGAAGCAGGGCTCGATCTGGTCAACGGCATGCACACTCGCCTCAATGATCAGCCGGAGTTGGTCGCGCTGGCGACGCGGCTCGGCCGCACGCTCATCGATGTGCGCGTGCCCCCGCCCAGGATCCCGGTCGGCACAGGCATCAAGCGCTCGGGAAAAAGGCTGCTGACCGTCGGCACGGACTGTGCGCTCGGCAAGAAATATACGGCGCTGGCGCTGGCGCGCGCCTTTGCGGCGCGCGGCATCTCCTGCGATTTCCGCGCGACTGGCCAGACCGGCATCATGATCGCCGGCGGCGGCATGCCGATGGACGCAGTGGTGGCGGATTTCGAATCCGGTGCGGCGGAGATGCTCAGCCCCGCGGCGGCGCCCGATCATTGGGATGTGATCGAGGGCCAGGGATCCCTCTTCCACCCAGGCTATGCGGCCGTTTCGCTGGGCCTGCTCCATGGCAGCCAGCCCGACGCGATCGTGCTCTGCCATGAGCCGGGGCGCAGCGTCATGCTCGGCTGCGACGGCTTCGCCATACCGGGAATCGAAGAAGCGATCGCACTCAACCTGACACTCGGCCGGCGCACCAATCCGGCGATCCGCTGCGCGGGTGTGTCACTCAACACCAGCGCCATGACGGAATCCGACGCGCTGGCGCTGTGCGCGGCCGAGAGCCGGCGCCTGAATCTGCCGGTGGCCGATCCGGTGCGCGGTGGTGCGCTCTTCGAGCGTCTGGTGGAGAATTGCCTCGCCTGAGCGCCCTCAGGCCGGCGCCACTTCGCGCCCACGCAGCAGCTTCGCCACGCCAATGGTGAAGAGCGGTAGCAGGAACAGCAACAGCACGCCGAGCGCCATCAGCCGATAGCCCTTGGCAATCAGATCGACCAGGCCGATCGAGGAGGCGATGAACACCGATCCAAAGGTGATCACCGCCGGCACGGCGACCCGCATCGCGCGCGGGGTCGTCCGGCCACGCCGCGCGTTGTAGGCAGCGATGCGCGCGTTGAACGCTTGCACGAACCCGACGCTGCACTCGAGCAGCGCGAAAAACACCATCGCCTGGAACAGGAAGTGGAAGACCGGCACGCCGAGCGCGCGCAGCACATAGTCGGACGGCAAGGGCTCGTTGAGCACGGCGGGATAGAAGCCGGCGAGGCATATGAAGAAGGCGATCGCCGGCAGCATCGCCAGCGGCCCGGCCAACAGCCCGGAGATCACCGCGTCGCGCTCGGTGCGCAGATGACGCAGCACCGGCAGGATCAGCACTGCGCCTATCACGTTGTAGGCCGCATAGGTAAGACCGCCGGATGCCCAGCCGGTCGCCGGCACGGGCTTGCCGAACCCGGCAATGATCTTGGGGCCAAATTCCCACAGACTCAGGACGACGAAGATCGTGTAGACGCTGTAGAGGAGCACCGAGACATATTTGAACACCGCCTCTGCCGCGCCTTGCCCCGCCACACACACCAACAGCACCAGAAAAATCAGCCCCAGCGTCCCGACGATCAGCGGCAGGCCCAGCACCGCCGCGCCGATGTTGCCGGCCGCCGAACCGAAGACCGACAGGACCAGGATGAGGTCGGCGAAGTAGGTGATCTCGAATGCGATCCCGAAACGCCCGAGCAAGCCGCGGAAGAAGCTCTGATAATCGAGCGCCCCGAGCCTGAAGGCGAGCAGGAAGGTGAGCGTGCAGACCACGCTCCACACAACCATCGCCAGGAGCATGCCGTAGAGCCCGCCCATGGGGCCGGACGGCATGAAGAACTCCACCAGCTCGCGGCCCGTCGCGTAGCCGCCGCCGATCACCACCGCCTTGAAGGCCAGGCCGGGCAGGAGGAACCGGTTGATCGACGACATGAGAGGCATGCAACTTCCCTTGACAGTCTATTGCGTAATTGGGACATTTTTATCCTTAATAGAAAACATCACAAGCCGAAATCGGGTTGGCCGGCGATTATTTCCGCGCCTTTTGAGCGCGGCAGGGGAGAAGACGTGCTGAAGATCGGATCGTTCGTTTCTGCCTTTGTGCTGCTCGCGGCCATGGGCACGCCGAGTTGGGCGCAGGATTATGCCGCACGTGTGCAGCGTGTCTTGAAGGCCACGCCGCTGATCGATGGCCACAATGACTGGCCCGACGTGCTGCGCGAGCGCGAGGGCGACAAGCGCTGGAGCAAAGACCTCACCAGGGACCTCGACAAGGCACAAACGCCCTACAACACGGACATCGCCCGCTTACGACGCGGCATGGTCGGCGGGCAGTTCTGGTCGGTGTATGTCTCGGCCAATCTGCCGGGCAAGGATCAGGTCGAGCAGACGCTCGAGCAGATCGATCTGGTCAAGAATTTCATCGCGCGTTATCCGAATGACTTTGCGCTCGCCCGTACCGCCGAGGACGTGATGCGCGCCCATCGCGCCGGTAAGATCGCCTCGATGATCGGCGTCGAAGGCGGCGGGCAGATTGACAACAACCTGTCGGTGCTGCGCACCTATGCCGCCCTCGGTGCGGGCTATCTGACACTCACCCATGCCAAGACGATCGAATGGGCGGATTCGGCCACCGACAATCCCAAGCATGGTGGACTCACCCCTTTTGGCGAGGCCGTGGTGCGCGAGCTCAACCGGCTCGGCGTGCTAGTGGATCTGGCCCATGTGAATGAGGACACGATGCGCGGTGCGCTGCGCGTCTCCAAGGCACCGGTGATCTTCTCCCATTCCAGCGCACGGGCCGTGACAGATCACCCGCGCAATGTTTCGGACGAGGTGCTCAAGCTCGTGGCCGCCAATGGCGGGGTCGTGATGGTGAACTATGCGCTGTTCTACGTGAATGACGCCTATCGCATCTGGTCGGCGGACCTGGACGCGGAGCGCGCCCGGTTGAACGCCCCGCCTTTTGGCGGTCTCCTGATCGGACAGCCCGACAAAGCCAAGGCCGCACTGGCCGAATGGATGAAGGCTCATCCGGCGCCGCGCGTCACGCTGGCGGACGTCGCGGATCATATCGAGCATGTCGCCAAAGTCGCAGGCTATGACCATGTGGGGATCGGCTCTGACTTTGACGGGACCAACAATGAACTGCCCGAGGGGCTCGGTGATGTAAGCACCTATCCGGCGCTGCTCGCGGAGCTGATGCGTCGAGGCTGGAGCGATGAGAACATCGCGAAGCTGGCCGGCGGCAATGTGCTCCGGGTGATGGCGGCGGCGCAGAAGGTCGCCGCTTCGATGGCCGGCATGCCATGGGAAACCGTAACCGAGTCTGTCGCCGACGCCGGAGTGAAATAAGGTCTGGCCGCCGCGCCGCCCTGATCGCGCTGGGGCGGCGTGGCGGGCGCACAGTTAGCGCACCTCCGTGTAGACGTACTCGTGCTGGCTGTCGCGGACCGTGAGTGTCCGCACACCGCTCTTCTCGGCGACTATCGCGTCGACACCGATATTGCCGGGCCCGACCGAGACGATCGAGACGCTACCGTCGGCATTCTTGCGCGTCGCGACCGGCCCGTCGACGAAGCCGGCTTTGATCCACTCCGTGCCCTCCCGCTGGCTCAAGATGATCTCGCCATCGTCCTCCGGATTGCGATAGTGCTTTGCCAGGCTCGCGAACACCGCCGGATCCCCGGGAATGGTCAGCCGCGCGCGGCGAGCACTGTTCTGCGCCTTCAGACGCCTGGCCGCCACCGCCACCTGCTGGGTAGCCAGCGGTTTGGCGTTGTAGACGAGCTCGAACAACCGATGCAGCAGCGGGTCGAACATCGACGGGCCGGTGTCGGCGTTGGTGAGAATCACCAGGCCGATCCCTGAATCGGGCAGTGCGAAGAACGTGCTGTGAAAGCCCTGCAACGTCCCACCATGGGTGACGACCGACACCCCGGACACGATGTGCTCCATCAGGCCCATGCCGTACCAGGCATCCTCGCCGGTCGAGACGCCACGGCGCCGCCGCTCCAGGATGTTGGCCTCGCTCACGACCCGCTTTCCGTCGATCACCCCCTTACCCAGTTCGAGCTGGACATAGCGCGCCATGTCGGCGGCGCTCGACCAGGCCCCGCCCGCGGGGCGATAGGGCGGGATCAGGTGATTGAACTGATTCGACATCTCGACCATGTTGCCGTTGATGTCATAGCCATGTGGATGCGCCCAGTCACCGCTCTCGCCCTTCTTGAAGTCGAAGGTCGTATCGCGCATCCCCAGCGGTCCAAAGATCCGCGTCTGCATCGCCTTGTCATACGCGGCTCCCAACTCCATATGCGGATAGGCGAGCGCTCCGCCGATATAGCCCGCCGCCGCCGCCATCAGGTTGCTGTACTGGTAGAGCTCGCCAAACTTGCTGGTCGGCTGGGTCTTGGCGAGGCGGACGAAAGTGTCGGACGCCGGCGCGCCGGCATTCGCCAGAATGAATGACAGATCCTTGCGCGGCAGGCCCGTGCACGCGCACACGAGATGGCGGACCAACACCGCCTGGGTGGTGGCGTCATCGCCGAGCCGGAAGGTCGGATAGATATCCACTACCTTCTCATCCCAACGCAACTTGCCCTCGTCCGCCAGGACTGACAAGAGCAGCGTCGACATGCCCTTGGTGTTGGATGCGATCATGAACTTGGTCCGCGCATCGACCGGCTCATCCTTGCCGATCTCGCGCGTGCCGACACCGCCTTGCCACACCACCTTGCCTTGATCGATGAAGGCGAGGCCGACGCCGGGCACCTCCAGCTCATGCGCGGACTGCGTCACGAAATCGCGCAGCGCCTGAATTTTTTCCGGCGTCAGCCGCTGCGCGGCGACCCCTGCGAAATTCTCCGGCTTGTATCCGGCCGGACGCAGGCTGCGCTGCAGGACCGACACGGCGGCCGCACGCTTGTTGGCGGTCGCTTCCGATCCTTCAGCGATCACGACGGTCCAGGATGATGCCGTCCGCATCGCCATCGCGGAGACGGTGGCGCGCTCGTTGGGCGAGGTCTCATAGGCGATGCTCACCCGCTCGTCCCAGCCGTTTTCGGGTGCGCCGGCACTGCTCATGCGCACGGTGCGGGCCGCGTCGGGCCTATACAGGGTCCAGGCCTTCGCCGCGGCTTCCTGCGCGTTCGCGGCGGTCCCCACCTCGACGACCGCGACGCTGAGGTTACCTTCCGGCGCCTTGAACAGCGTCACCGGCCCATGCGTGTCGGCGGTCCACTCCTTGGGCTGCGTGAAAATGAGGCCCGCCGATGTCTTGCCCGGCGTGTCGGCGGCGGCACCCTGAGAGACCGCGATGATGGGAACACTCAGCAGGGCCAGAGACAATGCGAGCGCAGGCGCGAATTTCACGGCAACTCCCCTATTTTGTCTTTGAGAGACGGACGATGCGTATAGTCCTAATCAGGACATATATATACCTAATTAGAGAACTAATCTATGGGAGCGCGGAATCCATCGGGCGTGAGGCAGCGCCCGACGGCGCCGTCCTGGCGAAGCGCTGCGTCGTAGGCGAGCTCGCCGGTCCGATCGCGCCGCTGTTCCGATTCAACACAGAGGCCGAGGCGATCCGGATGGCCAAGGCGACCGAGTTCGGGCTGGCGGCCTACTTCTACACTCGCGATCTCGCCCGCTCGTGGTGGGTTGCCGAGGCCCTCGAGTGACCGAGCTCAAGTATGTCTGCGTGGGCGGAGTTTCGTAGCTCTCACGCTCGGGACTGCAGGGTGGCGCGTTCTGCGGACGCCTCTAACCCTTGCATGCACCGATCTTCGCGCCCTGGATCACGGTTCCAAACAGCGGGCAAGAGCAGACTAGCGGCTCAATGGAACGCGCTGTCGAACAAGTCAACGCGGCCGCCAAACCGCGCCGCGCCGTGGTCATCTCCCAACCACTGAGTGTCCTCCTCGCCGCGGCCCTCCTCATGGCATTGGCCACGATCAACTTTCTACTGGGAATCGGGCAGCCCGCGCATCCGATCTGGGATGAGAAGTACTACCTCACGACCGCGCAGCGATACGAGGACGGAACAGCGCAATTCGCCAGTCACCCGCCCTTGGGGCTGATGCTGATCGCCGCTGGTGATGCGTTGCTGCATCCCAATCGCGGGATCGATACCCGTCCGGTCGGCTGGAACAAGCAGGTGGCGCAGGAGCGCCTTCCCCAGCATTACTCGTTCGCGGGCGTGCGGCTGATGTCCGGGGTGTTTGCCGTGATCGGCGCGGTACTTTTCTTTGCTGTCATGCTGGCCCTCACGCGCTCGGTTCTCTCGGCCCTGCTCCTCGGCAATCTCTATGTATTCGAAAACTCATTCATTGTGCATTTCAGAGCGGCCCACCTGGATGCATTCCAACTTGCATTCGCGCTGGCCGCCCTGTTGTGTTTCGTCGTGAGTGCGTGCCGGGACCAGCGCAGCTCGCCCGGACTCGAGTTCGCTCTGGGCCTGTTCTGTGGGCTGGCCACCATGGTAAAGCTGAACGCCGCGCTATGGATGCTGCTTGGCCTGATGCTGGTTCTGCGTCGTGTCGGCCTTGGATTACGCTCCTCACCCAGGGCACGTTTGCTCTTGACGGGCCTGCGCGATGGCGCGGTGATCGCCTCGGGCTTCCTTTTGGCAGTGGTCGCCGTATGGACGCTCCATGTTGCCATCGCCCGTCATCCGCCGCTCCCGGGCACTTCCGCAGGCGCAAAGGACAATCCCTTCATCTCCAATACCTATCAGGCCTACCTCAATAGTGAGAGAGGGCTCTCACCTGCGGTCGTATGGGCCGCGGCGCGGGATTATACGGAGTTCATGTTGGCTGATCTGCGGGGGTTGCCGAAGAGCGATCGCAATGGATCGCGGGCGATGCAATGGCCGCTGCACCTGCGTACCATCAATTATCGTTGGGACACGAATGGCGTGCATACGGCGTACACACAACTGGCCGGAAACCTCTGCGGATGGATGATCGCGGACCTCGCCCTGCTCGCTGCCACCGGGCTGCTGTTGTTGCAACGGTGGCGCCCGGTTCCATCCTCCAGCCTCGTGCGCCGCGATCTCATGATCATGCTGCTGGTGCAGTACCTGGTGTTCATGGCCGTACACGCCTACCTGGGAACGATGCGCGTCATGTATCTGTACCATTATTTCCTGGCATTGGTCCTTGCGTTCTGCCTGGTGCCTCTGGTGTTGGCCGAGGCGGGCGACAGGTGGCCTGCGACACGCGCATGGCAGGAACCGGCTCTGGCGGCGATCACGATGTTGCTCCTGTGCGGTTTCGCGTTCTACGCGCCTCTGAGCTTTCACCATCCACTGACGCACGCACAATGCGAATTACGCAATGTCGTGCAACACATCGTGGACTGTCGTTGAGGCTCGACCTGCGAGCCGATTCCAGAATCCGGTCGCGATCGCAGGTCGAGTCTGCTCGATACGGCTACTGGGACAACACGGTCGAGTCGTAGCGCTGCCCGGTGTCGGTCGGGGTAAATCCCTGACCTTGATCATGCGGGACAAATGCCTGCACGACGCCACTGCACTGCACGCCCTGCGTGTTGGTCGCATTGAAGGAGATGAAGTAGATGCGGCCAGTGCCGGGACCTGCGCGCTCGGCACGCACATAGGCCACCGAGGTTCCCACACCCGAGCCGTCAGGCTGAGTATTACCGCTTCCCAGCGCGTTGATGGGCTCGTCCTGCTGAATGCCCGTTACCGTTACCGTCGTCGGGAGACCGTTGGCATCTGTCACGCCCACAATGGTCTCCGCCACCATCGTGTGGTTCGGCGGCCAGATGACGCCTGCGGAAGCCGCCGCGCCACTGCAGTCCGGGCCGTATCCATTACCGGAGCTGCTGCTCGAACTGCTCGAACTACTTGAGCTACTGCTGCTCGAGCTGCTGCTCGAACCATCGCTGCCCGACAGAGTGTCCGCCACGACGACTCTCGAGCCGAGCGATGCCAGGGCCACCAGCGCGCTCGCGCCAAGAACCGCGTACACGAATTTCGACATCGGTCTCTCCTCCAATGCTTCAGTGCGAAGCGGCGCCATTTGCGGCGATCAGCCACTACTGGGTCAAGGTGCCCCACTGGCGGTAGAAGGGAGACGTGACGACCTTCACATTCTGATCGGATCTTGCGACATAAGCCCGTCGCCAGGGGGCTACAGATGGGTGGCACTGCCAGCAGGTGCTCACTCATGGTAGCGCTACTATACCCGGGCCAATTGTCTGAGTATTATCGAGTCGTTGCGCTCGAAAATGACACCCGGCAAGGAAAAGCGTCATGCCCGCCTCGCTCGACCGTCGCCAGTTTCTGACCGCCTCGGCCGCCCTGGCGCCCGGCTTGTTGCGATCGGTAAAGCTCGAGGCTGAACCCGCAGCTGCCCCTGACAGCCCGCCTTACTTCGCCTTACAGGAACTCCCGGCCGCCCTCCTGCTGCACAACGACGCCGAGTCGCTGCGAATCACGATCTGTGCTCCCGACATCATTCACGTCGTTGCGGCGGCGCGAGGTGCCCCGGAGCATGCGTCCGCGCAGACACCCTGGATCCTGAGGCCGGACCAGGCGCAAAAACCCGAGCTCACGCGCAACGGGGAGCAGGTCACTCTGCGCACATCGAGGATGTCGCTCCAGATCGACCTCAAAGCCGGCCTGCTCCGGTTCGTGGATCCCGGCGGCAAGACCCTGTTGCAGGAGTCCCCACGCGTGCCGCGAAGGTATGTGCCCGATACCGTGAACGGAGAGCGTGTCTACCGGGTCGAGCAGCGCTTCTATCCTGACGGACTCGAAGGCCTCTACGGCCTGGGACAACACCAGGGCGGCGCTTTCGACCAACGCGGGACCGTCGTTGAGCTGGCGCAGGCCAACAGCAATGTCGCCATCCCGCTTTTCGTGTCGACACTCGGATATGGCGTCCTGTGGAACACCGCCTCGCACTCGGTGTTCGACAACCGCTTTCCCACCGAGCTCAAGCTGTCCGCGAAGGCGGTGGATGCCATCGATTACTATGTCTTCTACGGACCCTCCATCGATCGGATCATCCAGCTCTATCGCGGCATGACCGGTCAAGCGCCGCTGTATGGCCGGTGGGCCTATGGCTTCGTCCAATCAAAGGATCGCTACCGCTCCGCCAAGGAACTACTGCAGATCGCCGCGGAATACCGCGAGCGCCAGGTACCGCTCGACTTCATTGTCCAGGACTGGTTTTGGTGGCAGCGGCAAGGCGACCCGCAGTACACCGACAGCTATCTCGAGCCGTTGCCAGATGTGCCCCAGGCGCTGCGCAAACTGCATGACGACCACATCCACGCCATGATCTCGGTCTGGGCGAAGTTCGACCCGAGCTCGCGCAACTACCAGGAAATGAAGCGCCTGGGGTTGATCGTCCCCGGCACCGACATCTACGATGCGACCAACCCGGCGGCGCGCGAGTATTACTGGAACAATCTGGTCGGCATCAAATTCGCGGAAGGCTGGGACGGATTCTGGCTGGACAGCAGCGAGCCGGAGATCGCCAACGGACAAAGTGACGCTGTGTTGGATTTCCAGCAGCTGTCCATCGGCAACGGCGCACGCTACACCAACGTCTTCCCCCTCATGCATTGTGGCGGTGTGCACGATCACTGGCGCAAGACCACCGACCGCAAGCGCGTTTTCATCCTCACGCGCTCCGGCTTTCTCGGCCAGCAACGCTATGCGACGACGGTCTGGTCCGGCGACATCATCGGCAGTTGGCCGACATTCAAGCGGCAGATCGCCGCGGGCCTGAACTTCCAGATGTCGGGCCTGCCCTACTGGACGACGGACATCGCAGGCTATGGTTGGCCTTACGAACGCGATACACGCGATCCGGATTACCAGGAGCTGTACGTCCGTTGGTTCCAATATGGCGTGTTCTGCGCCATCTTCCGTACGCACGGCCACCGCAGCAACGACACGAACGAGCTGTTCAGTTACGGACCACAGCTTCCCATCCTCATCGACTACGACCGGCTGCGCTATCGCCTGCTGCCCTACATCTACTCGCTCGCCTGGCGCGTCACTCACGAGGATTACACCATGCAGCGCGGGCTGCCCATGGATTGGCCGGCCGATCCACGGGTGCGCGACATCGGTGATCAGTTCATGTTAGGTCCGGCTCTGCTGGTAGCCCCGGTCACCGAGCCGGGAAGCACGCAGCGCGAGGTCTACCTGCCGCAAGCCCCCGCCTGGTATGACTTCTGGAGTGGAGCACGCTTCCCAGGCAGTAATGCCATCGTAGCCCCTGCCCCGCTGAATCGTATTCCCGTCTATGTACGCGCAGGCTCCATCGTACCGCTCGGCCCCGTCACTCAGAACGCCATGACCCAGCCGGATACGCTGGAGGTGCGCATCTACCCTGGAGCCGACGGTGACTTCGAGTGGTATTCAGATGCCGGTGACACCTATGACTACGAAAACGGACTGCGAAGAACCGTTCCGATGCACTGGAACGACTCAGCCCGCACCCTGGTGATCGGTGCTGCCGCCGGCAAGTATCCGGGTATGCCCGAGCGCACCCAGATCCGGCTGGTCCTTGTCCGCGAGGCTCATGGCGTTGGCATCGAAGCGGTGGAGACCGCCGACGCCCAGGCGCTGTACGTGGGCAAGGCCCTGAGCATCCAGGTCCGCTGACCTCAACCAACCCACACACTCCGCGACGCCCCCCTCGAGGAAGCCACTCATGTTGAATCCATCGCGCACCGCCCTGCTGTGGACCCTCCTGCTGAGTTTCGCCATTGCTGCTGTGGCCCAGGAGAGCGCCCCGACTCCGCCCATGGGCTGGAACAGCTGGGATGC
>DAITMW010000162.1:0-3864 GCA_036834945.1 Steroidobacteraceae bacterium
CGACTGGTCGCTCCTGGAGCGTCACCAGGATATTTTTCAGTGTGCCAGGCGCTTGATCGCATTACGCGCGGCGCACCCGATCCTGGCGCGCGAGCAGTTCTATACCCAGGACGACATCAGCTGGTCCGGGCCCGGGGAGCGGCCGCCGGACTGGAGCGATCCGAATGCGAAGGCGGTCGCTTGCTGGATCCACGATGGCCCCGCCGAAGCCCTGTTCCTGATGTTCAACGCGAGTGATCAGCCTGTGGTGTTTCATACACCGGTGGCACCGGACAAGGGGAGCTGGCGCCTTGCGGTCGACACCTCACATGAGCTGCAGACTGGCACGGCCGAGTCGTTCGTTCATTCTTCGCAACCTTATACGCTCGAGCCGCACTCCAGCGCGGTGTTGGTCTCGAGCTAACTGGGTGCGACAACTGCGTCGCACGAGGAGGCACCGTGAGCACAGGACGAGCAATGCGGTTGGACAAAGCGCACGGTAGATTGAGTCTCGGGGAGATCCACCCGGCGGTGCTCGACGAGCACCAGGTGCGACTGCGGATGTTGGCCTGCGGTGTGTGCCGGACGGACCTGCACCTGTTGGATGGCGAGTTACCCCAGGCGGTGTATCCCATTACCCCTGGGCACGAGATCGTTGGGCGCGTGGTGGAAGCCGGCGCGCGCGTGACGGAGTTCCGGGTCGGCGATCGTGTCGGGGTGCCCTGGTTGGGTTGGACTTGCGGGGTGTGCGAATACTGCAAGCAGGGGCTGGAGAATCTGTGCGACCGCGCGGGCTTTACCGGCTGCACGCTCGATGGCGGTTATGCCGAAACCGTAGTCGCGGACGCACGTTACTGTTTGCCTATTCCCGAGCGCTATGCGGACACCGAGGCCGCTCCACTGCTGTGTGCCGGATTGATCGGCTACCGCGCTTATCGGATTGCCGGTGATGCTCTGAACCTCGGGTTGTACGGCTTCGGCGCGGCCGCGCATCTGCTGGCGCAGGTGGCTCGCGCGGAAGGGCAGAAGGTCTACGCTTTCGTGCGACCGGGCGATACCGAGGGGCAACGCTTCGCGATGGAGTTGGGCGCGACCTGGGCCGGTGGCTCCGACGAACGGCCTCCCGAGCTGCTCGACGCTGCGATTCTCTTTGCTCCCGTTGGAGCGCTCATCCCGGCGGCTCTGGCGGCGACCCGGAAAGCGGGTCGTGTGATCTGCGCGGGTATCCACATGAGCGACATTCCGGGATTTCCATACGAGTTGCTCTGGGGCGAGCGCTCGGTTGCCTCGGTTGCCAATCTCACGCGTGCCGACGGGCGGGCTTTCATGCGCGTGGCGGACGACATCGACCTGCGCCCGAGCATCGAAACATTCGCCCTCGCTCGAGCCAACGAAGCGCTCGAATGTCTGCGCACGGGCAAACTCCAGGGAGCGGCGGTGCTGACCCCGTAAGGAACATCTGTAGCTTTCGCGCCAATAATATGTCCGCGGCGCGAGGCTAAAAGATTCCGGTTACCTCATTATTACCACAACGCACCAAAGTGCGTAGAATGCTGTTCCTCGAGCGGCGCGGCGCGGCCGCGTTGAAAGTTCCAGGACAGGCGCCGGGACAGTGGTCTTTTTGAGCCCGGCCGACAAGGGGGAGGCAAGGCATGAAAAGGTTTCGTAGCGCCCTGGGCGCTTTGGTGTCCGCTGTATTGGTGGTGGCTTGCGGCGGTACGAATACGGAGACGGCGCCGGTCAACGAGTCCATGACCCACGGGACTTTGGTCGAGAGCCCACCGCTGCGCATCGCATCATTGGATGCCACCACATTCCAGGCCCAGCTTGCGAGCAGCACCGCCGGCCAGCAGCTGCTGCAGGTCACCGGCGATCCGGCGTGCGGCGTCGACTTCTACTATCTGAAGTTCTACACCACCGGGGCCGCGAACGAATCGACCATGTCCACGGGCGCGATGATGGTCCCGACCGGCGCCGCCGGCTCGTGCTCGGGGCCGCGTCCGATCGTACTCTATGCCCACGGCACGCAAGCGCTGAAGACGGCGAACATCGCGGATATCACCAACACCTCGAACACCGAAGGCGCCTTGATTGCCGCGATGTTCGCGGCCCACGGCTTCATCGTCGTCGCGCCGAACTACGCAGGGTATGACGTTTCGACCCTGAGCTATCACCCGTTCCTCAACGCAAGCCAACAGTCCGGCGAGATGATGGACATCCTCGCGGCCGCGCGCAGCGGGCTGCCGAAGACGTTCTCCGCCGCCACGACGGACAGCGGCAAGTTGTTCGTCACGGGCTATTCCGAAGGCGGTTACGTGGCGATGGCGACGGTGCGGGCCTTGCAGGCGGCGGGCCAGAAGATCGCGGCCGCCGCACCGATGTCCGGGCCTTACGCGCTCGAAGCCTTCGGCGATGCGATCTTCTTCGGCAATGTCAACCTCGGCTCGACCCTGTTCGCACCGTTGATCACGACGAGCTACCAGCACGCGTATTCGAACATCTATACCGCGACGACCGACATTTATACGTCGACCTATGCGTCGGGTATCGATACTCTGCTGCCTAACGCAACGCCGCTCAACACGTTGTTCTCGAACGGCAAGCTGCCGCAGACCGCGCTGTTCGACAGCAATACGCCCACGGTCACCATTCCGAACAACCCGCAGCTCTCCGCGGTGCTCACGCAGTTGTTGAAGGTCCCTAGTGACCCGAACAATCCGCAGACGCCGCTCTTCGCCGCCGGCTTCGGCGAGCCGAACCTCGTCAACAACGATTACCGCGTGACTTACGCGCTCGATGCCGCGGCCAATCCCGACGGAGCTACGCAGAATCCGCCGGTTGCCGGCGCACCGCTCGCCGCCCAGGTTCCGACGCAGACCTTGCGCAAGGCGCTCAATCTCAATGACATGCGTAACGGCAGCTGGGGTCCCATGGAACCCACGCTGCTGTGTGGAGGCGACCAGGATCCCACCGTGTTTTTCAGTGTCAACACGGGGACCATGGCGGCCTTCTGGGCCCCCGAGGTCCAGGCGGGCGTGATCACCGTGCTCGACGTGAACGGCACACCGGCAGGTCCGTTCGCGCCCATCCAGCAGGGCTTCCAGCTGAGTCAGGCGCAACTGCTCGCGTTCTACGAGTCGGCGGCGGGTGGCGGCCTGTCGCCGCAGCAGGCGCAGCTGCAGCTCGTACAGGGTTACCACACCAACGTGGCGCCGTTCTGCTCGCTGGCCGCGCGCAACTTCTTCGCACAGTTTTAAAGGGACTCGAAGCCATGAAGAAACTGACACTGGCGCTGCTGACTGCCGCTTCGATCTGCTCCATCTCCACGGCCGGCGCCGCGGATGTTCCGAGCAACACGCTGCGCGTCGGCATGTATGCGCTCTTCTATCACGTCACGGCCTCGGACATTCAAGGTCCTTTCATTCCGCCCGGCACGAATCTGAACGTGGACCTGAAGAACACCCAGACGGCCTATTTCGCCTATATTCGCCGCTTGAACTCGCACCTCGACCTGGAATTGGCGTTTGGCATGCCACCGAAGACCAAGACCATCGGCAAGGGTCCGGCCACGGTCGGCTCCGTGCCTTATAACAATGTGGAAATCGCCACTGCCAAGTGGCTCGCGCCGTCCATGCTGATCGACTATAACTTCTTCAGCGAGGGCACGGCCTTGCGGCCGTATATCGGCGTTGGTGTCAACTACACCACCTTCTATGATCGCAAGGTGACCAGTGGCGGCGCGCAGGTGGTCGGTGGACCCACCCGGCTCTCACTGACTTCCTCCGTAGGACCCATAGCGACTGTCGGCCTGAAGTACCAGCCGCGCCCTCATTGGAGCGTGAACGTGTCTTATTCGATCAGCCAGGTCGATACGGACCTCAAGAC
>DAITMW010000162.1:3964-16312 GCA_036834945.1 Steroidobacteraceae bacterium
ATTGGAGCGTGAACGTGTCTTATTCGATCAGCCAGGTCGATACGGACCTCAAGACCGACACCCTCGGTGAGATCCACACGTCCCGCGTCCACTTCGGGCCGCAGGCACTCGTCGTGGCGGCGGGTTATTCGTTTTAGGCCGTGTTCGCCGCACTTGCGCTAACGCGGCACTGAGCAGCCGGCAAAAGTCACGCCTTTTGCCCGGCCCGCGCAGGGGGCGGAAACGGAGCTGATGTCCGCAAAACGCTGGCCCATTCGGGCCGCAGGCGACTTTTGCCAATGGACTAGTGCGTGTGCGGCATCATGTTGGCATTCATGTGAATCATGGCCCACACGGTGCCGAACACCAGCACGAAGACGATCAGGACGCCGAACGCCAGCGCCAGCACATTGTTGGTATTGTCGGGCGCCGTGGTGATGTGGAGGAAGAAGACCAGGTGGATGCCCATCTGGGCAACGGCCAGCACCACGAGGGCGATCGGCACGCCCGGCCCGTAGATGAGGTGGGTGCTCGAGGCCCAGAATGAGGCGGCCGTGAGGGCGATGGCGAGCACCAGCCCGATCAGGTACCCGCGAACGGCTGCTTGGACGCCTTCGCGGGTTTCCGCCTCGTACCCGGGCGCGATGTCGCCGGCTTCGTGACCTGTAGGGTCGCTCATAGGTTCAGTCCCACCAGGTAGACCAGGCCGAAGATCGCGACCCAGATGATGTCGAGCGTGTGCCAGAACAGGCTGAAGCAGAAGTAGCGGTGCATGATGTCGCGCCGGAAGCCCTTGGCGTAGAACTGCGCCATCATCGTGCCCAGCCAGAGCATGCCCGCGGTGACGTGGATGCCATGACAACCGACCAGAGTGAAGAACGCGGACAGGAACGCGCTTCGTGTCGGTCCATCACCGCGCTCCACCAGGCTGCTGAACTCGCGTAACTCGAGGAGCAGGAAGGTGAGGCCCAACAGGCCGGTCACCAGCAGCCCCAGTTGGGTCCACTTCTGGTTGCGCTGGCTGGCGGCAATACTCGCCATTCCGCATGTAAAGCTCGACAGCAGCAGGCACGCGGTCTCGACTGCAACACTGTTGCGATCGAATATTTCCCGGGCGGAGGGTCCGTCGGCCGTGGCCGGCGCCAGTACGGCGTAAGCGCAGAAAAATGCCGAGAACAGGATGATGTCGGAAATGAGGAAGATCCAGAACCCATAGCCGACGACGATGCGCTTCGAAGCGGGACCGCCGGTACCATGGCCCGGCGCGGTCGAAGGCGGGCGACCACTGCCCTCGATGTCCTCCACGACCACGGCGTTCATGCGAGTGCTTCCTTTCGCAGCGCGGCGGCCCTGGCGGCGCGGTTGGCACGATCGAGCCGGGCTATTTCCTCGGCGGGTATCTCCGTCTCGGGAGTGTCCCGCCAGGCAAAGACGACAAAGGTGGCATAGGCGCCGATCAACCCCAACACCACCAGCCACCAGATGTGCCAGATGAGGGAGAAGCCGGTGACGACCGCGAAGAACGCCGTGACAAATCCTGTCGCGCTGTTACGAGGCATTTCGATCGGCACGTACTCGGGCTCTGCCTCGAGGCGCAGGGACTCGCGTGCCTTGGACTTCATCCCCCAGTACGGCTCTTCCTGCTCGACATCGGGGAGGACCGCGAAGTTATAGACAGGAGGGGGCGACGACGTGGCCCACTCCAGGTTGCGGCCGTCCCACGGGTCGCCCGTGGGCTCGCGGCGGCGCTCACGGCTTCTGATCGAGACGACCAGCTGCGCAGCTTGCAGAACGATGCCGGACAGAATGATCAGTGCGCCGACTCCGGAAGCCAGTATCCACGGATACCACTCGGGCTGCGTGAAGTGCTGCATGCGGCGGGTCATGCCCAGCAGGCCGACCACGTACAGCGGCATGAAGGTCACGTAGAAGCCGATGAACCAACACCAGAACGCGGCCTTGCCGAGGCGCTCGTCGAGTCTGAAGCCGAATGCCTTGGGAAACCAATAGGTGTAGCCGGCAAACGCGCCGAACAGGACGCCACCGATGATGACGTTGTGGAAGTGGGCGACCAGGAACAGGCTGTTGTGGAGTACGAAATCGGCGGGTGGCACGGCCAGTAACACTCCGGTCACGCCGCCGATCACGAACGTGATCATGAAGCCGACCGCCCAGAGCATCGGGGTTTCGAAGCGGATGCGGCCACCGTACATGGTGAACAGCCAGTTGTAGATCTTCACCCCGGTTGGCACGGCGATGATCATGCTCATGATGCCGAAGAAGCCGTTGACGTCACCCCCGGCACCCATGGTGAAGAAATGATGCAACCACACCAGGAACGAGATCAGGCAGATGGCCAGGGTCGCCGCCACCATGGAGCGGTAGCCGAAGAGGGGTTTGCCGGAGAAAGTCGCGACCACCTCCGAGAAGACGCCGAAGGCCGGCAACACGAGAATGTAGACCTCCGGATGACCCCATGCCCAGATCAGGTTCATGAACAGCATGGGGTTGCCCCCGGCTTCGTTCGTGAAGAAGTGAAATCCAACGTAACGGTCGAGCAGCAGCATCGCCAGTGTGGCGGTCAGGATGGGGAATGCCGCCACGATCAGCAGGTTGGAGGCGAGCGCGGTCCAGCAGAAGACGGGCATGCGCATGTAGTTCATGCCCGGCGCGCGCATTTTCAGGATCGTGGTGACGAAATTGACTCCCGTCATGAGCGTGCCCACGCCGGAAATCTGCAGCGACCACAGGTAGTAATCGACGCCGACGCCCGGGGAATATTTCAGCTCCGACAGCGGCGGAAAAGGCAGCCAGCCCGTGCGCGCGAACTCACCCACCACCAGCGAGATGTTCACCAACAGCATGCCGGAGGCGGTCAGCCAGAAGCCGACGGAATTCAGGGTCGGGAAGGCGACGTCACGCACGCCCAGCTGCAACGGCACGACGAAATTCATCAGGCCGATGAGGAACGGCATGGCCACGAAGAAGATCATGATGGTACCGTGGGCGGAGAAGATCTGATCGTAGTGCTCCGGCGGGAGATAGCCCGGAGCGTTGAACGCCAGGGCCTGTTGCGAGCGCATCATGAGAGCGTCGATGAAGCCCCGGATCAACATCACCAGCGCCAGGACGCAGTACATGATGCCGATGTGTTTGTGGTCGACGCTCGTGATCCATTCCTTCCACAGGTACGGTAGGTATCCCTTGACGGCGACCCACACGAGAACCCCGGCGATTACCAGGCCAACCAGTGCGGCCGACAGCAGCGGAATAGGCTGGTCGAACGGGATCGCGTCCCACGTCAGTTTGCCGAGCACATCAGTTCTCCGCGGTCGTCACGGGGGTTGTCGGCCTCGGGGTGTCGGCTGGCCCGTCTCCCGGTGGCAGCTTCTGCATCAGGATGGCCTCGAAGAGGCCGGGCTCCACCGCGCCATAGGTGTAGGGTTTGACGTTCTGGGTCTGGCGTAGCAACAGGCGGTACGAGGCGTCATCGAGCGAAGGTCCTTTTTCACGTGTCGCGGCCGCCCAGTCGTCAAACGCCGTCCCGGACACGGCCTCCACAGTGAAAGCCATGTCGGAGAAGCCGTCGCCGCTGAAGTGGGCCGACAGGCCCGGATAGGTGCCGGGCTCATCCGCCTGCAGGTTGAGTTGGCTGGTCATGCCGTTCATGGTGTAGATCTGGCTGCCCAGCCGCGGCACGAAGAAAACGTTCAACACCGTCGCGGAGGTCATGCGCAGATGCAACGGCACCCCCGCGGGAATCACCATGCGATTGACACTGGCAATGCCTTGTTGCGGATAGATGAACAGCCACTTCCAGTCGAGCGAGACGACCTGGATCTCCACCGGCCTGGCCTTGCCCGGAAGCGGCTGGGCCGGGTCCAACTCGTGCGCGCTGATCCAGGCGAGTCCTCCCAGAAAAAAGATCATCAGCGCGGGAATCGACCAGACGATGAGCTCCAGACGGCCGGAATAGGACCAGCGCGGCAGGTAGCGGGCACGGGTATTGGATGCCCGGTACCACCAGGCGAACGTGAGCGTGGCGACCATGGTTGGGATGACGATCGCCAGCATGAGAGCCAGGGCGTTCAGGAGAATGGTGCGGTCGCCCCGGCCGACGGGCCCGGCGGGCGCGAGAATCCCCTCGCTGCAGCCGTATAGGAGCGATCCTACCGCCAACGCGGCCAACAGATTTCTGAGGCGGCGGAGTTGACACACGACAGTGGGCCTCGACGAGGAGGCGCCCATGGCGCCGGAACTTGAACGGCATTGGGTCGGTAAAGTTCCGGTAAGGTCCCACGTGTGCGGCGGCAGTGGCTTGTACGCTTTTGCTGCGTTCAGTCTGCACGAGCCGCCCGACGTGTCACCGAGCGCCAGGGACGGGCTTTGCGTACACTTGTCCCCGGCTTTTAAATGGACAACCTCTCCCACAGTCTGATCGGCCTCATCGCCGGTGAGTCCATCGCGCGCTCGCGTCGCGCCGGCGAGTCATCGCTGGCTCCCGAGACGCGTCGCGGGCTGCTCGTTACCTTGTCCGTGGTCGGTAGCAATCTGCCGGATCTGGACCTGGTCTACAGCTATCATCCCTTCTCGCACGATACGCAGTCCAAACTGGACTACATGCTGCAGCATCGGGGTTATACCCACACCGTCCTGGTGTGCCTGGTCCTTGCCGCGCTCCTGTACGGGGCAGCGGAACTGTGGGCGCGATGGCGTCGGGCCACGTTGACCGGCCATCGCCTGCTCATCGCAGCCACGTCGCTGTTGGGAGTAGCGTTGCACCTGGGCATGGATGCTCTGAACAGCTACGGGGTGCACCCTTTCTGGCCGCTGGAAAACCGCTGGCTCTACGGCGATTCGGTGTTCATCGCCGAGCCTCTGTATTGGGCGGCCGCGTTGCCCTTGTTTTTTGTGGTTCGCTCGACGAGCGCGCGCGTGATCCTGGCGCTCGCGCCAATGTTGGCGGTGCTCGCCTTGTTGCTGCTGCACCTGGCTACGCCTCTGTGGTGCGCCGGATATGTGCTGCTGAGCCTGGTGCTGCTCTTCGCAGGAGCGCGAACATCGGCAACCACCGCGGCCTTCACGGCTGCCGGCGTCGCTGTGGCCGTCACCGCAATGTTCATCGTCGCTGGCGCCACCGCGGCTCGCCGGACAGATGCCATCGCCGCCGCGGATTTCTCCGGCGATCGGGTCATCGATCACATCCTCACGCCCGTCCCCACCAATCCGCTGTGTTGGGATGTGTTGCTGTTGGGAACCCGTGGCGACCTCTACACGGTACGGTTGGGTGTGTTGTCCCTCTCTCCCGTACTGCTGCCGGCCGGACGTTGCCCCAGGACTTCGCGCACCCGATCCCGTACTGCGCTGATCGCGCCAATGCCGCAGTCCGCGTCGTCGTCGGAAATCCAATGGACGGGCGAGTTCTCGATGTCACGGGCGCTGCTCGCCAAGCTCGCCGGCTCGCATTGCCGCGCGGCCGCCCTCATGCAGTTTGTGCGTGCGCCTTTTGGGGCGGAGCTGCAAAGCCAGTGGGTGATGGGCGACCTGCGTTTCGATCGCGCCCGCGGTGGCGGCATGACACTGATCGATGTCGGGCCGCCGTCCGGCGCCGAGTGCCGGTCGCGGGCGCCCTGGACACCGCCGAGGGCTGACTTGCTGGATCTGCGACGATAGGCGAGTTGATCTGACAACAGGGGAGCTTTGTATGGACGATAGAAGCGATCTGAGCTGGAATCGACGTGAGTTCGTGCAGGGAGCCGCCGCCGGTGCGGCACTGGCCGCGGCACCGGCGATGGTGCTTGCTGCGGCGGATGGGCATGGTGCCGACAAGGCCGCGGTGTTGGCCGAGATTCCGAAGATGCACGCGCAGAACGTCAAGCGTCTGCAGGAATGGATCGCTCTGCCGTCCATTGCCGCGGAAAACCGCAATTTCCCACAGGGGCCCGAGCACATGGCGATGCTCGCCCGTAATGCCGGCTTTACAGGAGTAAAGCTCATCCCGACTTCGGGCAAGCCCGGTGTGTTCGGCAAGATCGACAGCGGCGCGCGCACGACGGTTGGAATTTACTTCATGTACGACGTGAAGCAATTCGTGCCGGAGGAGTGGAGCTCGCCGCCATTGGAGGGACGGCTCGTGCAGAAGGCAGGGCTGGGGACCGTCTGCATGGGACGCGGTGCGGTGAACCAGAAGGGGCCGGAAAACTCGTTCCTGAGTGCGCTGATGGCCTTCAAGGCGGCCGGGCGCAAGCTGCCGGTGAACCTGGTGCTCGTGTGCGAAGGCGAGGAGGAGATTGCCTCGCCGCATTTTCGCGAGGTGATCCTCAACCCCGAAGTGTTGGCCGAGTTGAAGAAGTGCAGCGGGATTTTCATGCCCGAGGCCGGACAGGATCGCGATGGCGGGCTCCAGGTCAGCCTGGGTGCCAAGGGTGTCGTGGAGCTCGAGCTCGTCTCGACCGGTGAGAAGTGGGGCAGGGGTCCCTCGCATGACGTGCACTCGAGCCTCGAGGCGCAGGTGGACTCGCCCACGTGGCACCTCGTGCAGGCGCTGGGCACGCTCGTGGAGAAGGATGGGCATACACCGGCTGTCGAAGGTTTCTTCGAAAAGGCGAAGCCGCTCACCGCCGCCCAGGAGCGGATGATCCGGGAGCACGCCGCGAAGACCGCCGAGAGCACGGTCAAACAGCAGCTCGGTGTGCAACGCTGGGTGCACGACAAGAACTGGGTCGATTCCCTGATGTCGCTCGAGTCCCGGCCAACGATCAACATCGAGGGGCTGGTCGCGGGTTATACCGGTCCGGGTGGCAAGACCGTGCTGCCGCATCGCGCGGTCGCCAAGATCGACATGCGCCTCGTGCCCGACATGACCGCCGCCGATACGCTCGCGAAGTTGCAGGCGCACCTGGCGAAGCACGGTTTCCCCGACATCGAAGTCAACATGAGCGGCGGGTACGATCCGACCTCGACCGACCCGGACAGCAAGCTGATCCAGACTCAACTCGCCACCTATCGCAAGCTCGGTGTCGAGCCGCAGCTATGGCCCCGATCGGCCGGCTCGTGGCCCGGCTATGTGTTCACCGGTCCGCCGTTGAATCTGCCCGCGGGTCACTTCGGCCTCGGTCACGGCACCGGAGCCCACGCGCCGGATGAGTACTATCTCATCGAGTCGACTCATCCGAAGGTGCAGGGGTTGGATGGTGCCGTCGCCTCTTTTGTAGAATATCTCTACGCGCTGGCCTGAGCGGGGCAAGGGGAGCCGTGATGAGTGAGCCCAATAGAAGCCGATGGCGAACGAACGGTGTGCGCATCATCCGCGCGGGCGAGCTGAGCTCGAACACCGCGCAGACGCCGGGGATGCAGCGCCGCGCGGCCGTGACGACCGAGCTCACCGGAGCGTCGAAGCTCTGGGCGGGAACGGTCACTATCGAGCCAAAGGCCAAAACTGGGGCGCATCATCACGGTGACCTCGAGAGCGTCATCTACGTGGTCAACGGCCTGGCCCGCCTTCGCTGGGGCGAGCATCTGGAATTTGTAGCCGAAGCCGAGGCTGGCGATTTCATCTACGTTCCCCCTTACGTTCCTCACCAGGAAATCAATGCAAGCGACGACCTCCAGCTCCACTGTGTACTGACGCGCAGTGGGCAGCAGGGGCTGGTGGTGAACCTGGACATCCAAGCCGTCGAAACGCCCGAGCTGGTCCGCTGGATCGACGATCTGCACAAGTAGTGTCGATTCCGGCGGGCCTCGTTCGACGTCCTTTCAGGTAAGGGCAAAAACGGAGCGATAGGTCATGCGATTCATGATGATCATGATCCCGAAGGGGTACGAGACGGCCACGCCGGGCACCATGCCGGATGCGAAAGCGGTCGAGTCGATGATGAAGTACAACGAGGCGTTGCAGAAGGCGGGCGTGCTGCTGGCGCTCGACGGACTGCACCCGCCGTCGATGGGGGCGCGGGTCTCTTTCGCCGGTGGCAAGCCGAAGGTGACCGATGGTCCCTTCGCCGAGGCCAAAGAGGTGGTGGGCGGCTACTGGATGATCCAGGTGAAGTCGAAGGAGGAGGCGGTGCAATGGGCCATGCGCTGCCCCGGGGGTGAGAACGAGGTCATTGAGATCCGGCAGGTGCAGGAGTTCTCGGACTTTCCACCCGATGTACAGAAGGCCGTGGACAAGTTTCCGGACGTGAAGGAGCGCGCCGGGCCACCATCGAAGTGAGTAATACTCACCGCGCGATCGAGGCAGTCTGGCGGATTGAATCCGCCAGACTCATCGCCGCCCTGGCGCGTCTCATGCGTGACGTGAGCCGTGCGGAAGAGCTCGCGCAGGACGCGCTCGTGGCCGCCTTGGAGCAATGGCCGCGATCCGGTATCCCCGACAATCCGGGAGCCTGGCTCATGGCGGCCGCCAGAAACCGTGCGATCGACCAGCTGCGCCGGCAGAGTCTCGCCGAGCGCAAACACCAACAGCTCGGTTACGACATGGAGGTGGACCAGGATTCAATGGGAATCGAGGCGGAGCTGGATCGAGGCGACCTCGGGGACGATCTGTTGCGCCTGATCTTCACCGCATGTCATCCCGTGTTGTCCTCCGAGGCGCGGGTCGCGTTGACCTTGCGCCTCATCGGCGGTCTCACCACCGAGGAGATTGCCCGGGCCTTCCTGGTCCCGGAGACCACGATGGCACAACGCATCGTTCGCGCGAAGCGCACGTTGTCGGATGCGCGGGTGCCCTTTGAGATTCCCCAGGGGCCGGAACTGTCCGAGCGGCTCGTTTCCGTGCTCCAGGTCATCTATCTCATTTTCAACGAGGGTTATGCCGCAACGGCCGGTGACGACTGGGTGCGCCCGGAGCTGTGTGAGGATGCCTTGCGTCTCGGGCGTATTCTGGCGGAGCTGGCGCCCCATGAGCCCGAAGTGCATGGACTCGTGGCGTTGATGGAGATTCAGGCATCGCGCCTGCGTGCACGGACCGACGCATCCGGCGCGCCCGTGCTGCTGTTGGATCAGGACCGCGCGCGTTGGGATCAATTGTTGATCCATCGCGGGCTGGCGGCCTTGGAGCGAGCCGCCCGCCTGAACGGAGCGCGCCCACCTGCGTTTGCCAGGTTTGCCATTGCTCCGGGACCGTATGTTTTGCAGGCTGAGATCGCGGCATGTCACGCGCGGGCGCTGACGGCGGAGGCGACTGAATGGAGTCGGATCGCAGCTCTCTATGCCGCGCTCGCCATTCTGACTCCATCGCCCATCATCGAGCTCAACCGGGCGGTCGCGGTCGCGAAGGCTGCCGGTCCGGAGGCGGGGCTGGAAATCGTCGACGGACTGGTGAACGAGCCCTCGCTACGGGACTACCACCTGCTTCCCACTGTCCGGGGTGACCTTTTGGAAAAGCTCGGCAGGCGCGCCGAAGCGTCGAAGGAGTTCGAGCGCGCCGCGGCGCTCGCCGGTAACGCCCGCGAGCGGCAGCTGCTGCGAATGCGCGCGGACGCCGCCTCCAGGCTGCTTTGATTGACGCCCGCTGCGGTATGATTCACGCTGCCTTCGAAACTACGCAACACCGAGGTGCGCGCATGGCCGGCTTTTACGATATCGCGGTTCGGAGCATCGACGGCTCCGCCGATCTACTGGGCGGCCTGCGCGGTAAAGTGGTCCTTGCCGTGAATGTGGCCAGTCGCTGCGGCCTGACTCCTCAATACACCGGCCTCGAACAGTTGCATCGCGAGTTGCAGGGGCAGGATTTCGCCGTGGTCGGCTTTCCGTGCAACCAATTCGGCGCACAGGAGCCGGGGACCGAAGCGCAGATCGTGGAGTTCTGCCAGACGAATTACGATGTCAGCTTCCCGATGAGCACCAAGCTGGAAGTGAACGGGCCGAGCCGGCATCCGTTGTACGAGTTTCTGACCGCGCCCGAAAACGGGTTCGCGGGTGACATCGAATGGAACTTCGAGAAGTTCCTCATCGGCCGTGACGGGCGGGTGCTCAAGCGCTATCCGCCGCCGACCAAGCCGCAGGACAGCGGGCTCATGCAGGATATCGCCGACGCCTTGTAATTCACGCCTGCAGCTCGCCGAGGATCGTCGGAATCAACTCCGAGACGGTCGGGTGGATGTGCATCGTGTCGCGCAGGATGGCGTAGGGCGCCCTGGCGGACATGATATCGATGATCCCATGTACCGCCTCATCGCCGCCCACACCCAGAATCGCCGCTCCCAGTATTTGCCGGGTGTCGTCGTCGACGACCACCTTCATGAAGCCCTGTGACTCACCCTTCTCGACGGCTCGCGAGACCCGGGTCATCGGCCGCTTGCCGATGCGGATCTTTCGTCCGGTCGCACGGGCCTGCGCTTCTGTCACGCCCACGCGGCCGAGCGGCGGGTCGATGAACAGGGCATAACAAGGAATCCTGTCGCTCACCTTGCGGGAGCGGCCTTCGAGGAGGTTGCCGGCCACGATCTCGAAGTCGTTGTACGCGGTGTGGGTGAACGCACCCCGGCCGTTGCAGTCTCCCAGTGCCCAGATCCCTTCCACGTTCGTGCGCAACTGGTCATCGACGGTGATGTAACCGTTGGCGTCCGTGGCGACTCCGGCGCGATCGAGACCCAGGTCGTCGGTGTTGGGCCGGCGTCCGACGGCCAACAGCACGTGTGAGCCCGGTACTCGGGGGGAGCCGTCCTTGCAATCGACTCCAGCGACAATCTCGTCGCCATTCTTGTCGAAGCGAATGCATTCGGCCGCGGTGCGCACCGTGATGCCTTCGTTCTTGAAAATGCTCTCGATGGCAGCGGAGACATCAGGGTCTTCGCGCCAGGTCAAACGTGGCTTCATCTCGATGACCGTCACTTCGCTGCCGAACCGCCGGTACATTTGCGCGAATTCCAGCCCGATATAGCTGCCACCGATCACGACCAGGTGCCGGGGGAGGCGGTCCAGCTCGAGGATGGAGGTGTTGGTGAGGTAGGGGATCTTGTCGATCCCCGGCATGCGAGGCACGGCGGCGCGGCCGCCGACGTTGAGGAATATGCGCCTGGCGCTGATCAACTCATCGCCTACACGCACCTCGCGTGGTGATTCGAATCGCGCATGGCCGTTGAGCACCGTGCAGCGCTCCATGCTTCTCAGCCACTTCTCGAGTCCGTCGCGTGAGGCGGCAACGACGGTCTCCTTACGTTGCTTGACGGCCGCCATGTCGGTCGAGATGTCGCCCGATAAACGGATACCGTACTCGGCGGCCCGCCTGGCCTGGTGCGCGATCCCGGCGCTGGCGATGAGTGTCTTGGTCGGTGTGCACCCCGTGTTGACACAGGTGCCGCCGAAAAGGTGGCGCTCGATGATGGCCACTGTCATTCCGGAGGCTGTGAGCCGCCCCGCGAGAGATGGACCTGCCTGTCCGGCGCCGATGATGATTGCGTCGAATGTCTTGTTCATAGCATGAAAAACCGCGCGGTCCGGAGAAGCTCTACCGTGGGCTCCACCGGACCGCATCGTGCCGGATGCCAGGGCCGTGATCAGCCGTTCGGTGGACGATAGACCGCGCGCACCTTTTTGGCGATCGGGATCGCCTTCTTCACGTCCTCGTGGGTGAACAGCGGAATTGTCTTGTACGAATCGAACACTCCGCCCAGGATCGCCGGTGCGAGAGCGCCCATGTATTCCGCATAGCCGGGCGTCTCGACGATCATGGCCAGGTTGTATTCCTGGCCGACCATTCCATAGAAACCGAGCAGCCGTCCCCCCGCGGTCTCGACCGCTTCGCGAGCCGCGGCCTCGCGATCACTGCCCGTCTCCATGATCCCCTTCAGCGCCGCGGCTGAATACTTCGCCATGAGCATGTACATAGCCATGATGAATCCCCCTGGGTTCGACAGGTGGACCCCTAGCCTGCGCCGGGTGTCGCCAAAAAGCGAGCCTCGAGCGGGGCTTGGCATGCGGATTGCTTCCACATCCATCGACGTGTTCCCAGCAATCAACAACGAGCCTTCGCTGCCGTGCCGACGGCACCGTGCGCAACAGCTCTTCAGCAAGGGCGTGCTGAGTGCTTCCTGTCGTCTTTTCGGTGCTGTTCCACCGTGCTGTGACCCGGTTCGCGCGGTGGCGCAACTCGGCAGTGGCCGGATCCATCGTCTGAGTCACTGGACGACCCCACCCTAGTATCCCGCGCGTACAGCGAGCAACGGCGCGCCATAGAGCGCGCTGTGTGCTTTTTTGTTCCCTGCGTTGGATGCCAGGATCAGGAGCTCACGTGAAACTCAGCCATGTTTGTTTGTCCGCTCTGCCGCTGTTGGGCCTCGTCCCGGGAGCGGCCCTGTCCCAGTCGATCGCCACGGATATTGTGATCGACAGCCACCTCCCGGTCGGTGAGCCGTTGGAGAAGGCGAT
>DAITMW010000163.1:0-9594 GCA_036834945.1 Steroidobacteraceae bacterium
TGATTTCGCAAACGCGGGACATACGAACAACCTTGAGAATTCAGTGACTTAGGGACAAGGGAAGATGGCTCCCTCGCCGGAGCCGAGCTTTATACCAGCGCGGCCCCCGGATCTCAAGGCCGGCGGCCCTTTTCGCGGACTACAGCAAGCCATGCTCGGCGAAGGAGTAGCAGCTGCTGTCCCCGACGATCAGGTGATCGAGCACCCGGACGTCCATCAGCGCGAGGGCTTCCCGGAGCCGCTTCGTGATGAGCTCGTCGGCGTGACTCGGGTCCCTGATCCCGGAGGGATGATTGTGAGCGAAGATCAATGCTGAGGCGTTGTGGGCCAGGGCTTGCCGCAGGACTTCCCTGGTATGCACCTGGGCGCTGTCGGTCGTGCCTCGGAACAGTTCTTCGAAGGCGATCAGCCGATGGCGGCTATCCAGGTAGAGGACGCAGAAGACCTCGTAGGGGCGGTCGCGCAACTGCGCCACGAGAAATCGGCGGGTCATCTCCGGCGTCGTCAACAGGGAGCCGAGCTTCAACGACTCGCGCAAATGGCGCTTCGCCAGCTCTAACGCAGCCTGAAGAGTGGCGTAGCGCGCGAGGCCTACGCCTGCCTTGTCGGACCAACGGCTCCACTCGGCCGTCAGCAGCTCGCGCAACGATCCGAACGCGACGATATGTGCCTGAGCGAGTTCTATGGCGTTTTGATCTCGCGTACCCGACCTCAACAACACCGCGAGCAACTCCGCGTCCGACAAAGTGTGCGCGCCCTTTTCGAGCAGCTTCTCGCGTGGTCTCTCACTTTCCGGCCACTTGTTTATCGGTAGTGACTTCGGCGGTAGCGACCTGGCCACGATCTCCGTTTTGCTGATGACTTCTTGTGCACCCATGTTCGATTCGGACCTCGTTGCTGTGTTGCCATAGTTTGCTGAGGACGGGGCGACGGGGGCCAGTGGGAATAACGGGTGCGAATCTCTCGATATGCGTGGGAACCGGGTTGCGACCCGGGGGTTCGTTCGACATCGGCAGACAGATCGACCCGAACCGGAGCTCCACCATGGCCAAGATGAAAGCCGTTTGCATTCACTCGTTCGGCGGTCCGGAAGTTCTCAAGCTCGAGACTGTCGACATTCCGCAGCCCGCGCAGGACGAGGTACTGATCAAGGTTCGCGCCGCCAGTGTGAACCCGGTCGATTACAAGATCCGCGCCGGGCACTATCCACCGGTGAAGGAGCAACAGCTCCCGAAAGTCCTGGGCCGCGATGTCTCCGGCACCGTGGAGCGTTGCGGCCGCGCCGTGCACGACCTGAAGGAAGGGGACGCCGTCTATGCAATGCTCGACACCGGGTCGGGAGGCTACGCCGAGTACGTCACCATCAAAGCGAGGTTGTGCTCACGGAAGCCTCAGACTCTCGATTACTCCGAAGCCGCCGCGATCCCCCTGGCGGGTCTCACGGCTTGGCAGGGACTGTTCGACGAAGGCAATCTCCACGCCGGCCAGCGCGTGTTGATTCACGGAGGCGCGGGAGGCGTCGGTCACCTCGCCATTCAGTTTGCGAAGGCGAAGGGCGCCACGGTTTGTACAACAGTGTCCTCGCAGGACGTGGAGTTCGTGCGCTCGCTCGGAGCCGACGAGGTGGTCGATTACAAGACGGAGCGTTTCGAGGACAAACTGCACGATGTCGATCTCGTCTTCGACCTCGTGGCCGGCGACACGCAGGAGCGCTCCTGGGCCGTGCTCAAGGACGGCGGCACCCTGGTCTCCACACTCGCCAAACCCTCGGACGCCAAAGCCCGCGAGCATCACGCCCGTGCAACAAACTACGTCGCCCACCCGGACGGGGCGGAGCTGGCGGAGATCGGGCGCCTGGTTGATGCTGGCAAGGTGAGACCGTGTGTCCAGGCGACCTATCCGTTGGATCACGCTGCGGAAGCCCAACAGCGGTTGGAGCGGCAGCATCATGGGAAGGTGGTGCTGGAAGTCGGCTAGGGAGGCAGCCGCGGCGGTTACGGCAGATGGGCTCGCGGCGGGCCGTGGCAGGAGGACTCGCGGCCTGCCGCGGCAAGAAGACTCGCGGCTTGCCGCGGCAGGAGGATAATAGTGGCCCCAGGGGTACCGACAAACCTCTCACAAGGGGACCGAAAGTCACGCCTTTCGAGACCCGATCAAAAGCGCCGAAGGCGACTTTTGATAATCGGACAAGGGGACCGAAAGTCACGCCTTTCGGGACCCGATCAAAAGCGCCGAAGGCGACTTTTGATAATCGGACAAGGGGACCGAAAGTCACGCCTTTCGGGACCCGATCAAAAGCGCCGAAGGCGACTTTTGATAATCGGACAAGGGGACCGACATGGAACTCGCCGCCACGACGGATCCAAAGCTGCTGGGTGTCCTGGCAGAGCTGAGGTGCAGGGAGCCCATCTTCCATCGTCCCGAGCTCGGGACGAAGCGTGAGGACTTCGAGGGTATGACGACCGCCGACTTCTGGGAGGTCGGCGCCTCGGGGCGACGCTACACCCGCAAGTACGTGTTGGACGCGCTGGAAGAGCAGCACCGCAGTCCCGTGGAGGAAGTCTGGGAAACCACGGACTTCCGTTGCCAGGAGCTGGCGGTGGACGTTTTTCTCCTCACCTACACCCTGCGACAACAGGGTGGGCGCATCACTCGCCGCGCGACCATCTGGAGACGCTCGGCGGATGGCTGGAAGATCGTCTTCCACCAGGGGACCATCGTCCAGAACCCCTAGTGATATCCCTCGCCGGGCCGGATCTTGCCGCGGAAGGTGTGATAGACGAATACCGTGTAGCCGAGAATGACAGGCACCATGATGGCCATGCCGGCCAGGATGAATGCCTGGGATTTCGGGGCCGCCGCCGCCTGCCAGACGGTGACCGAGGGCGGGACTAGGTAGGGCACTGTCGAGATGATCAGTCCGATATAAGCCACGACGAACAGCCCTACCGCGCTGTTGAAGGCTACAGTGGGATGCCGCCCACCCAAGCCGCGCCAACACGACACCGCGAGTACCACCGTCAGGATGGGCACGGGTGAGAGATAAAGGATGTTGGGCATTGCGAACCAGCGGGCCGCGATCCTCTCGAACCGCAACGGGGTCCATACGCTCACGAGCAGGATGAACGCCAGGAAGGCGATGAACAGCGGCCGCGCGATCCGGCGGGCGCCCTGCTCGACGCCTCCCGAGGTTTTCATGACCAGCCAGCAGGCGCCCAGAAACGCGTAACCCACCACCAGACCCACGCCGCACATCAGGCTGAATGGTGAAAGCCAGTCGAAAGGTCCACCGGCGAAATGATCGCCCTCGACCCGGATCCCACTCAACAGACCGCCCAACATGAGCCCCTGGCAGAAGGCCGCCACGGTGGACCCGGCGGTAAAGGCAACATCCCACTTGTGGTGGTGCGGCTTCGCGACCCAACGGAATTCGAACGCTACGCCACGAAACACCAGGGCGAGCAGCATGGCGATCAAGGGTACGTACAACGCCGGCATGATCACGGCGTATGCGAAGGGAAACGCCACCAGGAGCCCGGTGCCCCCGAGCACGAGCCATGTCTCGTTGCCGTCCCAGAAGGGCGCCACCGAGTTCATGGCCTGGTCCCGCTCGCCTTCCGTGGGGAAGTAGGGAAACAGGATGCCCACGCCCAGGTCGAATCCGTCCAACACGACGTACATGGCGACAGCCAGCCCGATGATCGCCGCGCTGATGACGGGCAGCCAGTAAGCCAGGCCGGCCAGGTTGTCCGGGTTCATGGCTCGCGCTCCGGGTTGTCCGTCGACTTCGATGCATGGCCCGGCGGCTGCGGGTCGCGGCCACTGGCTTCGCGGGTTGGCTTGTCCGCCATCGACAGCGGACGATTCGGCAGGCCCTCCGGGAGGGCGACCGGCTTCACGGCCTCGCCCTTCGGGCCGTTCCAGATGAGGCGGTGAATGTAGTAGATGCCGATGGAGAACAACACGCAATAAACCAACACAAAGAGCGTCAGCGAGGTCGCAATGGTCGCGGCGCCTACGGGTGACAGCGCCTCGTCGGTGCGCAGGATCCCGTAGGCGACATAGGGCTGACGCCCGCTTTCGGTGGTGAGCCAGCCGGCGAGAATCGCGATGAAGCCCAGCCACCAGGCACGCGCGACGATGTGCAGATACCAGCGCGTGCTGAAGAGCTTCTTCCGCCACCACAGGAACGCGCCAGTGAGCCCCATCGCAATCAGCGCCAGGCCGATCGCCACCATGATCCGGAAAGCGAAGAAGATCGATGCGACCGGAGGACGCTGGTCGCGCGGAAAGTCCTTGATGCCAAAAAAGCGGCCATCCCAACTGTGGGTGAGCACGAGACTGCCGAGGTGCGGGATGGCGATCTCGGCAAGATTTTTCTCGGCTTTCTCGTCAGGGAGCGCGAAGAGCACGAGGTCCGCCGGCCCGTCGTCATCCCAGTGCGCCTCGATGGCCGCGATCTTCGCGGGCTGATGCTGCAGGGTGTTCAGTCCGTGCTGGTCGCCGATCAGCAGCTGCAACGGGCCCAGGATCGCGAGCATCCCGACGCCCATGCGCATCATGGTGCGACCCTCGGTCTCAAACTCCTTGCGGATCAGGTAACGCGCGCCCGTGGCGAGCACAACGACCGAGGTTGTGAGGTACGCGGCGGTCATCATGTGCGCGAAGCGGTAGGGGAAGCTCGGGTTGAAGATGACTCTCAGCCAGCTCGCCGGATAGGCGATGCCGTTGCGCAGCTCGTAGCCATCCGGGGTATGCATCCAGCTGTTCGCCGAGAGAATCCAGAATCCGGAGATCGCCGTGCCCAAGGCGACGAGGACGGCCGAGGCCACGTGCAGCCACGGCGGAACCCGTTGCCATCCGAACAGCATCACGCCGAGAAAGGTCGCCTCGAGGAAGAAGGCGGTCAGCACCTCGTAGCCGATCAATGGTCCGATGACATTGCCGGCGACTTCGGAGAAGCGCGCCCAATTGGTGCCGAACTGGTAGGAAAGCGGGATGCCGGAGACGACGCCCATCGCGAAGGACACGGCGAAGATCTTTGTCCAGAAGCGCGCGAGGCGGTGGAAGTGATCGTGGCCGGTGCGCTTCCAAAGGACGAGGAGCGTCGCGACGTAGGCGGAGGATCCGATCGAGAACGCAGGGAAGATGATGTGGAAACTGATCGTGAACGCGAACTGGAGTCGGGCCAGCAGCAGTGCGTGTATGTCCACTCAAGGAGCTCCTGCCGATAAGGCTGCGTTCGGTGTCGGCGCGCGGATTCTACAAGGGGCTCGGAACTTCGCAGTTGGACTTTATGTCCAATGCATGTCTCGCGGCCTGTCCAATCCTGCTCTCGAGGCTCCGTCCAACCTCCTCTGCGATGAGCCCGGCTTCCAGCAAAGCTGACGTTTTGGCCGACGGGACAAATACGCACCAGAGGGGCCACAAAGGTTCAAGACGATCCGTCCGTGCTCGCCCAAGCTGATGGGGGAAGGGCGCTCCTGGCCGGCCGGAAGGGCTCCTGAGGCGACCTTGCCGTAGCCCTGGCAGAGGGCGACGGAACTTCCCCTCCGACGGGCCGTTGCCCCCCTCTCGGAAGAGGGATGCAGGGAGGGCTAGGAGGGGTTCAAGCTATTGTTCGATAAGGCGAATTGGAGTGTCGAGAGGTATGACCCAAGGGAACTTTTTGGGCCCCTTAGCACTCTATGTACCCGAGTGCTAATATGCCTACCCAACCGATGGGAGATTTCATGACCGCAAGTACCGCTTTGATCGCCCACAACGGCGACTTCGCGCTCGCCGGTCCCTTGGGAAGCCTGGATGCTTACTTGGACCGAGTGGGCCGAATTCCAGTCCTGACCCGAGAAGAAGAGCGTGATCTCGCCGAGAGCTTCCGCTTCCGTAGCGACCTCGGTGCCGCCCGGCAGCTGGTGCTGTCGCATCTGCGATTTGTCGTCCACATTGCCCGTGGCTACAGCGGGTATGGATTGCCCGTGGGCGATCTGATCCAGGAAGGTAATGTCGGCCTGATGAAGGCCGTGAAGCGTTTTGACCCCAACCAGAACGTGCGATTGGTGTCGTTCGCGGTTCACTGGATCCGCGCCGAGATTCATGAGTACGTGCTGCGCAACTGGCGGCTGGTGAAGATCGCCACCACCAAGGCGCAGCGGAAGCTGTTCTTCAACCTCCGCCGGATGAAGAAGAACCTGACCTGGTTGTCCGCCGAGGAGACCGCGGCGGTTGCCCGGGACCTGGGTGTGAGCCCGAGCGAAGTCACGGAGATGGAGAAGCGTCTGGCTGCCCGTGACATGTCATTCGACCCGGTACCCGAGTCGGATGAGGAAGAGGTTTACAGCCCGGCGTCGTACCTGCCCGCCACGGATGCGGATCCGGCGGAGAAGGTGGAGGCTGCCGAGTGGGAGGACGACTCTTCGGACCGTCTGCAGGGCGCATTGGCCCGGCTCGACGACCGCAGTCGTGACATCCTGCAGCAGCGTTGGATGACCGACGACAAGGCTACCCTGCACGACCTTGCGGATAAGTATGGCGTGTCGGCGGAGCGTATCCGGCAGATCGAATCGAATGCGTTGGGTAAGCTGCGTGGGATGATGGGCTCCGAGGCTGCCGCATGACGCTTTGCGCGTAGCCGGCGCCCGATCGCTGACACGTGATCGAATGGAGCCCGACGTCCGCGAGGACGCCGGGCTTTTTCTTTGGTAGCGTTACGAACATGCGAACCGTCACCGACTGGCTCGGGGAGTACGGCGCCAGCCACGCCAACCCGACCAACAAGCTGCTCCACTGGTTGTGTGTGCCGCCGATCGTGTTGTCGGTGTTGGGGTTCTTGTGGTCACTGCCCGTACCGGCTGCGTTTGCCGCGATTTCGCCGTGGGTGAACTGGGCGACGCTGGCGGCGGTGGCCGCGCTGACTTACTACTTTGCCCTGTCGCCCGCCCTGGCGCTCGGGGTGCTGCTCGCTTTCATGGTATTGGTGTTGATTACCGAGCGGTTGGCGGCGTTGCCGTGGCCTTTGTGGGTCACTTCACTGGTGATTTTCGTGGCCGCCTGGATCGGGCAGTTCGTGGGACATGCGATCGAGGGGAAGCGGCCGTCCTTTTTCAAGGATGTGCAGTTTCTGTTGATCGGGCCGCTGTGGCTGGTTGCGGCGGCTTATCGCAGGTTCAGCCTGCCCTACTGATTGCTCCTCCCAGACGGGTGGGAATGAGAGCGTCACGGCCGGCAGCGCTGCGGTCAGTAGCGCTGCGGCCAGTAGCCGGCAATGCGCTGCCCAACTCGGCGACAGCGCGCGGGATGGGAATGCCTTAGAAGACGATTTCCGGTTCGGCGGCGGCGTCCTTTACCGCGGCGGTCACACGCTCGTGGACGCTCTTGTCCAGCGGGTCGGGGACCAACTCGTCGCCGCGGGCCAGCTGCGCGATGGCATCGGCGGCCGCCATCAGCATCTGGTCACTGAAGTGCGTGACGCGGGCGGCGAGCGCACCCTTGAACAACCCTGGGAAGGCGAGCACGTTGTTGATTCCTTTGCCGTCGGCGGCGAAGGCGGCACCGCGCTCGCGCGCTACCAGGGGCTCGATCTCCGGGTCGGGATTCGAGAGTGCCAGGATGACCTGGCCGGGGCGGACCCATTCGGGCTTGATCAAGCCCTTCACACCCGTCGTCGCGAGCACGATGTCGGCTCTCTGCATGATCGACTCGAGTGAGGCGCCCTCGCCTCCCAGTGACTCCAGCCGTCGGATGGCTTCGGGGCTGCGATCCGCGCCGAGGACGCGCTCGACGCCGTAGGCGCGCAGCAACCTGACTATTCCGGTGCCGGCCGCGCCGAGACCAACTTGTCCAACCACGCTGTCGCGCAGGCTTCGTCCGGCGTGGCGGGCGGCGTTGATCAGCGCCGCCAGAGCGACTACGGCCGTGCCGTGTTGGTCATCGTGCAGGACTGGCTTCTGCAAACGCTCCCGCAACTTCTCCTCGATCTCGAAACATTCGGGCGCGGCGAAGTCTTCGAGTTGAATCGCTCCGAACGACAGCTCGATCGCCGTGATCGCAGCGACGACGCGGTCAGGTTGCGTTTCCTTCAGCAGGATGGGCACGCCGCTGATGCCGACCAGGTCGGCGAACAGAGCAGCCTTGCCTTCCATGACGGGTAGACCGGCCAGCGCTCCGATGTTCCCGAGCCCCAGGACCGCCGTACCGTTCGTTACGATCGCAACAGTATTGTCGACACTCGTGAAGTCGTGAGCCGCGCGCGGGTCTTCCTTGATCGCCAGGCACACCCGCGCGACGCCTGGAGTGTAGACATCGCGCAGTATCTGCAACGTATTGATCGGAATGCTCGCGACAGTGCGGATCTTGCCGCCGCGGTGCCGATTGAAAACCCGATCGGACTTGCCGACGAAGCGTGCGGTCGGCAATTGTCCGATGCGGTCGTAGAGGCTGCGATCCGCCTCCTCGTCCATCTCCAGCGTGATTTCCCACAGGGTCCGGCCTTGATCACGGCGTAGAGCGGTCAGATGTTCGATAGTGAGTCCTGCATCGGCAATCACCTGGAGCACTTTTGCCAGACTGCCCGGCTGGTGAATGGTCTCGACGATGAGAATCTCGGGAATCTTCATGAGAAACGATTGATCCTTGCTTGATCCGTGGCGCGATTAGAATACGACATCGAGCTTACTGCCGGAGAGTCCCTGTGCGCGCAGCCGTTCTTCACACCTATGGCAGCCCGGACGTTCTGAATATCGAACAACGGCCCGAGCCGGCGTTGCGGGATACCGACGTTCTCGTCGAAGTGCATGCGACTTCGGTGAATCCGGTGGACACGAAAGTACGGCAGACCGGTGGTGGTGGCGGTCGTTCGCTCCCGCTCATTCTCGGTTACGACGTCAGCGGCGTCGTCGTACGCTGCGGTCCCGGCGCGAAGCAGTGGAATGTGGGTGACGAAGTCTTTGCGGCGCCCAATTTGTTCCGCGATGGTGCAAACGCCGATTACGCTGCCATCGACGCTCGTAGCGCAGCTCGCAAGCCGGCGACTGTCGATCATGCGACCGCTGCAGCACTGCCGCTCGTTAGTCAAACAGCATGGGAAGCTCTGCACTTGCGTGCTCGCATCCAACCTGGGCAGACGGTGCTGATCCATGCGGGTGCGGGTGGCGTCGGGCACATTGCAGTGCAACTTGCGCGACTCCATGGATGCCGCGTCATCACGACGGCAGGTCGAGAAGAGTCCATCGCGTTTTGTCGGGACGTCTTGCACGCAGACGATGTGATCGATTATCGCCAGACCGATTTCGTCGAGCACATGCGGCAGCTCACGCACGGCAAGGGCGTTCCCGTTGTGATCGACACGGTGGGCGGCGAGGTCTTTCAGAAGAGTCTCGATTGTCTGGCGGTCAACGGGCAGATCGTCACCATCCTGGGCTCGAGCAGCGGCGATCGGGGGCGCGGGCTTCTTTACAAGAACGTGACGGTGCATTACGAGTTCATGGGCATTCCAACAGCGCACGAGATCGAGCCCGAGAGGCCGGGGCAGATCCTGACAGGCATCGCACGGTTGGTGGATGCGGGGCTTCTGAAGCCGCACGTGAGTCGGCGGCTACC
>DAITMW010000163.1:9694-16284 GCA_036834945.1 Steroidobacteraceae bacterium
TTCAAACAGGCGGCCATACAACCCCCACCGCCAACAGGGCCAGCACGGCCAGCCAGTTGGTGATCAGCTCGCGGCGCTCGACCAACAGCGTCTTGACCGATGTCATCAGGACTTTCGCTTTCATGGTGCTCAGCTCCGGTATCTCCGTAGTGAGCATTTCGCCAGCAGGGAATCGCCCGCCGGGGGCGGCAAACGGGCAGGTCAGCGATCAATTGTGGCGAAAAATGATGCGCTGGAACCGCGCGGTCACAGGCTGTAGCCTGTGCAACCCATGAAGCGACAAGTTGCCATCGTCGAAGACGAGCCCGCGATCCGTGACAACTATGCGGCGGCTTTCACCCGGGAAGGCTATGTCGTGCGGACCTACAGCAACCGCAAACAGGCCATGGCCGCTTTCGCAACGCGTCTGCCCGACCTGGCCGTCATCGACATCTCGCTCGAGGAGGAGCCGGAGGGTGGCTTCGAGCTCTGCCGGCAATTGCGGGCGCTTTCCGCGGAGCTGCCGATCATTTTCCTTACGGCGCGCGATAGCGAGCTGGACGCGGTGTCGGGACTGCGGTTGGGAGCCGACGATTTCCTGACAAAGGACTTGAGCCTCGCCCACCTGATCGCGCGGGTGAATGCACTCTTCCGGAGGGTCGATGCGCTGCGCAAGCCCGCCGAGACCTCGCAGGTCATCCGCCGCGGCCCGTTGATGATCGATGGCGAGCGCATGCAGGTGGAGTGGGAGGGACAGGTCGTGTTGCTCTCCCTCACGGAGTTCTGGATCGTGCACGCGCTCGCGCGCAATCCCGGGCATGTCAAGAACCGCCAGCAGCTCATGGACGCCGCGAATGTCGTCCTCGACGACAACACCATCACTTCACACATCAAACGCATTCGCCGTAAGTTCCAGGGCATCGATCCAACCTTCGACGCCGTGCAGACGGTCTACGGAATGGGCTACCGTTGGGTTGAGTGATCCTCGGTCCACGCACCGATGTCCCTGCGCTTAAAACTCCTATTACTCGGCTTGCTGACGTTGGCGCTGCCATGGGGCGGGTGCCGCTATGCGCGTCAGATGGAGGCGGCGCTACGCGAGGGCGAGAGAAATTCCCTGCAGGCCGTCGCGCAGACGATCGCGGCATCGCTACAGGGACGCACGGATTACCTGTATCGGGAGGCGCCCGAGACTGAGCAGCCGCAGACGCTGGCGTCTGAGGCAGCGCAAGCAGGTGAGCCCACGCCGCCGCCCGATGCCACACCATCGCCACCCGCGGAGCCGCAGCCCTCGCCCTACGATCTGCAGCCCATCATGCTCAATGCGGCGCCTTATCTGGACGGCTATGGCGACGAGTGGCCACGAGCTCCAGGCTCATGGCGTTACTTCACAAAAGACTCGCCTATGGGTCTGCCGGGCCAGCATCGATTTGGGGTTCTCACGGGCGTGAACGAGCGGATGCTCTATGTGCTGCTCGATGTTGAGGGCCACCTCGTTTATGACGCGCCCGGTGGGAATCCGCTCGATCCGGCGGCTATCGGCGATCGCGTGTGGATTGGAATACAGGATCCGGCCGGACGAGAGCGGCAGTTCTTCGTGGCCCCTATCGGGCCCGGAGCGGCCCCGGCGCGGCGCATTGAGACCGGAGAATTCGGTCAGAACATCGCGGTGGAAGAGCCGCGCATCGTTGGCGCGGTGCAACCAAGCCGAAAGGGTTACACGGTAGAGCTCCGCGTGCCGCTGTCGATGATCGGCCGTCGATTCGGAGTGTTGATCGACGATCGGAACGTGCGTGGCGCCGTTCCCGTCAGCTACGGCACGCTGCGAAGCGACGACTTGCATACGGTCGGGCGTCTCATCGTTTCTGCTCCCGAGCTTACGGGCTATCTCGCGCAATTCATGCAGCCCGGGTTGCGTCTCGGGGTCACCACGGCGTCGGGTCGCCTATTGGCACAGGTTGATGCGCTGGCGCAGGTCACGGAGCTCAGTCGACAACGAGGCATTCTTGCCCGCTTCTATCGTCGCTTTGTAGACCGGCCCAGCGATCACACCTACATCGAGTCCGCGGCTCCGATCTATGACCGAGACCATCGCGAGGTGATCGGTCATCTGCAAGCCACCGAGACCAGCGATCGCTGGTTCAATTTGCGGGACCGGGCCCTGACCCAGATGCTGAATTTCACGCTCATCACGAGCGCCATCGCCGTCAGCGCCATGTTCGCGTTCGCCGCGTGGCTTGCGCTACGCCTTTCTCGGCTTCGCCGTGCGAGCGAATCCGCCTTGACGCGCGAGGGACTCGTCACCACGTTTCCGGAAACACAATCTCCGGACGAGCTCGGGGACGTCGCGCGTGGATTTTCGACTTTACTCGGACGCCTTAATGAATACACCGGCTACCTACGCACACTCGCGGGCAAGCTGGCACATGAGATCCGGACGCCACTCACGATCGTGCGATCGTCACTCGAAAACCTCGAAACCGAGGCGCAGGTTCCCGCAAGCGCGCGCGTCTATCTTGAACGCGCGCGACAAGGCAGCGAGCGTCTGAATGCAATCTTGATTGCCATGGGCGCCGCAACGCGCGTCGAAGAAGCCATCAGCAATGCCGAGCGGACGCGGTTCGATCTCGTGCCGGTCGTCGCATCGGCCGCCGATGCCTACCGGATCGCGTTTCCCGAGCGCCGGTTCGCAGCCGAGTTGCCGGGCGAACCCATCCTGATCGACGGCGCTCCCGACCTGATCGTGCAGATGCTCGACAAACTGATCGACAACGCGGTGGATTTCAGCCCGGCGGGCGCGACGATCACCCTGCGGCTGGCCGTGGAGCCGCACGTAGCTGTATTGGAAGTAGACAACCCGGGCCCGCCCATCGCTCCCGAGACGCTGGGACGGCTTTTCGAGTCATTGTGGCAATCGCGGGGCGGTGGGACTGATGGCGACAGCCGGCCGCACTTTGGCCTGGGCCTGTACATTGTCCGCCTGATCGCCGAATTTCACGGCGGAAGCGCGGCGGCGGAAAACTTGCCGGGCGACGCCGGCGCGCGCTTCATCGTGAGACTGCAACGACAGTAGCCAATGTTGCAATGTAGTCAAAATACTACATGGCAATTCGGACGCGACGCGGTACACTGGAAACCAGCAGATTCCAGGCCGACGGCCGCAAGTCACGGTTTCAATTGGGTATCCCAAACAGTGGCACCCGACTTGCTGAGCTCCTCGGTGGAAGCGCACGGTGCGACTGATGCGTATGTGCCAATGGTTTCGGGAGGGAGCGGAATAGCACAAGAAACTCGGGTGATCGACGCGAGCACGGGTAACGGCAGCCACTAACTTACTGTGACTGTCAGGAACGGGTCGACGCGTGGTACGACACGCGGGCCTTCAGATTGGGCCGGGGCTGACAGCCCCAACGTTTCAGCCGGAAAGTATAGATGCTCGTGATGGCGCGACCCGTTGCAGGTATGTGGTGTCGAATGACTCCCGCCTGCGACCGGAGCTGACAGCGATCCACTGGGACATTGATGGGATGAAGGTCTTGAAAAACCCCGCCTCACGGCGGGGTCTTTTTTTGGGAGTTGGAAACGCCTGGCGGCAGGCCTGACTCAGGCCAGGCCTAAATAACCGAGAATCCCCTTCGCGGCTTCGCGGCCCTCAAACACGGCGGTCACGACGAGATCGGAGCCGCGGACCATGTCCCCGCCGGCAAACACCTTGGAGTTGGTTGTCTGAAACGGCGTGGCGCGCGTGGCGGAAACGCGTACGCGTCCGTTGTTGTGCAGGCGGATGCCGTGCTTCTCGAACCACTGCGGCGGACTCGGGAGGAAGCCGAATGCGATGATGACCGCATCCGCCGGCACCACCTGCTCCGAGCCCGGAATCGGCTCGGGGATACGGCGGCCGCGGGCATCGGGCGCGCCGAGCCGGGTCTCGACGACCTTGACGCCCTCCACCTGCTCCGAGCCGATGATCTCGATCGGCTGGCGGTTGAAGAGGAATTCCACGCCCTCTTCCTTGCTGTTCTTGTAGTCGCGGCGTGAGCCGGGCATGTTGTGCTCGTCGCGTCGGTAGGTACAGGTCACCGACTCCGCGCCCTGGCGGATCGCCGTGCGATTGCAGTCCATTCCGGTATCGCCGCCGCCCAACACCACGACGCGCTTGCCGCGCATGCTGACCAGGGCATCGCCGCTTCCCGGCAGGCCCAACTCGTGATTGATGTTGGAGATCAGGTAAGGCAACGCCTCGTGGACGCCAGGCAGATCCTCACCGGGGAAACCGCCCTTCACGTAGCGATAGGTCCCCATGCCGAGGAATACCGCGTCGTACTCATCGACCAGGCTGTCGAACGAAACATCGGTCCCGACATCGACGCCGAGCCGGAACTGCACGCCCATGCCTTCCATGATCTCGCGGCGTTTCTCGACGACTTCCTTTTCGAGCTTGAAGGGCGGAATGCCGAACGTCAGCAGGCCGCCGATACGCGTGTAGCGATCGAACACAACGGGCGTAACTCCGTTGCGCACCAGGATGTCCGCGCAACCCAGCCCCGCCGGACCCGCGCCGATGATGGCGACGCGCTTGCCGTTGGGCTGCACGTTCGACATGTCCGGCTTCCAGCCGCGTTTGAACGCCTCATCGGTGATGTATTTCTCGATGGAGCCGATCGTGACCGCGCCCAGGCCGTCATTCAGCGTGCACGCGCCCTCGCACAGCCGGTCCTGGGGGCAGATTCGCCCGCAGACCTCCGGCAGGGAGTTCGTCTTGTGAGACAACTCCGCGGCCTCGAACAGGTTGCCTTCCTGGATGAGCTTCAACCAGTTCGGGATGTAGTTGTGGACCGGGCATTTCCACTCGCAGAAGGGATTGCCGCAGGCCAGACAGCGTCCGGCCTGTTGCGCCGCGCCCTGCGGCTCGAAGTGCGCGTAGATCTCGTTGAAACTCTTGATCCGCGTCTCGACCGGCGTCTTCGCCGGGTCGGTGCGCGGGATATCGAGGAATTGTAGGTTTTTGTCTGCCATGTTGATGTCCGCCGAAAGCGTCCCGGGCGACGTTCGGCCAAATAAAGCTATGCCGCGCGGCGCAGGTTCTCGATGAGGGAATCGATGGAGGCCGCCTTGGGCTTCACCACCCAGAACTTGCCGATGTAGGAACGCAGGTCGTTCACGATCTCCTCGGCCCACACGCTCCCCGTCTCCGCCACATGTTGCTCGAGAAGTCCCTCCAGGTGCTGGAGGTGTGACTGCATCGATTCCGCGTGGATACGGCTGATGTCGATGAGCTCATGGTTGTAGCGGTCGACGAAATTACGATCGAGGTCGAGCACGTAGGCGAAGCCCCCGGTGAACCCCGCCCCGAAATTCACGCCGGTGCGGCCTAACACGCAGACGACACCGCCCGTCATGTACTCGCAGCAGTGGTCGCCGGCACCTTCGATGACGGCGATGGCGCCCGAGTTACGGACCGCGAAGCGCTCACCCGCGACGCCCGCGGCGAACAGCATTCCGCCAGTAGCGCCGTACAGGCAGGTGTTACCCATGATGATCGTATCTTTCGCGACATAGCGGGCGTTGCGCGGGTGACGCAGGACGATCTTGCCGGCCGCCATGCCCTTGCCCACGTAGTCGTTCGCATCGCCCTCGAGATACAGATTCAGGCCGCCGGCGTTCCAGACACCGAAGCTCTGCCCGACATTGCCGGTGAGCCGCACGTTCACAGGCGCGTCCTCCATGCCGTAGTTACCCCAGCGGCGTGCGATCTCGCCGGACAGGCGGGCGCCGACCGAGCGGTTGAAGTTACGGACGTCGTAACGCCATTCGCCCCCGGTCTTCGCCTCGATCGCGGGTAACATGTCGCTCACCATACGTTCGGCGAGCTCGCCCTTGTCGAACGGCGCGTTGGAGGGAGTCGCACAGAACTGCGGCGCTTCCTGGGCCATGCCCGCGGTCGAGAGCACCGGAGTCAGGTCCAGCTTGCGCTGTTTCGGCGTCTGCCCCTCCAGGATCTGCAGGTACTCGGTGTGACCGATGATGTCCTGCAAGGTGCGTACGCCGAGGCTTGCCAGGATCTCGCGGACCTCCTGCGCGACGAAGCGGAAGTAGTTCACCACCATCTCCGGGAGGCCGGTGAAGTACTTCGAGCGCAGCACGTTGTGTTGGGTCGCCACTCCCGTCGCGCAGTTGTTGAGATGGCAGATGCGCAGGTACTTGCAGCCCAGCGCCACCATGGGCGCTGTCCCGAAGCCGAAGCTCTCCGCCCCGATGATGGCTGCTTTCACCACGTCCAGACCGGTCTTCAGCCCACCGTCCGTCTGCAGGCGTACGCGATGGCGCAGGTCGTTCAGGCGCAACGTCTGGTGCGTCTCCGCGAGCCCGAGCTCCCATGGCGTGCCGGCGTACTTGATGGAGGAAAGCGGGCTCGCGCCCGTGCCACCGTCGTAACCGGAAATGGTGATGAGGTCGGCGTAGGCTTTCGCGACTCCGGCCGCCACCGTCCCGACGCCGGGCTCGGCGACCAGCTTCACCGACACGAGCGCCTTGGGGTTGACCTGTTTCAGGTCGAAGATGAGCTGCGCCAGGTCCTCGATCGAATAGATGTCGTGATGCGGCGGCGGCGA
>DAITMW010000164.1:0-3832 GCA_036834945.1 Steroidobacteraceae bacterium
TCGCGATGTTTGTCGCCAGGGGATGGCGGCCCGTCGATGCGGAGTACGCCTACGCGGACCCGATCTATGACCGGCAGCCCCGATGTCTGCCCGCGGGGGAGAGTTTGATCTGGGGGCTGGCGAAGGAGACCGGGCGCTTCGAGTCCCGGCTACGCTACCCGGGTGAGGATGACGTCTACGAAAACCCGAAGATGGACGCGCTGAGGTTGTAGACGCTACCCTAACGGGTAACCCGTCGGCTGCCCTTAGGCTGGATGCGCCCCCCTGCGGCAGTGACTAGACTGCCGAGAGCTTCGGTGCGTCCACGGCCTGCAATGGTTCCGGAGAGTCCGCAATCCACCCGTCAGAAGCCCTTGGCTCGTTCAGGCTTGCGGCTGCTGACAGGCTGCGCCTTGAGCTCAGTATTTTCTCCGGTGGTACTGGGATTGCCGTCCTACCTCGACATCTCCGAGCTCTATCACACCCAATGGTCGGCGCCCGAAGGCGCACCGACCGGCATCGAGGCTCTGACCCAGACCCGGGATGGGTTTCTCTGGTTGGGAACCGAAGCGGGTTTGTTTCGCTTCGACGGCGTCACGTTCGAGCGTATCTCGGAGGTAGGCGGCACCCCACTGATGTCCCACGACCTGTACATACTGTACGCGGCGGCGGACGGCGGCCTCTGGATCGGGTATCGCTTCGGCGGTGCCAGCTACCTCAAGGACGGGCATCTGACCAACTATGGTCCGGCGGAAGGACTGCCGGTAGCTTCCGCCTCGGGATTCGTTCAGGACGAGAACGGCACCACGTGGGTTAGCACGAGCCGGGGTCTGTACTGGCTGGATCATCGGACGTGGCGCCTGGCGAGCGAGGACTCGAACATCCCCCGCGGCTTTGTTTTCGGGCTGCTGTTGGATCGCGACAATGTCCTGTGGGCCATCGCCAACAATTCGATCTACTACCGGCGCCCGGGCCAACACCGTTTCGAGATGCTGGACGTGGACCTCGGCGACATCGAGACCACCCAGGTGATTCGCGGACCCGATGGGATTGCGCGCCTGTTCTCCTATGCATCCCGGGAACAGTATGGACTCCTGGAGCTGCGCGTCCCGGACGAGGCTGGCGGTTTCGTGGCGCACTGGGACAAGCGCATCGCCCCACCCGGCATCTACTCCATCGGCATGTTCGATACAGACGGCAACCTCTGGGTGACCGACACGGACGGCATCCGGCGCTACCCCGCCCTGGACAAAAACGCGACCGAGGCGCAATGGCAACATAGCAGAACCGACTTCGTGCCCCTGACCGCCAAGCATGCCTACCAGATACTCGAGGACCGGGAAGGCAACATCTGGGTCAGCACGAGTGGAGGCATCGAGCGGCTGCGTGCACCCGCGCTCGTAAAGGTCCCGCTGCAGACGGATTCCATGTTCTTCCCGATGGCGCCCGCGGCCCACGGGGGAATGTGGATCGGTACCTCCCAAGGCAACATTTATCGCTTCTCCGCTTCCGGCAAGGAGCGCATCGCCAACGGCACACCGATGTCGTTGCTCGACGGCCTCTACAGCGATGCATCAGGTGACCTGTGGGCAGGAGGAATGGACTCCCTCTGGCATCTCGTGGGCGATCGCTGGGAGCGCTCACCACGGCCGCCGGTCAAAACCGGCGGGACGGGAAACATCCAGTCCTTGACGAAGGATGCGAGCGGCGCGATGTGGGTATCGGTGGTGCGTGTTGGTGTGTACCGGGTGGTTGACGGCAAATGGACACTCTGGGGTGGGCGCGGTGATCTACCGCCCGAGCCAGCCACCACGCTGGTGAGCGACCAATCCGGACGCCTGTGGCTAGGGTATGTCGACGGACGCGTTGGGGTACTGAAAGACAACAGTCAGCTGACCCTCTATTCACCGGCCCAGACCCGTATGCCCGGTCCGATACTGGCCTTCGCGCAGCAAGGCAACAGGATCTGGATCGGCGGTGAAAAAGGTCTCACCTGGTACGACGGCGCGACGTTCCACCCGGTCACCGGCTACGGGCGCGGTGCGTTCACGCTCGTGTCGGGAATTGTGATCAGCACAGGCGGTGATGTCTGGCTCAACAGCGCCGACGGGGTGATCCACATCGCGGCGTCCGAAATACAACGCCTGTTTGCCAACCCCGACTACCCGGTACGTTACGAGCAGTTGACCTACCTCGATGGCCTGCCGGGCACGCCCATGGCGATCCGTCCATTGCCGACAGCAGCCGCCAGCGGCGATGGGCGCATCTGGTTCTCGACGAGCAACGGGGTGGTGTGGACCGACCCCAAGCGGATCGAGCGCAACGAGGTCGTACCCACCGTATCGATCCGCTCGATTGTCGCCGACGGCAAGGCCTATCCCACAGGCACATCAGCGTCCCCTACCCGCCTCCCACCCAGGACGCGCAACCTGCAGATCGCGTACACGGCGCCCAGCCTGACCATTCCGGAGCGGGTCTCATTTCGCTATCGGCTCGAAGGCAACGACACGGACTGGCAGGATGTCGGCACTCGCCGCGAGGCGTATTTCACGGACCTCAAGCCCGGAGATTATCGCTTCCAGGTGATCGCCTCCAACAACGACGGGGTGTGGAATGAAACCGGCACCACGGCGCAGTTCATCCTTCCACCGACATTCCTCCAGACACGTTGGTTCCTGGCCCTCTGTCTGACGGCCGGACTCGCAGCCTTGTGGGTGCTGTTTCTGCTTCGACTGCGCCAGGTGAAGGCTCGTCTGCGTTGGCGCCTGGAGGAGCGGCTCGTCGAGCGCGAGCGCATTGCACGTGAGCTGCACGATACATTTCTGCAGGGTGTCCAGGGCCTGATGCTGCGCTTTCAGTCCGCGATGGAGCGCATTCCTCCGTCCGAGCCGGCGCGAGCGTTGATGGAGGAAGCGCTCGATCGTGCGGATGGTGTACTGGCAGACGGTCGCGACGCCGTGACCAACCTCAGGGTCTCGTCGCACTCCTCGGCCGACTTGCCGAGCTCATTGAAGATGCACGGCGAGCGCCTTGCGGAAGACTACGGCGGAGATTTTTCAGTGTCCGTCGACGGAGAGCCGCGCAAGTTTCACCCTGTGGTCAAAGATGAAACGTACCGTATCGGCGCCGAGGCACTGATCAATGCATTCCAACACGCCCATGCCCAGCACATCAGGCTGCAGATCATCTACGGCAGGAAATCCCTGCTGCTGCGAGTTTCCGACGACGGCTGCGGCTTCGATTCCGAGCACCTGCCGTCCGGACATTGGGGCCTGACCGGCATGAGCGAGCGCTCGGTGCGGATACATGGTCAGCTGATCATCAGGAGCCAACCGCTCGGGGGCTCGGTCGTGCAACTGGAAATTCCGGCGCGCATCGCTTTCAAGCAGCCAGAGCGGGCGCGCCTCGACAAGCTTCGGCATCTGTGGCTGCGCGCAACCGGCGTGGAGTGAATTGTGACCTCGAGTGAGACCAACATACGGATCAACGTTCTGGCGGTAGACGATCACCCGCTGCTGCTGGACGGCATTTCGGCGGCGCTCGCGGACCAGCCCGATATGGCGCTCGTCGCGGTCGCCGCGGATGGACCCGCCGGCGTGGAGGCCTTCCGGCGCTATCGACCGGATGTCACCTTGATGGATCTGCAGATGCCCGGCATGAGCGGGCTCGAAGCTCTGCGCATCATCCGTGAGGAGTATCCGCAGGCGCGCGTCGTGGTGTTGACCACCTACCGGGGAGACGTCCAGGTGAGAAGCGCTCTGCAGAGTGGCGCGTCTGGCTTTCTACTGAAGGGGATGTTGCGTAAGGACCTGCGCGAGACGATCCGCGCGGTGCATGCCGGCCAGCGCGTGAT
>DAITMW010000164.1:3932-16228 GCA_036834945.1 Steroidobacteraceae bacterium
TTGCGCCATGGTGGCGCGATGCAGCGCGGTGAGCCGAGGTAAATTGAGCCTGGCAACAACGTTGGCGAGCGTCTCGCGATAACAGTCCTTTTGGGCCCAATGCGCGGGCGGATACCACGTGAGCTCCTTGGTGCAGACCTCATCCGCTGCAAACCTGACCCGTGCATAGAGAGCCGTTATCCCCTCGGGGCTGGCGGTGTTCAGGTCACTGAATCTGACGGTGATGGACGGCATGACCCCGGCCGGCGGTGGTTTTGCAACAGCGTGACCGGACATAACAATCGCCAACACGGTTGTTGCAATCACTCTGACTGCTGAAGTGGCCATTGGAGGTTCCTCCCGTTCGTGACACGTGGGTTTGCCGTGGCATACGCATGCGCGGCGCCGCAATCGGGAGGTACAATCGCCCGGCGGGGTCTGAATTCTCTTTGCGCAGTCGCTGAATCGTTATGAATTGCGACCCGAAGACCGTGGACAGCGCGCCGGCTCGCCTGTTGGCCTACGAATTTGGCGATTTCCGGGTCGATGTGCGACAGCGACGGTTGTTGCTCCGCGCCGACGGGCGTGCGCTGCCGCTGAGCTCACGGGCATTCGACACCCTCATTTTCTTCCTGGAGCATCCCGGCGAGCTCCTCGACAAATCGACCCTCATGGCTGCGATCTGGCCGAAGGTCGTCGTCGAGGAGAACAATCTCAACCAACACATTTCGGCGTTGCGGCGCGTGCTGGGCGAGCGGCCGGAGGAACACAAGTTCCTGGTGACCGCTCCCGGCCGGGGCTACCGGTTTGTTGCGCCGGTGCGCGCCGTTTTCGACGCTGAGGTGTCCGATGGGAAGCCGGATGGGGCGTTGGAAGATTGGGGACTGCGCCAGAGAGCGAGCCTTTCGGGCCTGCACGCCCGGGGCCTATTTTGGGGGCTGATGGCCTCGGGCATTCTCGTAGCCGCAGGTCTGCTCTGGTTCGGATATCGCCTCTCCAGCGGTCGGGTCGCCTCCACTACCACGCCGACAGCCATCGGGGTTGCTTCCGCCATCAAGCCACGGCTCGCCGTTCTGCCCTTCGAGAACCTGAGTCCGGATCCCAATAACGCCTTCTTCGCTGATGGCTTACACGAAGAGATCGTGAGCACCATCGCCGAGCAGGTTCCGGGTGTCGAGGTCATCTCGCGTACCACCATGATGAGCTATCGCACCGTGCCACCCAAGCCGTTGCCCACGGTCGCACGTGAGCTCGGGGCGACACACTTGATCGAAGGGTCGGTACGCCGTGAAGCGAACAAGATCCGGCTCACGTTGCAGCTCATTGACGCGCGCACGGACGGACATATGTGGTCGGCCAGCTACGACCGGACGTTGGCCGATACCCTGACACTGGAATCGCAAGTCGCCGAGCAGATCGCCGGCCAACTGCCGGCGCAGCTCGCCCCCACCCCGCGTGAGCCCGCCGAGCCGATCCGCGATACAGAAGCGTTCGACCTGTATCTCAAGGGCTTGCTCGCGCAGCGCACCTTCGAAGGTGAGCCGCGAGCCTTCCAACACCTCGAAGAGCTTTTCGCGGGGGTCATTGCGCGCCAGCCCGGTTTCGCCAGGGCGTATGCGCAACGTGCCATCTCGCGGACGATCATGTTCATTACGAGCCAGGATACGAGCGAGGCATTCGTCGATCGGATCCGCATGGATCTGAGCACCGCCCGACGCCTGGCACCGAAGGATCCTGTCGTTCTGGCCGCGACCGGCTTTCTGCTCATGAGCGAAAACAATACGACTGGTGCCCTCGACGCTTACGCGGCTGCGGAAGCCGCCGGAATCACACAGGCCGAATTGCTGGCGGCCAAAGCCCAGCTCCTGCTACGACGCTCGCGCATCGCGGAACTCAACACGACCGTTCGACGGATGCTCGCGCTCGATCCAGGCGATCCGATCGTCATCAACCAGGCGGCCTATCACCTCTACCGGGCGCAGCAACCCGTGGATGCATTACGCGCAGCCACGTACATGCGCGATTTGTTCCCGGAGTGGTACGAAGCCATGCGCTCCTACTTCCTGATGGACTTCGTCGGACGAACCGAGGCGCTGCATGCGTACCTCGAGCGCTACGCACCCATCAACGGACCCGTGTGGAACGGACTCACGCTGGTGGAGTACTTCGATCTGCTGCGCTACGAGCACCGTTATGCGGACCTGAGGACGTTGCTCAACCGCGTGCCCGTCGAGAGCGGGCTCTGGTTTTTTGGTACTGATTACGGCCCCGTAGGGCCAACACCGGTCGCACTGCTGCGCGGTTGGACGGACTTGCTGCTCGCAGATCGGGCCGCCGCGGCGCGAAACGGGCGCGCCGTGTTGCAATTTGTGCAACAGCAGACGCGTACCCACTGGAACGGTGTGTATCTCGACTCCCTTGCGGCGACAGGCCACCTCTTCATGGGCGATTGCGAACATGCGCGGACAGCGGTCAGGTCATCACTGCTGGGTGTATCCCGGGATGACAACGCCGTAATCTGGAACACCACGGCGAAGAGCGCCGCTCGCGTCCGCGCCTGGTGCGGAGATGCGGAGGACGCCATCGCGCTCCTCCAGCAATTGTCGCAAAGCCGGCCGGGCATTGGACCGGCGGCGATTGTACGTGACCCGCTCTTCACGGTGCCGCTCGGCCAGGTACCCGCGTACCAGACTCTAACCGGACAATTGGAACGCGTCATCCGGGAAACAAAGCTTGAATAGTGCCGCACAGGCTGCGTTTGTGACCCTGTCGTTGCCCTCACTCGGGTGGTCGATGGTACCCGCCGCGATCGACCAGGATGAGCGGCTCGAAGAAGTCATCGTCACCGCCGAATTCAGACGTGAGAATCTGCAGCAAACGCCACTTGCGATGAGCGTGGTGAGCGCCGATGTCATGACACAAGACAACATGACGACACTCAGTGATGTTGGAAACGTCGTTCCGAATGTCACGCTGCAGCCGGGAGGAACTCCTTCCGGCAAGACAGTGGTCGCGTTCATTCGCGGGGTTGGCAGCGGTGATTACAACTACACCGTAGAGCCTGGAGTGGCTGTTTACGTCGACGATGTCTATTTGTCCGGTCAATTTGGCGACGCGTTCGATCTCCTGGATCTCGATGGCGTCGAAGTGCTGCGCGGCCCACAGGGAACCCTGTTCGGCAAGAACGCCATTGGAGGCGCCATCCGCCTGGTATCGAAAAAGGCTCATGGCGATGGTAGCGGCGCCGTTGAAGTCACGCTTGGTGATTTCTCACGACGCGAAGCGCGCGCATTCATCGACCTTCCGCTGGTTGGCAACACATTGTCGATGCGCCTGGCCGCGGTCTCGAAGCAGCGGGACGGATACGTGGATCGGTTGGATTTCGCCTGCGTGCAGCCCGACCTGGGCGGGGTGGTCGACCCGGCGGCTGCGTATCTCCTACACTCCTCCCGTACAGGCGGAAACTGCAAAGTGGGGACGAGTGGCGGAGAGGATGTTCAAGGATTGCGCGCGATCGTGCGCTGGCACGGGAGCGAGAGTCTCGAAGTCAACATCGTTGCGGATTGGATGAACGATCACTCCGAGCCGGGTGCGCAAACGCTGCTCGCGGTGGACAACAGCCCGGGCAGTCCGCTCAACAATCCCTTCGGCGGCTTCAACGCAAACGTCGCGATCCCGCTTTACGGCGTGCCCTACGACAACCGCTTCGTGCCCAACAGCATCCATCGCTCCTACGACACCTATCAGCCGCTGCTGCACGTCGGTCCCGCGGCGCCCGGGCTGCCAGCCACGGTCACCGGGATAACTTCAATCCCTGCCCGCAATTCGGTTGAGACATACGGCGTGAGCGCAGCGGTGGACCTGCAGCTGGGAGCGGCCACGCGGCTCAAATCCATAAGTGCCTGGCGTGGCTATTCCGGGACGTTTTCCCAGGATGTCGGTGCAGCCCCCGTCAACGTCGCCGCGCAGACCAACATTCTCGACCATCGCCAGGTCACCCAGGAATTTCAGCTCATCGGCAACTCCCTCGGCGGCAAGCTCGACTGGGCAGCCGGATTGTTCTACCTCGACTCGTACAGCCTGAATCGCGGGCCGGTCACGATCTCCGCCTTCAGTTGGCTGCAACCCCAACTCGATATCACGCAGAACGACCCCTCCCATATCCGCGACCGCGCCGTGTTCGGCCAGGTCACCGGGCACCTCACTACACGCCTCGGGCTGACCCTGGGTGCGCGCTACACGCACGAGCACAAGGACTACACCTTCCGGCACTTCAGTTTCGATCCGGGCGTGCCCAACCTCGTGCCCGAGACGCCGACCCAGGTCAACTATGGCAAGACCAACGGCAAGGTGGCGCTCGACTACCGATGGACGCCGCGCGTCATGACCTATTTGTCGGTCGCGAATGCGTTTCGGGCCGGTGGCTTCAATGGACGGCCCTTCAACGCAAGCCAGGTGGTCTCGTTCGGACCCGAAACGCTCACCGCCTATGAGATCGGGATCAAGAGCGAGGCCTTCGAACAGCGGCTGCGGATGAATCTTGCTGCTTTCCTGAGCCGCTACCAGGACCTGCAGTTGCCTGTATACGAACGGGACGCTACCGGGGCTCCCTTTTCGGCGACCGTGAACCAGGGACGGGCGCAGATCACGGGCGGCGAGATCGAGATCGAGCTCCGCCCCACGCGCGGCCTGTTGGTTTCCGGATCGCTCGGTCTCAACAAGTACGAGAACAAGGAGCTGGGCAATGCGATCAACTGCAACGCAGTGGCCAATCCGGTTGCCACGCCGGCGCCGGCTGCGAATTGCACCCCGAATGGCCCCCTGCCCGGATCTCCCCTGCCATCGCTTCCCGAGAGAATCGGGCGCCTCGCGATTGAATACACCCTGAGGCTTCCGGATAGCAGCGCCCTCACTTCGCACCTGGATGCCAGCGCACAGTCGCGAGTGTTTTTCGATGCCGTCGGCACGCCCGTGGCCGCCGTAGCAGGCCGCCTGTTGCTCAACGGCCGCTTCACCTGGACCAGCGCCGACTCGGCCTGGCAGGTGGCACTGTCAGGGACGAATCTGACCAACCGGGAGTATTTCTTCTTCAAGGAAGACTTGCGGGATATCTACGGGATCGTACTCGGGCAACCGGGGCCGCCGCGCGAGTGGGCGGTGACCGTGCGGTGGAGTTTTCGGTGAGGCGCAGGGGCGCCTAGGTGTCAGCCCACTGGCGCAGAAGGTTGTGATAGACGCCGGCCAGGCGTACGCAGGCGTCGTGATCGGCGCCGGTGCGGCCGAGCTGTTGCAGGGCGTTGTCGAGGTCGAGGAGGATGGTGCGCCTGGTTTCATCCCTGACCATGCTGTGCACCCAGAAGAATGCGGCGAGCCGGGCGCCGCGGGTGACCGGCATGACGCGATGGACGGTGCCCCCGCTGTACAGCACCATGTCGCCGGCGGCTAATTTGACGCGCCGCTCCTCCCCTGTTTCACCGATAACGAGCTCGCCGCCGTCGTAGTCGGCGGGCTCGGTCAGGAAGACCGTTGCCGAAAGGTCGGTGCGCACCCGGTAGGGTGTGCCCGCGACGGGGCGAATCGCGCCGTCGATGTGGCCCCCATAAGCCTGGCCGCCGGTGTAGCGGTTGAATAACGGGGGGAGAACTCTCAGCGGGAGGGCCGCGGCGATGAAGGCTTGGTTCTTATCGAGCTCATCGAGAATCACGTTACCCAGGCGGCGGGCTACCGGATGCCCCTCGGGGAGCTGCGCGTTGTTTTTCGTACGGCTCGAGAGGTATCCCGCGGTGGCTTTGCCGTCAATCCATTCCGCACTCCCGAGTGCCTGCTGGAATTCGGTGATCTGAGCGGGGCTCAGGAGTTTGGGAATGGTCAGAATCATGTGTCAGCAAGGATCAGGGTCAGAAGCGAACCGATACGCTCAACAGTGCGGTGCGGCCTTCGCCCGGTACCACGTGGAAGAAGTGCAGCTGGTCGTAATAATACCGGTTCGTCAGATTGTTCACATTCACCTGGGCGGCGATGTTCCGGGTGAATGCGTACTTGGCCATGGCGTCGAATGTCCAGAATTCCGGCACTGTTTTGATGGGCGGCGCGGGCTGGGTGTACTGCGACGAAACGAAGCGCCCGCCTCCGCCGATCTCCAACCGCGGCAGGACCTCGTAGACCGTCCAGAATGTGAGCGCGTGCCTGGGCGTGTTCATCAGCGGCGCTCCGAGCGGCGGGCCTCCTGGCGTCGTCTCCGTCTGCTTCCCATCGAGGTACTCGTAGCCCCCATCGATCCGCCATTTCGAGGTCAACTGCCCTTCCAGGCGCAGCTCGGCGCCATCCACCCGTTGTCCGCCGCCGAGGACATTCAGCAGCACGTTGTTCGGATCAGGAACGCGGGCGTTTTCCTTTTCGAGGCGGAAGATGGCGCCCGTCACGTCGAGATGGCCTTCCACCAGGGCCCATTTCGAGCCGAGCTCGTAGGTCCGGTTCTTCTCAGGGCTCAACTGCGCATTGTTCAACGAGAACGAGCGCGAGCTGCTGATCAGGGACAGGTCTTCGGCCGACGGGTTGAAGGAGGTGCCGAAGGCCAGATAGATGTTGCCCTTGCTCGCCGGTTTGTAGGTCAGGGCCGCCCGGTAGCTCCCCAACTCGTCCGTGTGGGGAATGGCGTCGTGTTTGGTGATCACGCCCGGCTGCGTCGTGGAGAAGTTGTCGTCGTGGTAGTCGACGTCGAAATAGTCCCAGCGGAATCCGAGTGTCGCTTCCCACTGCGGTCCCAACTTCACCGTGTCGACGACGAACGGCGCGACGCTGTTGGCGGTGAGATGCGTGCTGTAGCGCGGGAAAGTGCTCGCCGTGAAAGACAGGTTCTCATCAGGCGTCAGCAAGGACGCTGTCGGGACGCCGGTGCTGTTGAAGAACTGCGGTGTCGCCCGCTCGTGCCCGCCTTCGATGCCGACCACCGAAATGTTCTCGACACCGGCCAGGTGCCAATGGATGGTCGCGAAGAGTTGATCCCACAACATCGAGTCGACACTCTTGCCGGTGTTGACATTGCGGGTGACCTTGACCTGCGACAGCGGTGTCGTCAGCGGTATCGTCGCCGCAATGAGCGGCTCGCTGAAACGGAAGTCGCGAGCGTAGCTCGCGTAGCGCGCCTGGTTCTGGATCGTGAAGCCATCCGAGAAATCGTGCTCGAACTTGATCGTCCCGATGTCCGTGCGGGTGCGCATGTAGTCACTACGGAACCCGTAGTAATTGTTGCGCGGCACGTCCGCGGGCCGGGTCCCGAAATAGGGCAGACCATAGTCCGGAATATCATCGTTGTACTGATGGAACCAGGAAAGCGTCAGGCGGGTCGGTGTACCGAGACCGAGGGCGAGACTGGGCGCTACGCCCCAACGTGAAGTCTGGACCACGTCGCGGTCGGTAACGTCCGCTTCATGACCCATGACATTGAGCCTGAAGGCTGCACCTTCACCGAGCACTGCGAGCGGCTCGTTGATGTCGACGGTCGCCCGGCGGGTGTCATCCGTACCGCCCGTCAGCGTTCCCGCGATGAACGACTGAAGCTTGGGCAGTTTGCTGCCCTGCTCTATCACGCCACCGGTCGAGCCACGGCCGAACACGACCCCGGCAGGACCTTCGAGGACTTCGATGGACTCGAGATTCCAGGTATCGCGGTAGTAATCGCCATAGTCCCGGATGCCATCCAGGAACATGTCGGTGCGTGCCGAGAAGCCGCGGATCGTGGGCGAAGTGCCGATCGAGCGGAATTCGCCAGCACCGATCGTGATCCCCGGTATGGTCTTCAATGCCTCGTTCAGGTCGGTGACGGCACGGTCCTGAAGCTCCTGTTCGGAGATGGTGTTGATGGACTGCGCGACATCGATGAGGGGCACCGCGAGTTTCGACAACGTGGAGGTGTCATTTTTATAGGCGTCCTTCTGCCCAAAAATCAGCACTTCCTCCAGGTTGCCGCGGCTTGGGGCGGCATCGGCCGACGAGTCATCCGCATACGCTCCGTGGATGTGGAGCATGCCGATTCCCGTCCCGGCCAGCAGAGCGGCCCTACGCAAACGTCCGTTGCTGCCGCGTATGTCGTCAGTCATCAAAAGCCCTCCCGGAATATCCGGGTGTATATATCGGGAAGGATCGCTGCTGTCAAAGAGTGTTGTAGCGATACGACGTATGCAGGTCGATTCATCTACGGGAGCCCGGTTGAGGCTCGCGCGTTGATTGCCCATGAGTTTGCCGCACGACTTCGCGGGCTTGGAGACGCCCGCCGCCTATCCACATCCGGTGCAAGACATCACGGTCGTGCAAACCCACATCTCCTGGATCATTCTCACCGGAGATTTCACTTACAAGATCAAGCGGCCGGTCGCTCTCTCATTTCTGGACATGCGCGAGCTCGAACGGCGGCACGAGCTTTGTGAAGAGGAAGTCAGGCTCAATCGCAGGTTGGCTCCGGAGATCTACCTGGAGGTTTGCCCGATCACCGGGACGGGAGCCGCGGCGCGGCTGGGTGGGCCAGGCGAGCCGGTCGAATATGCCGTGCGCATGCGTCAGTTCGATCGGGCGGGCGAGCTCGACCGCCTGGTGGCGGCTCATGCTCTTCGCGTGGAAGAGCTCGTTGCTTTTGGTGTTGAGCTCGCGCGATGGCATGGCTCATTGCCGCCTCTGCCTGATGCGACCAGTTATGACGACCCTGACACTGTAGCAAAGCTCGTCGTCGGCAATGCACGTGACTGCGCCGACACTCTGGCGAAGTCGGATCATGGCGCCCACGCGAGATCTCTTTGCGACTCTCTACATGCTTATGCCTCGTCCCGGCATGCAGCGTTGACCGGGCGAGCGCGCGCTGATCGGTTCAGGGAATGTCATGGAGACCTGCACCTCTCGAACCTGGTACGCATCGGCACCCGGATCGTCGCGTTCGACTGCCTCGAATTCGAGCGGCGCTTCCGGTGTATCGATGTGGCGGATGAAGTCGCGTTTCTGCATGCCGACCTGGAAGCATCGGGGTCTCCTGATCTGGCGCAACACTTTCTCAATGCCTACCTGACCCGTAGCGGTGACTTCGGATTGTGCGGTGTGTTGAATTGGTATGCGGCGCATCGGGCTTTGGTCATGGCGAAGACGGCCGCACTACGGAATTTGCAAGCCACATCTGACGTGTCGCGATATCTCGCGACAGCCGAGGCAGCGCTGACCCGTCCTCGCCCACTGTGCATCGTGATGTGCGGATTGTCGGGCTCAGGCAAGACCTGGCTGGCCAGCCGACTGGCGCCGCTGCTCCGGGCTGTGCATGTGAGGTCGGACATCGAGCGTAAGCGCGCGGCGGGTCTCGGGTCCACTGAATCGTCCAATTCGCGGCTCGGCGGTGGGCTCTACGATGAGACCAACACCAGGAGAACATACGGAAGGATCGAACACTGTGCACAGCAGGCGCTCGACGGGCGATGCAACGTCATTGTCGATGCGACCTTCCTGCACGAACAGCAACGCGCTCGGATACGCAATTTGGCCGCGACCTGTAACGCGCGTTTCGCGATCGTGCAGTGCATGGCCACAACCGAAACGCTCGAGCGGCGTATCCGTGATCGGTCGAAGGCAGGTGGTGATGCCTCCGAGGCGGATGTCGCTGTAATGGAAAGCCAGCGCAAGACGATCGAGGACTTCACCTCCGAGGAGAGGCTCGGCCTGCTCGAGGCCAACACGGCGGATCCGCACGTACTGGAGCGTGTCGCGGCGGCACTTTCCGGCCTCTCCGGCGTTACCATCCCGGAATAAGATGGAGGATGACCTATGGCCAGAGCCTTGTGGCGCGGCGCGATCTCTTTTGGACTCATTTATGTACCTGTCGAGGTCCATACCGCCTCGCGTGAGAACTCATTGCCCTTACACATGCTCGACAGCCGGGACTTCGCACCGGTCGGCTACCAGCGCATCAACAAGCACACCGGCAAGGAAGTGGACTGGAAGCACATTGTGAAAGGCTATGAGTACAAGAAAGGAGATTACGTCGTACTCACCGATGCCGACTTCAAGCATGCGAACGTCAAGGCCTCCGAGACCATCGAGGTGACGACCTTTTGCGATGCTGCCGACATTCCTTCCCTGTACTACGAGAAGCCCTACTACCTGTCTCCGGCGAAGGGAGGCTCGAAGGTCTACTCACTCCTGCGCCAGGCTCTGGACGCCACTGACAAGGTTGCTGTCGCCACGTTCGTGATGCATCAACGTCAACACCTGTGTGTCGTGGCGCCGTCCGGCTCGGCGTTGATGTTGCTGACACTGCGGTTTGCGGACGAGATCGTGCCCTCGTCTGAAAAGGAGGCTGGCGGCGCCAAGGTGAGCGCGGCGGAGCTTTCGATGGCGAAGCAGTTGATCGACAGGATGTCGGGGAAATTCACGCCCAGGGAGTTCAAGGACACCTACAAGTCGGATCTCAAGCGGCGGGTCCAGGAGAAGATCCGCAAGAAAGAGACGCATGCGCTGGAGGTGGAGGCGCCGGCCGCTGAGGAGAGGCCGAAGGCGGAGGTCATCAATCTCATGGATGCGCTGAAGGCGAGTCTCGCCAGGAACAAGGCGGGGTCGCATGCTCGCAGGCCCCATCGGGCCGCGTCGAGTAGGAGGAAGCGGGCGTAGCGGTGGGGCGCGGCGCCTGGTCGGGGCGCGGCGCCTGGTGGCGTGTGCGCAGGCGCTAGAGCTGCGTGCGCGGCGCCTGGTTGGATGTGCGCGGGCGCTAGAGCTGCGGGCGCGGCGCCTGGTTGGGGGGCGCTGGAGCTGCGGGCGCGGCGCCAGTCAGCCGGGCTCGGCGGGTGCCGCCCGTCTGGCGCGCGCCGAGGCCTCGAGGGCAGCGCGTCGCCCCGGGGCATCTTTGAGCGCCTGGGTCAGCTCCCGCTGTGCCGCCGCCGTCCGATGCAGGTCGAGTAACAATCGCCCCAATTGCTCCCTGGCGGGAATGATCGGGCCGGGGGTCACCGGCAACTTCTCGAGCGCATCCTCTTCGTCCGCGGCCGCTCGCAACAAAGCGATCGCCTCATCGGGACGGCCCGTTGCGTGCGCGCTCCATGCGCGGGCTTCCTTGGACAGCACGACGATCTGTGCCGCCCAGTAGGTATCGCCCAGGGCTCGGGACCTGGCCTCGCAGGCGTTGATTTGAACGATATCGGCGTTTGCCAGATCGGGATGTCCCGACCGCGCATGCGCTACGGCGCGCGCCCAGTATGCGATCGCGGCGACATGAGGTGCGGAGGCTGGTAGTGGCGCGAGCGCCAGGGCATCGCTCCATCGCTCGCGCTCAAACGCGAGGCGCACGGGCATCGCAGTCGCCGCGTAGCCAATTTTGAAGTCGTTCGCGAGCAGTGGCCCCATCGAGTGGAGCTGTCGCACAACTCGTTCTGCGTCCGCGTAACGACCGCGTTGCAAGTAGGCGTAGGTCAGGTAGTCCATTGCGTGCAGCTCTTCGCCGATATCACCCTGCTCGCGTGCAGCCTGACGCGCCGCTTCGTTTGATTCGATTGAATCGTCCCAGAGTCCGAGGCGCGTAAAGATGTGAGACGGCATGTGCAGCGCATGAGGGGCCGCGGGGGCGATCTTTGCGTAGGCCCTTGCGGCAGGGAGTCCCCGCGATGCGAGCTCCGCGCTGTCGTAGGCGTGGATGAGGTAATGCGCCACACCAGGATGATCGGGCTGACGGCGATAAATGGGCTCGAGGATGGCGGCGGCGCGCTTCTGGTTGGCGTGTGATCGATCTGTTGGTGGGGCGGTCCCGATGAGAGCCAGCGCGTAGAAAATCTGAATCTCGTCATCGCGTGGGAATCGCTGCGCCACAGACTCCATGGCACCCGCATACGCTTTTGCCCGGGCGGCATGGTGAGCTGGCTCGGCATCGCTGAAATAGAGCGCGACGGCATTGATCAACTCACGCTCGCGGTCGGTTGGTGTGCTGATCCGTTGTGCGACTCGCAATTGCTCACGGCCAAGTTGAAGCTCGCTCGTCCCTGGCGGGGTCCATAGCTGGTGGAAGGCGGACATGGCTACCCCCCAACGAGCCATGGCGCATCCTGGATCTCGCACGCTGATCGCACCGAACTCCTTGGCTGCGGGCTCGTAGGTAAATGAGTGCAGCAGCGCGACGGCACGGTCGAATTGACTCTGAACAGCGGCTGCGCACGAGGTCTGGAAGTGAACGGTGCCGAGCTTTTCGGGAACTGGGTGGCTATGTGGCGCCGCCGCGTTCGCCGGCAGCGATGTCAGGAGAAACGCGGCGATGAGAACCATTCTCATAAAGCGCTCCAGTGAGGGCATATCCATACAAG
>DAITMW010000165.1:0-16104 GCA_036834945.1 Steroidobacteraceae bacterium
GGTGCCTTGAGGCTCGGCACGACAAAGATCGCGACGAGAACGACTACGACTCCAGCCCCGATTACCGGGAGAAGCCACGGTTTGCTGGCGCCTTGTTTTGGCGCCGGAGTCGCCGCTTTCGGCACCGGGGCAGGTGCGACCTTGGGCGTGGGAGCGGGTGCCGCGGCCACGGGGGCGACAGCCTCACGGGTCTTGGCGCTGTCCCTGACAGAGCGCTCCGCGGCTTGTTGGGCCGAGTATGCCTGGACCTTACGGCGTACCCACTCTCCTGGCCGGCCTGCATCAACCCCCGACAAACGTCGATAGATCTGCTCGACGTCGCTCATGTCGTCCGGGTTGGCAGGCGCTTCACCCTCACCGAGAAAGTCGCGGATCTGCAACTTGGCGAGCCGCAGGCTGTTCTGAGTCGCATCGATGGTCGCCTCGGTGATCTCGGCGATCTCACCGACACTCAGTTGGCCTTCGGCCTGTAACAGAAAGGCCTCCCGCTGCTCGCGGGGGAGCTGCGCGATGGCCTGGGCAAGTCCGGCCGCGTCACGCGGCAGCCGATTACCGGATGCCTCGGCTTCCGCCGGCGGCTGCTCCCGCACGGAGTTGGACATCCGATCGTGCGTGAGGGTGAAAAGCCGCGTCCGGAATCGTGTTGCCGATTCGAGGCTGGCGGCATTTCGCGACAGTGCGGACCAGATCTCCTGCAACAGCTCGTCGGAGGTTGCCTGGTTACGCACATTGCGCTCGAGATAACGCCATACGCGCAGCTCGTGCCGCTTGTAGAGCTGATCGAACGCCGCTGCATCACCGCGCACGTAACGTCCGACCAGTGCCTCGTCGCTGTCTTCCATACTGCTCATATTTGCGCTCATGATTGCATTATCGCAGCAAATGCAACCCTTCTTTTGTTGCCTCCGTCACAAGCGCCGCTGCCTCCCGGGCGCCCTCCTGGTGCAACACTGTATTACATCCACCTAGTGGTTGTTTTCACCCTGCGTCATGAGTCATAACCCGGTGGTTAGTATCTGCGTGCACCGAGCCTCGCGAGCATCGAGGACAACTCCTCGGGGCTGATGTAAAAGTGCTCGCAAACACGTCCCCACAACATCGCCGTCGGGACATTACGGTCGCCACGCTCCTTTTGAGTCTCGTGGAGCACATACAGGACGATCCGCTCGCGGCGGGTCAGGCCGTCGCGGACATCTGGTATGCGGTCTTCGAGACCTTTGGTCGGGGTCCCCGTCGGGGGGAATCGGGCGCTCATGCGTGGCAGGCTACCCTTTTCGGGTAGCCCGCGCATGCGCCTCGTGTGAGTGTAGCCGGACGGCTACAAATGTGAGCCGGGTCTCACTTCGGGCCGGTCATCCCCGGTGGCGGCTCTGTCCGGCCGCGGCGATCGCCCGGTCGATCTCCGGCATCGCCTCGTCGAGCGCGCCGTTGACGCATTGAATCTGGTGTTCCAGTGCGCCGGGACCACGGTTGGATTGATCGTCATCACCCAACTTCTGACAGATGCTGTTGGCCGCGTCGCGGGCCCTCGACTTCAGCTCCCGTGCCCCCGACGACGTCGCAAGATTCAGATCCGCGTAGCTGACGTTTTCGGACATCTGCTCCTGCTGATCCTGTATGCCCGTCGGCGACCACCCGTTGCGCGTGACGGTGGGCGCACCCTGGATCCTGACCTGGTCGCCGTTGTCGTGGGCGGGCGCCGTGCCGCCGTAAATCGCGGCAGCCAGGCTGATGGCCGGAATCACCCGCGAGACGAGCCTTCGACTGTGCATGACATTCTCCTTCGCAAATCGCACTGGCCTGAGGTATTGGACCCGGCGCAGCGGGGTGCGTTCGGCGCGCGGACTCCGTAGGGTGGTCGTCCACCCACGCTGGCGTAATCTCGTCAGAAACCAAACTGCGCCAGCGCCTTGACGACACGCTCGCGCATGTCAGGCGACTTCATCGGGAATGCCCGGCAGAACTCCTCCCGGGTGAGGGTGTTGTTTCGTTCGCGGACATTCGCCGCCCACGATCCAGCCCGGGCGCGGTTGCCGTTGAGCTCGTGCGCGGCCGTTGCGATCATCGCGATCAGGACGTGGGCGCCTGGCGAGCGCGCCGCCCGCTCGGCCCAATCCGCTGCCGACGCATCTTCTCTCAGGAGAATGTGTGTGAGTGCGCGTGTTCCCAGCATCGCATAGTGCAGCGGGTCTATCGGGCTCAGCCGCAAGGCGAGATCCACGTGCTCACGCGCGTGCTCCGCCTGTCCCGCCAGGGCCTCCGTCCAGGCGCGGGCATAGATTCCCTGCGCATAGTTGGGGCTGACATCCGTCGCCCGCTCGAGCCAACCCAGGCTGGTGTCCAGGTCTCCCGCGAGCCAGAAACTACGACCCATGGTGAAGTTGACGAAGGGGTCCAACGGGTCGAGCTCCAAGCCGCGCTCGGCGCAACGGCGCGCCCGGAGTGTTGCGCCGTCAACATCGCTCGTGTAGTGCATGAAGGCCGTCTGCAGGTGCACGAATGAAAGACCTGCATGGGCCCGGGCGAAGCCGGGATCCAACCTGACAGCGTGCTCGAAAAGCTGTGCGGCTGCCGTGTTGTCACCGCGGTTGAAGCGGTACATGTGCTGCAGGCCGAGGTGATAAGCGGACCAGGCATCGAGGTTTTCGGGAACGCTGAGCCGTGCCCGGGCGGCCTCGTGAATCGGGATGTGCAGGTCCAGGGCCGTGATGACGCGGTGGCGGATTTCTTCCCGAATCGCATGGACATCGCTGATCTGCCCGGAAAAGCGCTCCGCCCAGACGACGCCGCCGTCCAGGGTATCGACGAGCTCGACGGTGATCCCGAGCCGCGGATCCGCGAGCTCGATCGTACCGGAAAGGCAATACCGCACGCCGAGCATCCTCCCGATGTCGACGATTTCGGCATCCGCCGCCCGTAAGCGAAAGGAGGACCCACGAGCGGTGACGAAGAGCCAACGCATTCGCGCCAGCTCCGTGATGAGCTCGTCAGGTAATGCATGCGCGAACGCCGTGTAACGTGACTCGTCTCCGATCAAACGGAACGGCAGTACGGCTACGGAGGGTCGGGCGTGACTTTCCCGCAAGTCGGTCTCGGGGCGAGCCCGGGACGCGGACGCCGCCTTGCCGACGAGTTGGCACCCCGTCGACGCCTTCACTTCCCCAACAAACCGGAACCCCCTCCGGTGAAGGGTCTTGATGAAGCGTTGTGACCCGCCATCGTCGCCCAACGCCTGCCGGGCCGATTTCACCCGGCTCGATAATGCGGCATCCGAAACAACGCGCCCCTCCCATACCTTCTCGATGATCTCCTCCCTGGAGACGAGGCGGTCGCGGTTTTCGATCAGCAGGGCGAGGAGTGCAAAGACCTGCGGCTCGAGCTTGCGGACATGCCCTTGGGCACGCAGCTCAACCGTGGACAAGTCCAGCTCGAAGGGGCCGAACTGGTAGATCATGCACCCAAGGATAGATCATCTCCCGGAACTCTCCCGGAAAATCTCCACAGGATCTCCAGGGAATCTGCAAGTCTTCGCGCCCTGACAGTGCCAATCTGCGGACCACAGCGGCGGAATCCCCTGCCGCGCACCCCCCGGAGTACCTGCAATGCCCCTCGTCACGATCGATGTCATCAAAGACGTATTCACCCCTTCCCAGAAGAAGGATCTCATCGACAAGGTCACGGCGGCCATGATCGAAGTGGAGGGCGAGAGCATGCGTCCCGTCACCTGGGTCCGCATCAATGAATTCGAGGGTGGGGACTGGGCGATTGGCGGCAAGGCACTGCGCGCCGCGGATGTCCATGCCCTCGCCAAGGGAAAGGCCGCTTAGGGCGCCCCGTTGCCGCGGGAACTCATCCCGGCCAACGACGTGGGAGGCGCGTCAGCGCCTCCCCATCTCAGCGGCGCAGGATCAGCATCTCACGTGCCTGCTGCCTGACGAGCGGCCCATCAGTGGCGGACAGCGGTCGCTGCTGGTGTTTCACAGCTCCCCCAGGTGTACCGCTTCCGACCGGGCACACGGCGTTGGTCGTGTAGCTCAAAGCGGCCGACAGCCTGGCCTCCGTCGGGTCGCCCAGGGCATGCGTGAAATCGTCCGATATGGCGCAGCCGGGCAGGGTGGCTCCATTGGCGGGCGCATTGCTGTTGGAGGCGCTGAAGCCGTCCGGATAGTTTCCGAACCCCTGCGCGTTGATGCCGCGGAATTCGATCGAGAAGTACGTCGTGCCGCAGTTGTCCTGGGCATAGAACCCGTAGGGCTTGCCACAGGTCGTCGTGCCGATCTGAATGACCTGGACGTTGACGCCCTGCAGGCCATTCATGACCGCCTCGCTCGCGGAACAGGTGGAGGAACCCGTCAGGACGAAGACCCGTGTCAGGTTGAGTGTCGGCAGAGCTTGCCCCGCGCCGACGGTGAATCCCTGGGTCTGGGTGTGAAAGCCCAGCGGCGCGAGCGGCTGCCCGGTTACCGGGTTGGTGGTGGGATTCTTGGCGTTGAACTGCTGGTTATAGAAGGTCGCGCCGGCCGTTGGACCGGGACCTGCGATCATGTAAGCCAGCTCGCTCGCGATGTCCAGGTATCCGCCCCCGTTGTAGCGGATGTCGAGGACCAGGTCCGTGATGTGGGCGGACTTGAGTTGATTCACGGCGCTGATCAGGCCGGCTTCGGCGGGTGCCTGCTGATCGTTGAAGACCAGGTAGCCCACGGTGCCCATCGTGGTTGGAATTGTGGTCACCAGCGGGACCGGGTTCTCGGTTATGTTCTGGGATGTCAGGGTGATGGTGCGTGTCGTGCTCGAGCCGAGATCGCGCACGGTGAACGTGTGCGACTCCCCTACCGTTGCGGGGGTGATCCCGTCGTTGAGTTTGTCGACACTCGCCTGGTCGTTGGCGTTGACGAGGTCCACTCCGTCGATGGTGAGGATCTGCGCGCCTCGCGCCAGATTTGCAGCGGTGGCCGGCGTGTTTGGAGTGGTGTACGCCACGACGAGCTGTCGCGGTGGCGTCGCGGAGAGCAGCGCCCATTGGGCACCGTAGCCCGCCTCCACATCGGATGACGACAACGTCTCCCAGGTCGAGGTCGGGTAGGTGAAGTGAAACTTGTCCTTCGGCTGCCCCGCGGCGTCGTTCTGGAAAGTCTTGAGCTTGTCGAAGTAGTCCGCGGTCGAATAGAGGGAGGGATCGACGTCCGTGACCTCGTCGTACCAGAGATACAGCTCGTTGGTCCAGGACCGCAGCCAGTTGTTCTCGCTGAGGGTCGAGCCCTTGACGTCTGGATAGGATTTCCCTGTGCCGGGGTCGGTGCCGGTGCGCGGGGACGCGCATTGGGCGACGAAGTTCGCGGAGGGCTTGAAGACGCCTGCTGTCCAGACATTCGAGTTTCCGCCACTGCCGGACGGGCTGCCGCCCGACGGGCCGGAGTTCGTACCCGTGAACCCGGCGTCACCACCGCCACCACCACACGAGCAAAGAGCAATCGAAGCCACGGCGCCGAGCAGCGCGATTTTCGCCGATTCCATGCGTACCCCCCTGAATCAAAGGGGAGTATTCCGGGTTTTACCGCTTTTGCAATCCCGGTACGGTCTAAGCCGTAGCTACGTCACACATTGGGCGATTAGCGAATCTGCTGCCCAGCAGCACCGCGGGCCCGGACGGAAGCGCCACCAGGAGGTTGTACCACCAGGGCAAGTGGTCCCATACGAAGTAGAGGTGCATGAAGCACATGTAAGCCATGAGGAGTGCCGCCAGGACCCATGCGGCTTCCCGGCGCCGGGCCAGCACGACCGCCAGGTATCCGGCAGCCATTTCAGACAGTATCCAGAAGAGGATATTGAAACCGGACATCACGATCGTGAAGTCATAGACGCCCGAGGACGTCCAGGTGTGTGCGTGGGTCCTGTAATCCGGCCAGGCCAGCGCGAGGATTTGCGCGAGGACCAGGAAGAGCACCATCCAGACGATTCCGCCGCCCAGCACTCCGAGTACTCCGCGCGCCATGTTGTTCGCCTTATACTTGCAAAGCAGGCAGTCATCATAAGCACGGCGATCCCACCTCACTAAGCGGCGAGTACGCCTAAAAGTATGCCGGGTAGGCCAACATGAGACGAAAAGTTCACTGCGCGGTCGTCGCGCTCGATGAGACTTTCACGGCGTCGGTGTTCGGACCTTTGGAGCTCGTACAGGCCTGCACGCGCTTGCAGATGGGGCTGCCGGAGCTGGAGCCTTGTGAGATCACGACCGAGATCCTCAGTCCCGACGGCAGGCCTTTCCTGTCCGCCACGAATTACCGGCTGCCCGTCGACGGTGGTCTGAAGGATCTGCCGCAGGGGAGTGTCATCTTCGTGCCGGGCTTTGGTACACCGCGGACCGATCGGATCCCGGGACTGTTGCAACAACACGCGACGGTGGCGGCGTGGCTGAAGCGCCAGCACGCGGCCGGAAACACGTTGGTGGCCTTCTGCAGCGGCAGCCTCCTGTTGGCCGAAAGCGGCCTGTTGAGGAACAAGCGCGCGACGACCTGGTGGCCCTATGCGGACTTCGTGCGCGAGCGTTATCCGGATATCCAACTCGATCCGGACCGGTCATTCGTCGAGGACGAGCGCCTGCTGAATCTGAGCTGCTCGGTATGCGGGCTCGATGCGGCCCTGGCCGTCATCGAGCGCTACATCGGCAAGGAGTTCGCCCGGCTGTGCACCAAGCTGCTGGTGTTGGAAAACCGGCCACCCTCCGAGTTACGTTACGAGATGCGGCCCCCGGCGGTCCACAACGACCCGCTGATCGACCGGGCCGTCAACTGGATCAGGGGCAATCTCCATGCACGGCTCACCGTCGACGATCTGCTGCGGCAGGTGCCCACGAGCCGCCGCAATCTCACCCGCCGCTTCAAATCGGAGACCGGCGAGGGGATCCAGGCGTTCATCCAGCGCCTGCGCATGGACCGGGCCAAGCTGCTGTTGGAAACCAGCAGCCTGCCCCTGGAGCAGATCGTCGAGCGGGTCGGTTATCAGGATGCGAGCGCGCTCGCGCGGCAATTCAAGCGCCATACGAAACTCACTCCCAACCAGTATCGCCAGCGCTACGGTCTGTCTGGTTGATCACATCGGGTCGTTGCTGGTGCGCACGAAGTCGAGGTGCACCTCCGCATGGCCCTGGGGGCCGCCCTCGACCTGCCAGTCCTGTGTCATGTGAGTAGCGTCCACCACGTGCCACGTCGTCGCGTGAAAATGCCTGGGGTGAGTCTCCAGGTTGGTGGCGTCGCGGAATTCCAGGTCGACGATCGACGGGTCTTGGGACGGCCGCGCCACATAGTGGGGTTGGTTCAAATAGTCACAGTAGTGATCGGCGCGCAACTGCGAGCCGACCAGGTAGAACACGGTCGAGGTGATCTGCTGCCCGCCGACCCATTCCTCCGCGAGGATGGCTGTGCCGAGAGCGAACGGCTGGAACGTGTCGACGATCGTCTTGCCCTGGCCCAGGGGCGCCTCCCATTTACCGAACAGTTTCTCGAGTGTCTCGAACGAGGCCTGGGCGGCCGAGACCGGTTGCACAGGTGGCGCTTGCGGCGCCTGCACCTGTCCCATGTCCATGGTCATCGTGCCCACTGCCAGCATGATCAAAGCGTTCATCGCGTCTGCCTCCCAAAAGGTCATGTGTTTGACGGCGCCAGTGTGGTGCGGCCGTCAGTGCCGCGTAAGTAACCGGGGTCATTGGTGTGACCCATGACCCCGGTCATGCGACAGCCCCCGCCAGGGTCGACTACACTGAAGGCCATGAATCAGTTGGCACGTCGCAACAAACTGCTGCGCTACGCAGGCGGCGCAATGCTGGCTGCCGCCGGTCTGCGGGCAACCTACGCCGCGTGGGTCGAGCCGGGCGCGTTGGCGAATACGCCGTATTGGTCTTTGAAATGGGGCCTGGCGTATGTTGTTTTCATTGTTGCGTATGCAGGGATGCCGGGCGATGGCGCAACCCGGATGACGCGGCGTGCAGCCTGGTTGATCATGGCCCAGACGCTCAGCGGCCTGGCGCTCGTCTGGCTGTACCCCAGTTTCATCGTCTCGTGCCTGTTGGTAATCGTCGCCTGGCAGTGCGCGCTGCTCCTGGATTTCCGGCCGGCGCTCGTAGTCACGCTCGCCCAGGCGATCGCTCTCGCACTCGTGCCGTGCAAGGTCGAGACACCCACCGTCTGGGCTCTCGTGTTGGTCAGTTGTGTGGGATTCCAGTTGTTTGCGTTGTGCGCGGGGCAACTGGCGCGCAGCCTCGATGAAAGCGCACGCCTGGCCGAACGCCTGCGGATTGCCCGTGATCTTCACGACGTCATGGGTCACACGCTCACAACCCTGACGATCCATCTCGATGTCGCCGGAAAACTGACCAGCGGACCGGCAGCCGAGCACGTGACGTGTGCCCGCAATGCGGCCGGTGAGCTGCTCGACCAGGTCCGATCGGTGGTAAGTCGCTTCCGCATCCAGCCAGCGGACCTCAGAGCGGCCCTGGAGAAGCTCGCGGCGGGTGTCGAAGGGCTCCGTGTGCAATTGCGCATCCCGCCGGACCTGGTGGTGTCGGACCCGGCGCGAGCCGAAACCCTGGTCCGCTGTGTCCAGGAAGTCATCACCAACGCGTTGCGCCATTCCCGGGGCAGTGAGTTGGTCATCGACCTCAGCAGCGGACCCGAAGCGGTCCTCATCACGGCGCACGATGATGGGCATGGAGGAGACTTCACCGTTGGACACGGCTTGGTTGGAATGCGCGAGAGATTCGAGATGCTCGGTGGCACCTTGTCGGTGAGCAGTGCGGCCGGGCGGGGGTTTACGGTCCAGGGGACCTTGCCGCTGCCGGGAGGCGTGCTGTGATCCGGGTGTGCCTGGTCGACGATCAGGCGCTGGTGCGCAGCGGTCTCAAGGCCCTGTTGGGATTGTTGGGAGGGATCGAGGTCGTTGCCGAAGCCGCCGACGGAGAGGAGGCGCTCAGGGCGGTGGCGTCGAGCAAGCCGGATGTCCTGTTGCTGGACGTGCGCATGCCGAGGCTCAATGGGGTACAGGTGGTGGAAGAGCTCGCTGCCCAGGACATCCTGCCGCCGACGCTCCTGTTGACGACCTTCGACGACGATAGTGCTCTGATACAGGGAGTCAAAGCCGGTGCGCGTGGTTATCTGCTGAAAGGCGCGTCTCCTGAGACGTTGCTCGAGGCCATTCGCGCGGTTGTCGCGGGCGGCACTTATCTCTATGCGCCGCTCGTTTCCGACCTGGCCCGCGCCGGGATCCGCAAATCCAGAGACATGCCCGAGCTGCTGGACGCGCTGACCGAGCGCGAGCTGGAAATTCTGCGCTTGATGGCCAGTGGTATCGGCAACCGCGAGATTGCGGAGGCGCTCGTGCTTCGCGAGGGCACGGTGAAGAATCACGTCTCGAGTATTTTCTCGAAGCTCGGTGTGGCCGACCGTACCAAGGCCGTTCTGCGCGCCATCGCCGCCGGCCTGGTTTAACAAAGCGTCGACCGGACCTGCCAACGCCGGGCGAGTGTCGACTGAGTCACACCGGGGGCGCGGCGAACTGAGAATGCTGCCCCACAGCACCGGGCGTGCTACCGCTATTCTCGCCGGCCCCATGCAAGCGACTTATAACCTCTGGCTGGTTGCGCTTTCGGTCGTCGTCGCAATCGTCGTTTCCTTTACCGCGCTGACGCTGGCGGGCCGCGTGGCCGCGGCCGGCGGAAATGGGGGCCGGAACGGCGGCCGCTTGTGGCTGTTCGGCGGGGCGGCGGCGATGGGGATGGGCATCTGGTCGATGCACTTCATCGGCATGTTGGCCTACTCCGTGCCGATCCCGCTTCGCTACAACGTGCTGACCACGTTGGCGTCCCTGATCATTGCTGTTATGACGTCCGGATTTGCGCTCGCCATTGCCAGCAGAAGCGATCTGAGCCTGCGCCGCCTGACCGTCGGAGCGGTCATCATGGGCGCGGGAATCTGCGCCATGCACTACACCGGCATGGATGCTATCCAGATCATGCCGGAGATCAGCTACCGGCCGTCGCTCGTCCTGGCTTCCATCGCGATCGCGGTCACTGCGTCGTTCGCGGCACTGTGGCTTGCCTTCCGGTTACGCAATGGCCAATCCGCCTTGATGTTGCTCGCCAGGGTGGGAGCCGCGGTCGCCATGGGATTCGCGATCACCGGCATGCACTACACAGCCATGGCTGCTTCAATGCTGGCACCGGGCGCGTATTGCCTGGGCGGCGCGGCGTTCGACAATGGCTGGCTGGCAGTCACCATCGGTCTGATCGCGCTCGGGGTGCTCGCCATCACCTTGATCACGGCTGTCTACGACGCACATCTCGACTCGCGCACGCGTCGCGACGCCATGCGGCTTGCCGAGCTCAACGCCGATCTCCAACACGGCAAGAACCTACTGACTCTTGCCACCGAGGCTGCCGGAATCGCGTGTTGGGAGTATCAGGTGGCAACGCGCACGGCTCTTTGGACGGAGAATGACATCGAGGTCCTGCGCGCAGAGAATATTGATCTGCACAAGGATGCGGATGCTCTCCTTGCCATGGTTCACCCGGACGATGCCACGGCAGCGGTGGAGTCCATTCGTGCGGCACTGGCGGAAAAGCGCAATGTATGCGCAATACGCGCACGCCTGACTACACCAGCAGGCAAGACCGTGCACTTGCAAGTGCACGCACGCCTGTTCCTTGATCCGCAGGGGCAGCTCGATCGACTGCTGGGTGTCGCATGGGATGTGACCCAGCAGGTGTGCCAGGAGCAGCGTCGTCTGGATCTGCAAATGCAGCTACGCGAGGTATCCCGTCACGCAGGCATGGCAGAGGTTGCAACCGGTGTTCTGCACAGTGTAGGCAACCTTCTGAACAGTCTGGGCGTGTCCACCACCATGGTACTGTCCGGTCTGCGCGACTCCCGGGTGGGCAATGTCGCGCGCGTCGCGAAACTGTTGACCGAGAATTACTCCAGGCTTGCTGCCTTTCTCGAAAGCGATCCTCGGGGGCGCGAGATCCCGACGTACCTCGCGCAACTTGGTGAGCACCTGGGTGCGGAGAGCCGCTCTCTGCACACCGAGATGCAGACGATCGCGGCTCACATCGAGCATATCGGCAAAATCGTAGCCGCGCAGCAGACCTACGCGCGTCGTGGTGGTGTCACCGAGGAGGTGGATGTCACTGAGCTCGTTGACCACGCGATCGCTCTCAATTTCACGGGCACGTTCGACGTCACCGTGCGCCGGGATTACCAGATTGCGCCCCGGCTCACGCTCGACCGTCACAAGCTGATTCAAATACTCGGCAACCTCTTGGGCAACGCGCGGCATGCACTTCGAGACCTCGAGAAGGGGCAGCGCGTGTTGACGGTGCGACTGCGCCCGGTGGCGAAGTCGCTGGCGATCGAAGTCGAAGACACCGGTGTGGGCATCGCGCCGGACGTACTGACACGTTTGTTTGCATTTGGATTCACGACCAAGAAGGACGGACACGGCTTTGGACTGCACGCGAGCGCGAACCTGGCGAAGGAGCTGGGTGGCGACATCAGCGTTCATAGCGACGGTCTCGGACAGGGCGCACGCTTTACGCTGTGCCTGCCGCTGGCGAGCGGCATGGGAGTGATCGAGAGGAAACTGGCATGAGCGCTCCTGTGAGTTCTGACGAGTTTCGAATCCTCGTGGTGGATGATAACGCCGCGATACACGAGGACTTCCGCAAGGTGCTCGCGCAGGACTCGGGTTCCGAGACAGACCTGTCGCGGGTTGAGAGCTTGCTGTTCGGTGATGCTCCGGAAAAGCGTCCACAACCGCAGCCTTACGTGCTCGATTTCGCTTCGCAGGGCCAGGAGGCTGCGCAGTTGGTCGCGCGTGCGGTCGCTGCGGGACAGCCCTACGCGATCGCATTCGTCGACATGCGCATGCCGCCCGGATGGGATGGGCTGGAGACCATCGAGCACCTTTGGCGGCACGATCCGGACATTCAGATCGTGATCTGCTCGGCTCACTCCGACTACGAATGGAGCGATGTGATCGAGCGCCTGGGGTATTCGGACAAACTGTTGATCCTGAAGAAGCCGTTCGAGCCCATAGAGGTGCAACAATGCGCCGGCGCCCTGTCGCGCAAGTGGCAGCACGAGCGTGCGCTGCGCGTGCATGTCGAGTCTCTCGAGCAGGCCATCGTGGCACGCACCGAAAAGCTGGAGGCGGCCAACAGGCAACTACGGCACCTGGCGACTCACGATGCCCTGACCGACCTGCCCAATCGCGTGTTGCTCGACGATCGCCTGGAGCAGGCGATGGCGCATGCCGACCGCGACTCGCAGTCGTTCGCGGTCATGATGCTCGATCTGGATCGATTCAAGACGATCAACGATTCCCTGGGGCACCACGCCGGCGATGTGGTCCTGAAGGAAGTCGCGTGTCGGCTGCACAACGTCGTGCGCAGTATTGATACCGTCGCACGTTTCGGTGGCGACGAGTTTGTCCTGGTGATCGGCCCTTCAATGCCACCCGCGGATGCGGCGGACATCGCCAATCGCGTCAACGAAGCCCTGCGCCAGCCTGTTCTGGTGGACAAGGTTGAATTGCACGTCTCTTCGAGCATAGGCATTGCTTCCTATCCGACGGACGGACGCTCGGCGGAGCGTCTGCTCGCGCATGCTGATGCCGCCATGTACTGCGCGAAGCAACGGGGTCGCAACAACTACCAGCGTTTCGCGCCGGGAATGGACGCCGTAACGCTGGAGCGCGCCAACCTCGAGAGCGAGTTGCACCAGGCGCTGAAGCTGCAGCAGCTCGAGCTTCACTACCAGCCCAAGGTCGATACAGCGAGCGGCGACGTTCGCAGCGCCGAGGCGCTGATCCGCTGGCGTCATCCCCAGCGGGGACTCATCCCTCCGGCGCAATTCATTCCATTGGCCGAAGAGTGCGGTCTGATCCACGACATCGGCGCGTGGGTGGTGCGGGAAGCGTGCAGGCAGTGCGCAGTCTGGCAACGGGAGGGCGTGCCTCCGCTTCGCGTCGCTGTCAATGTCGCGGCCTCGCAGTTCCGTCACGGGGATCTGCTCGACGTGGTTCGCAACGCGCTTCAGGCAGCGCGGTTGGATCCGCAATTTCTGGAGATTGAGCTCACCGAGAGTGTTGTGATGACGGACCCGGAGGGTACCGCCGCAATTCTCGAGCAACTCAGCCGCATGGGTGTGCTGGTCTCGGTCGATGACTTCGGCACCGGTTACTCGAGCATGAATTACCTGCGCCGCTTTCCGATCGACAAGCTCAAGATCGATCGAGGCTTCCTCAAGGATCTGATCAGCTCCACCGATGATGCCGCCATCGTGCGGGCGATCATCTCGCTAGCCCATAGTCTGAGGCTGAAAGTGGTCGCGGAGGGCGTCGAGACACCTGAGCAGCTGCGTTTCCTGCGAACCCTCGGGTGCGATCAATACCAGGGCTATCACTTCAGCCCGCCGCTACCGCCGAGCGAATTCGCGCGGTTGGTGTGTGAGTGGCAGAAAGTCGAGGACGGTGCCTCGGCGGACGAGGCCGCGCGCACTCATAGCAAGCTGGCGTTGCCCTGACGCTCGCCGGCCACGAACATCCTCAGCCGGCGCCGCCGCGCTCCCGGGCCACGAACACCCTCAGCCGGCGTCGCCGCGCTCCCGGGCCACCAACACCCGCCTCAGGATCTTGCCTGAGGCCGACTTGGGAATCGCATCGACGAACGCCACATGCCGGAGTCGCTTGTAATGCGCGACCTGCTCATGAACGTAGGCGATGACCTCCTCCGGGGTGAGCTCTCCTCGCCGAACCACCAGGGCCTTCGGCACCTCGCCACATTCCTCGTCCGCCACCGGAATGACCGCGGCGTCGGCTATCCGCGGATGTTTCAACAGGAGCGCCTCGAGCTCCGCCGGTGCGACCTGAAAGCCCTTGACTTTGATGAGCTCCTTGAGGCGATCGATGATGGTCAGATAGCCCTCACTGTCCACGGTGCCGATGTCGCCGGTTCGCAGCCAGCCTTCACCATCAACCGTGCGTGCGGTGGCTTCGGGATTGTTGAGATAACCCTTCATGACCTGCGGCCCGCGAATCCACACCTCGCCGGGTTGATCGACGGCGGCATCGCGGCCTGAATCCACAGCGACGATGCGGCACTCGGTCGAGGGAACCAACCGTCCCACCGTACCACTGCGCACCGGCGTCAGGGAGTCCGCGTAATGTGTGACGGGGCTCGTCTCGGTCATGCCGTACCCTTGTTTGACGGCCACGTTCAGACGCTGTTGAACCGCATCTGCGATGCCTGGGCCCAGGGGCGCGGCCGCACAAAACAGAGTCTTCAATTGGCGGAGGTCGTAGTGTTCCACCGCTGGGTGCTTGGCGAGAGCGATCGCAATGGGCGGCACGACGTGCGCCAGCTCAATGCGCCAGTCCTGCAAGGCTTTCAGGAACGGCTCGATCTCGAAGCGGGGCAAGGTGACGACCGTCGTTCCGGCCCTCAGTCCGAAGTTCAGGATGACCATCAAGCCGTAGATGTGGAAAAACGGCAGCACGGCAACCAGCGCGTGCGGTCCGGTCTGCTCCGCTGCCTCGGTCTGGAGCAGATTCACAACGAGATTACGGTGGGTGAGCATCACACCCTTCGGCAGTCCCGTGGTTCCCGAGGAGTAGGGCAACACCGCGACATCAGTCGCCGGCTCGATGTTGATGGAAGGCGGGTCCGCGTCGCGCCCGATAGATGCGAGTGACGGGAGTCCGGGGGTTTCGTCGGTCGTGATCAGATCGATCGCTCGACCTGACTCAGCGATGGCCGCACGTGCCTTGTCCGCGAGCGATGCCGTAGTAATCAGAATCTTCGCGCCGGCGTCCGTGAGCTGATGCGCGAGCTCGTGCGGCGTGTTTGTCGGATTCGCCGGAGTTAAAGTCGCACCGGCCCGCGAGGCGCCGTGAAATGCGATCGCAAACTCCGGCGAGTTCGGCGCGTACAGTGCGACCACATCTCCCTTGCGCATCCCGAGTGCGGCTAGACCGGCAGCCGTGCGTCGCACCTGCTCTCGGAGCTCGCCATACGTGATGACGCGCCCAGTGATGAGGTCGATGAGCGCCTTCTGGTGTGACGGTATGCGACTCTCATTCAGGACGAAGTCGGTCAGGGAGCGCTCCGGAGGACTGATTTCGCCGTGCGGGCTGCGAAAGATCATCGGTCTTCCCCCTTCTGTCATTTTTTTCAAGACCCGATAAGACCATACAAGAAGAACTGGAGCGCGGCAACTTAGACTGTTGGGAACGAGCGAGCGGAGAACAAACCATGAATGTCGGAAAACAGCGCGTCGCGATCGTCACCGGCGCATCCCGCGGTATCGGGGCAGCGGTTGCGGAGCGTCTGGCCGCTGACGGTTTCGCGGTAGTCGTCAACTACGCCGGCAACGTCAATGAGGCCAACTCCCTGGTCGACAGGATCTCCGGCAAGGGTGGGAGAGCGATTGCCGTGAAGGCGGATGTCAGTAATCCCGCCTCCGTCACAGCTCTTTTCGATGCCACCCAGAAGGCATTCGATGGCCTGGACGTCCTGGTCAACAACGCGGGCATCATGCACCTGGCGACGCTCGCCAACTGTGACGATGCACTGTTTGATAGCCATGTCGCCGTCAATCTGAAGGGGACGTTCAACACGTTGCGCGAAGCAGCGCGCCGGATGCGCGAAGGTGGCCGCATCATCAATTTTTCCTCCAGCATGGTGGGGCTGCGTCAGCCGACCTACGCGGTGTATGCGGCGACCAAGGCCGGGGTCGAGGCGATGACACACATTCTCTCCAAGGAGCTGCGGGGTCGGAGCATCACCGTCAATGCCATAGCGCCCGGTCCTACGGCCACGGCGCTGTTCCTGGAGGGCAAGCCGAAAGAGGTCATCGACAACTTCATCAAACTCGCCCCGCTCGAGCGACTGGGCACGCCGCAGGATATCGCCGCCGCCGTCGCGTTCCTCGCCGGGCCCGACGGCTCGTGGATCAACGGGCAGGTGTTGCGTGCGAACGGCGGAATCATCTGAGGGGCAAACATGAGCAGGAAAATCATCGTGGTGACCGGGGATTCGAGCGGTTTTGGCCGGATGAC
>DAITMW010000166.1:0-1815 GCA_036834945.1 Steroidobacteraceae bacterium
TCCATCCGACGAAGCGTCTGAAGCTCGAGCGCGGCAACGGCTCCACCGAGGACCTGACCGCACGCACCATCGACCTCGTCGCGCCCATCGGCAAGGGCCAGCGCGGCCTGATCGTCTCGCCGCCGAAAGCCGGTAAGACGATGCTGCTGCAGAACATCGCGACGGCCATCACCGCGAACCATCCGGAGGTTTACCTCATCGTGTTGCTCATCGACGAGCGACCTGAAGAGGTCACCGAGATGCAGCGCACGGTGAAAGGCGAAGTCGTCTCCAGTACGTTCGACGAGCCAGCGGCCCGTCACGTGCAGGTGGCCGAGATGGTCATCGAGAAGGCCAAGCGCCTCGTCGAGCACAAGAAGGACGTTGTCATTCTGCTCGACTCGATCACCCGTCTCGCGCGTGCTTACAACACCGTAGTGCCCTCGTCAGGCAAAGTGCTCACCGGTGGTGTCGACGCCAACGCGTTGCAGCGCCCGAAGCGCTTCTTCGGTGCCGCGCGCAACATCGAGGAGGGCGGCAGTCTGACCATCCTCGCTACCGCCCTGATCGACACCGGCTCGAAGATGGACGATGTCATCTACGAGGAATTCAAGGGTACGGGTAACAGCGAAATCCACCTCGACCGGCGTATCTCCGAGAAGCGCGTCTTCCCGGCGGTCAACATCAACCGCTCCGGTACGCGTAAGGAGGAGCTCATCACCGATCAGGGTGAGCTCGCGAAGATGTGGATTCTGCGCAAGCTCCTGCATCCCATGGATGAGCTCGCGGCCATCGAGTTCCTGCTCGACAAGATGAAGGACACCAAGTCGAATGGTGAGTTCTTCGAGGCCATGAAGCGGTAATCGTTGGGGGCCTGCCGGGAGGCAGGCCCCCGTTTCCCCGGCCGATGACGACCTGGTTCTCAGTCGCGCCCTTGCGACGCTGGTACATTCCCACCGCGAATCAGTAAGATTCGGCGATTGTGTGTGGGCGCAAGCCGTCCAGGGCCCGCTTCCTTACCAGGAGTCGTCTACTCGTCATGCGAATCTGGCTCGCGCCCGTTGCGGCGGTGTTGTTGATGTCAGCGGCCGCGCCGACACTGGCCTCCGACCATGACCCCAACTCGGGTGCCCCGTTGGCCCCGAGCACCCGGCACAAGACCCCCAGTCCGATCAACGATCGGTTCTACGTGCAAGGGTCCTACTACCCCGCCCACGTCAAAACGATCCTGCAGGTCAATCCCCACAATGCGCCCCCTGGCGTCGTTGGGACGACGCTGAGCGCTGAGCGGGATCTCGGCCAGGAAAGCCGCCTCAACCAGGGGCGGATCGAAATGATGTTCCGGTTCGGTCAGCGCAACAAGGTGCGCGTCGACTGGCTAGAGGTGAATCGCACGGCGACGCACCAGATCACCCAGGACGTCAGTTTCGGCAACCAGACGTTTCCGGCGAGCTCGCTGCTACAAAGTCAGATCGACTGGCGCATTTTCGGGGTGACCTGGACCTACGAGATCTTTCACAACGATCGCTTCGAGCTCGGTCCGGGACTCGGGGTCTATCTGCTGCAGGCCGAAGCCCAGGGGGCGGTCACCGCGACCCAGCAGCGGCAGGATGTCTCGGGCGCCGGCGCATTCCCTACCATCCCCCTCGATTTCGCGTTCCGGATTTCCCGGCGCTGGGCGGTGACGTGGCGCGGGCAGTACTTTCACGCATCGCTCAACAATTTCGACGGCTGGCTGGCCGACATCCACGAGGATGTGCAGTATCGCTGGAAACCCAACTTCACCGTCGGTGTTGGTTATACCTCCATCCGGGCGAAGCTCGCCTTGAATACCGG
>DAITMW010000166.1:1915-7681 GCA_036834945.1 Steroidobacteraceae bacterium
TCCGGCGGCACCATCGCGTCTTCCAGCAGCTCGAAATATTCATTCCGTGCCAACAGGGTGGCGGCCACCGAGGCGCAGTATTGAGTTTCCAGCCAGGACGACATTCGATCACCCGGTACACTCATCATGGTTTGCCCGCTCCCCTCGTCAATCACCTTTATTGTGATCCTTGCAACCAGCGTGCCACCTCTCGTGACGTCTGCCACGAAGGAATATGAAACGCGCGTAGGTTGCTGAAATCCGCGGTCTTCGGGTCTTGTTCCCGCCGCTTTTGTCCCGCCGGTCGTGTACCGTTTACACCTGTCGGAGTGCAACAATCAACTCGTGCACAAATAGCGTGCGGCACGCGGGAACGTCTGCACTACTGAGGAGTTAAATGGTCGTCACGTAAGAGCGTTGAAACACGTCTGGCATGCGTGCCGCGCGACCTGAGTCGAGGTTGATGCAGACGTAGTCGGTACGCGCTCGTGCGAGCGTTTCGCCGTCTGCCGCTCGACGCACCTGGAAACGGCGTTGCACCCGCAGCTTTTGATCGGTCTCGGTAATCCAGGTGCCAACCAACACCTGATCACCTGACACGGCGGCACGCAAGTAATCGATTTCAGTTCGATGCGCGGCCATGCCTCGCCGCAATGTCTTTACGCATTCGTCGAGACTTATGCCCAACGCCGCGGAATGGGACCACGCGACGCGATCCAACCATGCGAGATAAACGGAGTTGTTGACGTGATCGTACGCGTCGATATCGGCAGCCAGCACCTCCAACGTTATGATGTGGGGTGCCGGAAAGTCCCAAGGTGTCACGGCGCCTTCTCGCGCGCGACGGCGCGATAGCCGATGTCCTTGCGATATTGCATGCCGTTCCAGCGAATAGCCTCGGTCAGCGCGTAGGCCTCACGCTGCGCGGCGGCGACGGTCGCGCCCAGTCCAACCGCGCACAAAACGCGGCCACCGTTCGTCAGCACTTTCCCGTCTTCGAGGCGCGTTCCGGCGTGGAAGACTTTCCCCGGAAGCTGCGCTGCCCGTTCCAACCCCTCGATGACGTCACCCTTGCGCACCGTATCCGGATAGCCGCCCGCTGCGAGCACCACGCCGAGCGCCGCGCGCGGATCCCACTCCGCACGGACCTCGTGCAGGCGGCCGTCAACCGCGGCTTCACACAACACCGTCAGATCGGACTTCAAGCGCATGATGACCGGCTGCGCTTCCGGGTCGCCGAACCGGCAGTTGAATTCGATCACGTTGGGTGTGCCATCGGGCGCAACCATGATTCCCGCGTAGAGAAATCCGGTATAGGGCATCCCATCAGAGGCAAGGCCACGCACGGTGGGCTCGATGACTTCGCGCATGATCCGGGCATCGACTTGCGTCGTGACTACCGGAGCAGGCGAATAAGCTCCCATCCCGCCGGTGTTAGGCCCGCGGTCACCGTCATCCCGACGCTTGTGATCCTGGGATGTTGCGAAGGGGATGATGTGAGTGCCATCGGCCATGACGATGAAGCTCGCCTCTTCGCCGGTCAGGAACTCCTCGATGACGACCTCGCGGCCCGCGTTGCCGAATCGGCCTGTGAACATCGATTCGACGACTTCGATGGCCTCGGAAGCGCTTTCGACGATGACCACGCCCTTACCGGCCGCGAGGCCGCTCGCTTTCACGACGATCGGTGCTTTGGTGACCGCCGCCTGGTGGCGAATGTAGTCGGGATCGAAGTTTTCGCGGGTGAAGGTCGCGGAACGCGCCGTGGGAATACCGTGGCGGCGTAGGAAATCCTTGGTGAAGGCCTTGGAGCCTTCCAACTGCGAGGGGGCCTTGTTCGGTCCGAAACACTTCAAGCCACGGGCGGTGAACTCGTCCACCACCCCGGCGACGAGCGGCGCTTCGGGGCCGACGATCGTCAGGTCCACCTTTTCGGTGGTCGCCAATGCAATGAGCGCGGGAATGTCTTCCGCGGCCACATTCGCATTGCGAACGTTCGGCTCGATCGCCGTTCCCGCATTGCCGGGAGCGACTATGACTTCTGAGACTCGCGGAGATGTCGCGCACTTCCATGCGAGCGCGTGCTCACGGCCGCCCGAACCGATAACGAGGACTTTCATCAATGCCGGAAATGGCGCATGCCGGTGAAGACCATTGCGATGCCTTGCTCGTCCGCGGCCGCAATGACTTCCGCATCGTTGCGGGAGCCGCCTGGCTGAATGACGGCGCGGATTCCATATTCCACGGCCACGTCGAGGCCGTCACGGAACGGGAAGAAGGCATCGGATGCCATCACGGACCCTTCGACCTCGAGGCGCTCATCCGCAGCCTTCATCGCGGCAACTCGCGTGGAGTAGACGCGGCTCATCTGGCCGGCGCCGATCCCGATAGTGCTGCGATCGCGCGCGAAAACGATCGCGTTGGACTTTACGAACTTGCATACGCGCCAGGCGAACAGCAGGTCGGCCAGCTCGGCCTGCGTCGGCTTGCGCCGTGTCACCACCTTCAGGTCACCGGCCTCAACGCTTCCAGTATCGCGAGTCTGTGTGAGCAGGCCGCCTGTAACGCTGCGATATTCGAGCTCGCCCGCCGGTGCGCGGCTCAGATCGCCAAGGACCAACACTCGGACATTCGGCCGCGCGGCGAGCGCCTTTACCGCGTCAGCGGATACCGCAGGCGCCGCGAGTACCTCAACGAACTGACGATCGATGATCGCAGCGGCCGTGATCGCATCGAGCTCGCGGTTGAACGCGATGATGCCGCCGAACGCCGATGTTGGATCCGTGCGATAAGCTCGGTCGTAGGCTTCCAACGGCGAGGCCGCCACGGCAACGCCGCATGGGTTCGCGTGTTTGACAATAACGCAGGCCGGCTCAGCGAATTGCCGCACGCACTCGATAGCGGCGTCCGCATCCCCGATGTTGTTGAACGACAGATCCTTGCCTTGCAGGATCGTCGCCGTGGATATGCTCGCGCCGCACGGCACCGGAGTTCGATAGAAGGCCGCACTCTGATGCGGATTCTCGCCGTACCGTAGATCCTGGACCTTGTCGAAAACGAGAGGCAGCGTCGCCGGGAACCGTTCCGTGTCGACCGGGTGGCGCTCCGCCAGGTAGCTCGCGACCATCGTGTCATAACGCGCGGTATGAGCGAATGCCTTGGCGGCGAGGCGGGAGCGCAGCTCCAGCGTGGTGCAGTCGCCGTTCGCCTCCAACTCTTTCAACAGAGTCGCGTAATCCGCCGGATCCACCACGACCGACACAGAGTCATGATTTTTCGCCGCCGCGCGCAACATTGCCGGGCCACCGATATCGATGTGCTCGATGGCTTCGGCATAGCCGCAGTTCGGCTTTGCGACTGTTTCCGCAAAGGGATAGAGGTTGACCACTAGGAGGTCGATCGGTTCGATCTGATGGAGTGTCATGACCGCGTCGTCCACCCCGCGGCGACCCAGGAGGCCGCCGTGAATCTTGGGGTGAAGCGTCTTCACACGCCCGTCCATGATCTCGGGGAATCCCGTATAGCTCGAGACCTCCCGCACCGTCAGCCCCTTGCCCGTCAACAGGCTCGCGGTGCCACCGGTCGAGAGAATTTCCACGTTGTGCGCGGCGAGCCAGCGCGCGAGCTCGACAAGACCGGTCTTGTCGGAAACGGACAGCAGCGCGCGGCGTACAGGCAACAACATGTGGGGAGGGCTCTTCGAGTCAGCCCCCGAGACCGAATTGCTTCAACTTCTTGCGCAACGTGCCGCGATTGATGCCGAGTATCCCGGCGGCGCGGCTCTGGTTGCCTTCCGCGTAGTCGAGTACCACGCGAAACAGCGGCTCTTCAACCTCTCGCAGCACCAGGTCATACAAGTGCGCAGGACGATGACCGTTCAAGCTCGTGAAGTAGTCACTCAGTGCGCGCTCGGCGTGCCCGCGCAATGGCAGCTCGCGGCCGTTGAGTCTGGCGGCGGCAACGCCCTCCCGAGCTCGACTCTTCTTTTTTGCTGTCATGTGGAAGCCCCCAAAAAAAATCGTCTCGTCAGGCCGCCCACGCGGCCTCACCCGCCCATTCATCGAAATGTTTGCCCGCCAGCGCGAACTGCGCAGCCGTGCTTGCAGCTCCCATGAGATCGCGGCGGGCCGTATACGCCGAATCCCGAAAGCACTGTTCGCAATACCAGCCGAGATGTTTGCGCGCGACCCGGACTCCGGTTTCTTCACCGTAGAAGGCGTACAGGGAGTCGAGATGCGCGAGGATAATATCACGCACCTCCGTTCGCGAGAGTGCGGAGTGTACATTTCCCCCGCTCAAAAACGCGTTGACAGCGCGGAAGATCCATGGCGCTCCGTGGCTTGCGCGGCCGATCATTACTCCGTCAGCGCCGGTGAAATCAAGTACTTCGCGCGCCTTTTGCGGCGCGTTGATATCTCCGTTGGCGAACACTGGAATCCGGATAGCGGATTTGATATCGCGGATGGTCTCGTACTCGGCCGTGCCGTCATAAAAATCCGCGCGTGTGCGCCCGTGTACGGCAAGTGCTTGAATTCCGCTGCTCTCGGCGATCCGCGCAATGCTCACACCATTGCGGTGCTGAGGATCCCAACCGGTGCGGATCTTGAGCGTTACGGGCACGCTGACAGCCTTAACAACGGTCTCCAGGATGCGTGACACCAGCGACTCGTCTTTGAGGAGGGCCGAGCCACAGAGCTTGCCGCAAACCTTCTTCGCTGGACAACCCATGTTCAGATCGATGATCTGTGCGCCCTGGTCTACATTCAGGCGCGCGGCTTCCGCGAGCGCCTGAGGATCGGCGCCCGCGAGTTGTACCACGCGGGGCTCGGGCTCGCCTTCGTGGCTCATACGCAGGCGTGATTTCGGCGTGTTCCACAGCCGAGTGTCGGATGTCAGCATCTCGGACGCGGCCAGTCCGGCGCCGAGTTTGCGGCACAGAATGCGGAAGGGACGGTCGGTAACACCGGCCATCGGCGCCAGAACGACTCGGGAAGGTAAGACCCAGGGTCCTATTTGCATGAATCGTCCGGTGTTCTAGCGCGAAACGGGGTCGTTCGCGCAGGCGATCCCGCCGGCGGGCGCCGGCAGGCAGGCATCGATCTCGAAGCCGACAGCGTTTGCCCCCGGATCGACGAAGGCCATTTCGGCGTCGATGCGCTGGCCGGCCGAGAGGAACGAGGCGGCGGGAATCGCGCGGGGCAGATAGCTTCCGGGAGCGACGTCGCGCGCGGCGATTCGGTTACCGAAGCGATCCTGCAGAGTGACGCGCAGCAGTGGCATGGGCTGCGCTTGACGGCCGCCATTCTTCACACTGGCGCGCACCATGATCTGGCCGGCGCTCTCCGCATCGACCGATGCCCCGAGTTGGCGCACATCGTACGCGCGCAGGTCCCAATGCGGTGTGAGTTTCACGCCGAGCGCCGAGTACAACGCCGTAATGGGCTTGTTGAATTGCGGCGTGGCGGCGAGGTCGTTGCGATAGTGGTTGACGATCTGTGCCACGAGGAGGAATGCGAGCAGGGCAATCCCGGACATCCACAATGTTGGTGAAGAATCCGACAGGATCTGCGTCAAGCGCGAGATGGGCGATGGCGGTTCCAACTCGAGGGACGACGGCGCGATCCGCGAGCGCGCCAGGGTTGCCAGCCGCAGTTCGGACGGCGGCGGCTCCGCGGAGTCCAGTCCGAAGGCCCTGACCGACTTGCGACCCGTCGCACGCGACTCGGCCTGGGTGTCCGCCGTCGCGCCGTCCGACTCCGGCGGGGGAGCCGGTGATCGCAGCTGGGG
>DAITMW010000166.1:7781-12815 GCA_036834945.1 Steroidobacteraceae bacterium
TTGAGCTTGCGCATTTCGGCGGTGGCGGACAGGAAATCCGCATCGAGCTCGATCTCGGGGCTGTCCTCGGACTCCTCGTTCTTGAAGACGAGCGCCTTGAAGGTGCCGGTGGCCGCCGTCCACTCCGGATTCGGCGGCGGCTCGACGAATACCTTGTTGACGTCGGCAGCCGCCGGATTGAATTCGAGCGCGTCCTCCGGAATGGCCTCGTCGTCGAGCTCGCCTCCCGCCAGGCCGCCCGATGGGGCCGGGGAGCGAGGCGCCGGTGGCGGCGAAGCCGGCGTGCTCGCCGGTGTAGCTCGCGCCGCTGGCGCTGACGGCTGTTGGGGTGCCGGCGTTTCCGGTCGTGTGTAGGTGTAGGATGCGGTTGGCTGTGGCGGGCGCGGAGGTGGGGCACTCGGCGCCGCCGGCGTAGGCGTCTGCTCTGGTGATGCGGCCGGAGACGCCGGCTGCGTGGGTCGCGGATGGATACCGGTCGTCCCGGGGGCCGGTGCGGATTGCGCGCCCGCCGCCGCGGCGGCGTTCCGGTCCTCGGAAAGTCGCGCCAGTGCGTTGAAAACGTTCGAGCAGCGGCCGCAGCGAACATAACCCTGCGCCACGCGCAGATCCGCGGCAGTCACGACGAGCGTCAGGGCGCACTTTGGGCAGACCGTAAACATTTTCACAAGTCAGCCGCTGCTCTTCAGTGACGCCGCCGTCCGCAAAGGCCGACCCAACCCTCGCGCTGTCCGAAAGGACGTATATCAAACCATGCGTCGTAAGCGCGTGTCACGTCAGAAACCTCCTGTTCCAAGAGCCCTGCCAGGACCAAGTCCCCGTCCGGCCGCACCAGGGCCGCGAACCTCGGCGCCAGCTCGCAAAGCGGCCCCGACAGGATATTCGACAACAGCACGTCCACTGCTCCCGGTAACGATTGCGCCGAGTTGTGCAGATGGACGCGCTCGCCCACCCCATTGGCCTGCGCGTTGTCGTGGGTGGCAATGAGTGCCTGGGGATCGATGTCGAAACAATGGGCCTCCAGCGCACCCAGCCTGACCCCGGCGACGGCCAATACCCCCGACCCACAGCCATAGTCGATGAGGCGTGCTCCAGTCAACGGCCCGCGGTCCAACCATTCCAGGCAGAGCGCGGTTGTTGGGTGGGTGCCGGTCCCGAACGCCAACCCCGGGTCCATCTTCACGACCACCGCGTTGGGATCCTCCACCTGCTCGTGATGCGGGCAGATCCACAGGCGCTCGCCGAAGCGCATGGCGTGAAAGTCCTTCAGCCACTCGCGCTCCCAGGCACGATCCTCAACGACTCGAGCTGTGATGAGACTCGGGGAAACCCCTAGGGCCTGACTCAACTCGCGGATCAGGCTCTCCGCGTCCGCGCCGGCGAAGAGCGCCTGCAGCCGGGTCGCTGGCCACAGGCGGAACTCCCCCGGCAACGGCTCCAGAATCGGGTCGTCGCGCGAGTCGACGAACGTGACGGAGAGCGCCCCGCAGGTGAAGCAGGCCGCCTCGGTCGCTTCCGGATCGAGCGGACCCAACTCGAATGAAAGCTCGACGAAAGAGGTCACTCGAATCAGTCCTCCGGGGGCGGTCAGGAGCCGGTCGGGCTCCTAACGCAGTCCCAGACGGCGCTCCAGGTAGTGGATGTCGGTGCCGCCCTTCTGGAAGGCCGCGTGATTGAAGATCTCCTGGTGCAGCGCGACGTTCGTGCGGATGCCTTCGATGACCATTTCGGCCAGCGCGTTCTTCATGCGGGCGATGGCGGTTTCCCGGGTATCACCGTGCGCAATGATCTTTCCTATGAGCGAATCATAGTTCGGCGGCACGTTGTAGCCCGAGTAGACATGACTGTCGACACGGACTCCAGGCCCACCCGGCGCATGCCACAGGCGGATCGGTCCGGGCGACGGCATGAAGGTCTTCGCGTCCTCCGCGTTGATGCGGCACTCGATCGCATGACCGCGGATCTGAACATCGCTCTGCACGTAAGGCAGTCGCTCGCCGCTGGCGATGAGCAATTGCGCCTTCACGAGGTCGATTCCCGTGATGAGCTCCGTGACCGGATGCTCCACCTGGATACGAGTATTCATTTCGATGAAATAGAACTCGTTGTCCTGATAGAGGAATTCCAGCGTGCCGGCACTCCTGTAGCCCACCGCGCGGCAGGCCTCGATGCAGCGATCACCCATGATCCGCCGTTGGCGCGCCGTTATACCTGGCGCGGGCGCTTCCTCGATGACCTTCTGATGGCGGCGCTGCATGGAGCAATCGCGCTCGCCTAGATGGATCACGTTGCCCTGGCCATCCGCGAGTACCTGGAACTCGATATGCCGCGGACGCTCGAGAAACTTCTCCATGTACACCTGGTCGTTGCCGAACGCGGCACGTGCCTCGGCGCGTGTGATGCCAATGGAGTTCAGCAGCGCGGCCTCGCTATGTACGACACGCATACCGCGGCCGCCGCCTCCGCCGGACGCCTTGATGATGACCGGGTAGCCGATGTCGCGCGCGATGCGCAGATTCTCGTCGGGGTCATCGCCCAGGGGCCCGTCAGAGCCGGGCACGCAAGGTACGCCGTGCGACTTCATGACCTTGATGGCCGACACCTTATCGCCCATGGTGCGGATCGTTTCCGCCTTGGGTCCGATGAAAACGAAGCCGCTGTTTTCAACACGCTCGGCGAAATCCGCGTTTTCCGACAGGAAGCCGTAACCCGGATGGATGGCGACCGAGTCCGTGACTTCCGCGGCGCTGATGATCGCCGGCATGTTGAGATAGCTCGCCGGCGAGGGCGGCGGGCCGATGCAGACCGACTCGTCCGCCAGCAACACGTGTTTCAGGCTGTAGTCCGCCGTGGAATGCACGGCAACCGTTTTGATTCCCAACTCGCGACAGGCGCGCAGGATTCGCAGCGCGATCTCGCCGCGGTTGGCGATAACGACCTTCTCCAGCATGGCCAAGGCGCTTATTCGACTACGAAGAGCGGCTGGCCGAATTCGACGGGGTCGCCGTTCCGGGCCATGATGGATGTGACCTTGCCCGCCTTATCGGACTCGATCTGGTTCATCATCTTCATTGCCTCGATGATGCACAGGACCTGCCCCACCTTGATCTCATCCCCGATCTCGATGAAGGCCTTCGCTCCGGGCGACGGCGAGGCGTAGAACGTCCCGACCATCGGCGCGGTGATGACGTGTTCGTTGGGCTTGGGCTTGGTGACTGCAACTTCGGTCACGGGGGCGGCGGCCTTCGCGGGCGCTTCGAGCTGCGGGCTCATGGCCACGGGCAGGCCCGCTACGTGGGTGTATTGCGGGAAAGCTGGAGCCGGGCTCGCCGCGGGCATCCTGCTGATCCGCACCGCTTCCTCCCCCTCTTTGATCTCGATCTCAGCTATGCCGGATTCCTCCAGCAGCTCGATGAGTTTCTTGATTTTTCGAATGTCCATGCCGGGAATGCTCCCCTCAAAGGTTCAAAGGTGTTGCAGGCCTAAATTACGGCCTGGGGACGGGCGAGATGGCGTGCGGCCGCGCGTATCGCCAGCTCGTAGCCGAAGGCACCGAGGCCGGCGATCACGCCCACCGCGATGTCGGAGAAGTAGGAATGCCGCCGAAAGGGCTCGCGCGCATACGTGTTCGACAGGTGCACTTCGATGAACGGCAACCGGACAGCCAAAAGGGCGTCCCGCAGTGCCACGCTGGTATGGGTGAACGCGGCCGGATTGAAAACCAGGAAAGCAAAACCTCCCGCTGGTGCCCCATGGATGTGGCCGATGAGCTCATGCTCGGCGTTGCTCTGAAACGCGCTCAGCTCGTGGCCGACCTCGCGTGCCACTTCCGCGGCGCGCTTCTCGATGGCGTCCAGCGTCTCGGCACCGTAGATGCCCGGCTCGCGGCTACCGAGCAAATTCAGATTCGGGCCGTTCAGCAACAGCACTCGAGCCATGTAGTGATTACTTTCCGGACCGTAAAACGGTCGCGAATGTAACCTAATTCGGGTCGATTGGGATACTTATTGATTCGATTTGCGAAGATCGGTCAAGAACGCGGCGATTCGCTTGCAGTTCCAGCCGAGCTCTGGCGCGCGTGCTCGGAGTCGAGCTTCGCGAGCTCGGTCGAGAGCCGCTGCCGGGCGACGGTGATATCGGTCTTACCCGCATCCACATCGCGCAGGCCATCCAGAATGACCTTGGCCTCGTCGCGGTGCAGCTCGCCGATCTTCACCGTAAAGATTCGGCCTTCCTTATCCGCGAATACGGTAAAGGGGAAGACGGTGTCCATGCCGAAAGCATTAATCGCCGCCAAACCGTCCTTTTCGCCGATGAGTACAGGATAATCGATGCCGATCGAGTGTGCGTACTGAATCACGGCGTCGCGGAAATCCACCGCGATCCCGACGACCTCCAGGGATTCGGCGGAGCGTTCCTGCCGTAGCTGCTTCAGCAGTGGGATCTCCCTACGGCACGGGTCGCACCACGTCGCCCAGAAATTCACCATGAGGGGCCGGCCTTTCCATTCCGAGAGATCGTGGTTGATGCCCTTGGTGTCCGGCATCGAGATTTTCGGGAGCTGCTCCGGAATCTTCTTCGCCCCCGGCTCCGCCGCTACATCCGATTCCGCGGCCGGCGGTCGCGACCGCGCCGGCCCCGGGTACTGAACCGGAGTCAGGGTCGACGCGTGTGTCCCCAACACGCGATAGGCAATGAAGCCGGCTGATCCAGCCGCCGCCAGCAGGGCTATCGCAGCAGCGACTTTGGCGATTCCAGGGGATTCATCTGGCGTCGTCATCCGCCGAGGGCTTCCCGCGCATGCGAGGCGAAGTCGGGCGCCTTCATGAAGCCGACCACGCGATAGTTGGAGCGTTCCTCGCCGTTGAGGCCGTAGAACGCGATCGTCGGCGGTCCGATGATGCCCATGTGTTTCAACAACGCCTGGTCGTCGGCGTCGTTGTCGGTGACATCGGCGCGCAGGAGTACGGTCCGGTCGAGAGCCGACTTAACCGCCGCGTCGGTGAAGGTGTACTTCTCCATTTCCTTACAGGAAAC
>DAITMW010000166.1:12915-16073 GCA_036834945.1 Steroidobacteraceae bacterium
ATCGCCCAGAGTACGAGCGAGAAACGCTCCGGTACGACGCGGGCCAGCATCCACGCGGCAACCGCCAGCATCATGACGCCAAAGAGCTTCTTGACGGTGTCCATCCAGGCGCCCGCCTTGGGCAGGAGTTTCCCTGCCGAAGCGCCGACGATCAGGAGGGGCGTGCCCATGCCGATGCTCATGGCGAACAACGCGGCGGCACCACGCACGATCTGACCGGTTTGCCCGATGACGACGAGGGCGCCGACGAGGGCCGGCCCGACGCAAGTCGTGACAATGAGAGCGGACAGGACGCCCATCACGGCTACGCCGCCGAACGTTCCCGCCGCCTGGTTGTTGCTGATGTTGGCCACACGGGTCTGGATGGCCGCGGGCATCTGAATGGTGAACAGGCCGAACATCGATAGCGCGAGCGCGACGAACAGCGCGGCGAAGAGCACCAGGATCCAGGGCTGCTGGAAAATGGTCTGCACCTGTTTGCCGGCGGCCGCGCACAGCGCGCCCGCGATCGTGTAGGTAAAGGCCATTCCCAACACATAGGTCAGGGACAGCGCGAAGGCCCGGCCTGTCGTGACGTTCTTCCCCTGGCCGGCAATGATGCCGGAGAGGATGGGGACCATCGGTAGCACGCAGGGCGTGAAGGCCAACACGAGGCCCGCCAGGAAAAAGCCGCCCAACATCAGGAAGGTGTTGCCCGAGGTGATGAGGGAGGCGAAGCGGTCCTGCTCCGAGACGAAACCCGTAGGGGCGGCGCTTACCGAAGGTCCTGCGGTGACGGGGCTCGGCTCGAGCGCGCTGCTGGCGGCGCCATTGGCGGCCGCATCGGCGCCTACGTTGCTGGAGGTCATCGCCTGGCCTACGGTGCCCGGCGACCCGGCGCCCGCGTTTCCAGATGGCAGATTGACCGTGATTTCTTTCGTGATCGGCGGGTAACAGAGGCCGGCGTGAGCGCAGCCCTGGTAGGTCACTTTCAGCGGCACCGGCAGCTCAGTCGCCGAAGCGCGGGCAACCGGCACTCCGACCACGAGCTCGCGGTGGTAAATCTCCTGCTTGCCGAAGTACTCGTCGGTCTTGATCTCGCCCTTGGGCATTTCCAGCGCGCCGAGCTGTGCCTTGTCGCTCGTCGTGGAAGCTTTCACCCGCGTCCGATAGAGGTAGTAACCGTCGGCAATCTGCCAGACGAGCTTCACGTGGTCCGCGCCATCCGGAAAAGCGGCGAAGCGAAAGGCTTCGTCGGGGGGCAGGAATTCGTCACTACCGGACGAGACGGTGCCCGGCTTGGATTTGCCCAGAACGGCGTCGATGCCCTTGGCGGTCAGCGTCGAGGCGGAGGAGGTAGGGGCGCTCGAGGCAGCCGGGGTATTCGCCAGGGAGGCCCCTTGGGCCCGCACGGCACCGGCGCCCGTCAGCAGGAGAAGGGCAGCGAGCGGAATTCCAAAAGCAATATGTTTAAGCATGGTCGGTTTCATGGGGTCCGTCCGCCTGGGCGAGTATAGGCCAGCCAGGCGCGTGCGATGATTTCCGGTAGCCGGCATCAATGAAGTGAACCAGCCCGCATTTCGCGGGGGTTTGCTTCGAATGACCGGCATTTTTGACGTTTTATGGCCGCTGGGGTTCGAGCTGCGGCGTTCCCGGCCGAGCGCTGGACGGTCCGTCGAGGCGCGGATTATTGCGTCTTCGGTCATCGCGGGGCGGAACTATCAGGCTTCCTGAGGGCCTTAGCGTGCGCCGCACAAGCAAAAATAATCGCCACCCCGGCTTGAAATCGGAAGTCCCCTGCCTATCATTAGCAGCCACGCCGGGAGAGTGCTAATAAACCCTGCCTGGCGTTAGCACGGTTCAGTCCCAAAACATCTCAATTCGTTCTGAAGGAGCTTCCCCATGAAGATTCGTCCTCTTCATGACCGCGTGATCGTGAAACGTCTGGAGGAAGAGCGTACTTCCCCGGGCGGCATCCTCATTCCCGATACCGCGGCTGAAAAGCCTGTGCAGGGAAAGATCGTCGCAGTCGGCAAAGGCAAGATTCTCGAAGACGGCAAAGTCCGTGAGCTCGACGTCAAGGTCGGCGACAAGATTCTGTTCGGCAAATACAGCGGCACCGAAGTGAAGGTCGACGGTGAAGAGCTGGTGGTCATGCGTGAAGAAGACGTCATGGCCGTGATCGAAGGCAAGTAAGCGAGGAATCACGACAATGGCAGCCAAAGAAGTCCGTTTCAGCGATGACGCTCGCGCCCGCATGTTCAAGGGCGTGAACATCCTCGCCAACGCCGTGAAGGCGACCCTCGGCCCCAAGGGCCGCAATGCCGTGCTCGAGAAGAGCTTCGGCGCTCCCACCATCACCAAGGACGGCGTGTCCGTGGCGAAGGAAGTGGAGCTCAAGGACAAGTTCGAAAACATGGGCGCGCAGATGGTGAAGGAAGTCGCGTCCAATACCTCCGATGAGGCCGGCGACGGCACCACGACCGCGACCGTGCTCGCCCAGGCGATCATCCGCGAGGGCCTGAAGGCCGTTTCCTCGGGCCGTAACCCGATGGACGTCAAGCGCGGTATCGACAAGGCCGTCATCACCTGTGTCGAGGAGCTGAAGAAGCTCTCCAAGCCCTGCAAGGACTCCAAGAACATCGCCCAGGTCGGCACGATCTCCGCCAACAGCGACGAGTCGATCGGCAAGACCATCGCGGACGCGATGGAGAAGGTCGGCAAGGAAGGCGTGATCACCGTGGAAGAGGGCTCGGGCCTGGAGAACGAGCTGGAAGTAGTCGAGGGCATGCAGTTCGACCGCGGCTATCTCTCCCCGTACTTCATCAACAACCAGCAGAACCAGACCTCGGAGCTCGAGAAGCCCCTGATCCTGCTGTGCGACAAGAAGATCTCGAACATCCGCGAGATGCTGCCCCTGCTCGAGGGCGTGGCGAAGGCCGGCCGTCCGTTGCTGGTCATTGCGGAAGACCTCGAGGGTGAGGCGCTGGCGACCCTGGTCGTCAACAACATCCGCGGCATCCTGAAGGTTTCGGCGGTCAAGGCGCCGGGCTTCGGCGATCGTCGCAAGGCCATGCTGCAGGACATCGCGGTCCTGACCGGCGGCACCGTGATCTCCGACGAAGTCGGTCTGTCGCTCGAGAAGGCGACTCTGAACGACCTCGGCGAGGCGAAGAAGG
>DAITMW010000167.1:0-1409 GCA_036834945.1 Steroidobacteraceae bacterium
GCCCGTACCCGGCGCAGGCAGGCCGATTCCGACAGGCTCACCTTCTCGGCGAGTGCGGTATTGGTGATCCGGGCGTCCTGCTGCAGCAGCCGGACGATGGCGCGATCATAGCGGTCCAGCTCCATAGGCGCAAAAATCCTCCGCTTTGGTGGTGATCTGTCGCAGATTCTGCCACACCGCCAGCCCTTTGCACCGCCGATCGCAAGCTCCCGCCGGCCGTGGACGCCTACGCTAATCCCAGCTTCACCATTTACTGAGGGGGTTTCGAATGCGTATCGGAGTTCCGCGAGAGATCAAGGTCCATGAGTACCGGGTAGGCCTGGTGCCCGCCGGTGTCCGCGAGCTGGTCGCCGCTGGTCACGAAGTGCTGGTCGAGACGGGTGCCGGAGCCGGTATCGGGGTCGACGATGCCCAGTATCGGGCCGCGGGTGCTTCCATCGCAGCGAACGCCGCCGACATCTTCGCGCGCTCCGAGCTCATCGTGAAGGTCAAGGAGCCTCAGCTGCCCGAGTGCCAGATGCTTCGGCCCGGACAGGTGCTCTTTACCTATCTGCACCTCGCCGCGGACCCAGAGCAGGCGAAGGCCCTGATGAAATCCGGTGCGACCGCCATTGCCTACGAGACCGTGACCGCTCCGAACGGCTCGCTGCCGTTGCTGACGCCGATGAGCGAAGTCGCGGGTCGCATGTCCATCCAGGTGGGTGCCGCTAGCCTGCAGAAGGCGAACGGAGGCTACGGTGTGTTGCTCGGTGGTGTGCCTGGCGTCCCGCCCGCGAAGGTCGTGATCCTTGGTGGCGGTGTCGCCGGAACTCACGCTGCGGAAATCGCGGTGGGCATGCGTGCCGATGTCACGATTGTTGACCGGTCGGTGAATCGTCTGCGCGAGTTGTCTGCCCAATTCGGATCCGCGCTCCAGACAGCGTACTCGACCGCCGAGGCCGTCGAGCGCTTGGTGCGCGATGCTGATCTGGTCGTGGGCGCGGTGCTGGTTGCCGGTGCGGCGGCCCCGAAGCTGGTGACTCGCGCCATGCTGAGCACCATGAAGCCGGGTACCGTGCTGGTCGACATCTCCATCGATCAGGGCGGTTGCTTCGAGACGAGCAAGCCGACCACCCATGCCGATCCGACGTTTGTCGTGGATGGCATCATTCACTACTGCGTCGCCAACATGCCAGGTGCGGTTCCGCGCACATCGACCTTCGCGCTGACCAACGCCACGTTGCCTTATGTTCGTTTGCTGGCTGACCTCGGCTGGCAGGCGGCATTCAAACGTGATCCAGGCCTCGCAGGCGGACTCAACGTGCACGCGGGCGAGATCACACATGACGTGGTCGCACGCGCCCTGGGCTTTCAAGGCCGCCCTGCGGCCATCGCCGCAGTTCGATAATCGCGCTCGAATTCCCGCCTCC
>DAITMW010000167.1:1509-11544 GCA_036834945.1 Steroidobacteraceae bacterium
GCAACGGGGGGCGGGAACATTCATTAGCTCACCCTGACGGGGACTGGCCACCCCCGTTTCCTCCCGCTACGCTTACACTCGATTCTGTTACTGTCGTAACGATTACGTTACGCGCGTAATCGCACGCAGAGCGCGGTGCGCTCACCAACAATCCAATGGAGGATTCGAGAATGAAGATCGCCCTGTCGGCCGCAGTGCTGACGCTCGTAATGGGGTCGGCGCTGGCCGCGCCCGTGACCTACGAAGTCGATCCCACCCACACTTATCCGAGCTTCGCGGCCGACCACATGGGTGGGCTGTCGGTGTGGCGCGGCAAGTTCGACAAGAGCTCCGGCACCGTTGTTCTCGACAAGGACAAGGCCACCGGCAGCGTCGACATCACTGTTGATACGAGCTCCATCGACTTCGGACTCGAGAAGCTCAACGAGCATGCCAGGACCCCTGACATGTTTGATGTCGCGAAATACCCGACGGCGACCTACAAGGGCAAGCTGGCCAACTTCAAGAACGGCGCGCCCACCGAGGTGCAGGGTGAGTTCACACTGCACGGTGTGACGAAGCCGCTGACCTTGCACATCGACTCGTTCCTGTGCAAGCCGAATCCCATGACCAAGAAGGAAGTGTGCGGCGCGGATGCGACGGCAACATTCAACCGCAAGGACTACGGCTTGAACTTCGGTGAGCCGTACGGGTTCAAGATGGACGTGAAGCTGGCGATCCAGATCGAGGCCATCCGCCAAGGGTGAGCACTCGCCCGCCGCGGGCTCGCTTCGTGGGGTCCGCGGCTCGCTTTGTGGGGTGAGGGTCTCGCTCCGCGCGGCCCCCAGCGGCCGCGGGTGACATGGAGGGTTACGGCAGCGCCGTCCGTAACCCTCTTCTAAGCACATTCCCAGGAATTCTGGTGCCGGCGGGGTCGCCGCACAGGTCTGCGGTGTCCTATTGTGTAGACTCGCGCCCAAGGAGTCTCACCGTTGTCAGACCGAAAAAATACGCAGTCCGAGCTGCTCGGGGCCATGGCCGACGCTGCCGTCGAGGCCGGCCGGGCCGCCCACAAAATCTACCTCGGTAGCTTCGAGGTCCAGCGCAAGGCCGATCACTCTCCTGTCACCGAGGCGGACCACACCGCGGAAGCCATCATTCTCGAGCGGCTGCGACACGCTGCGCCCGGAGTGCCGATTGTGGCGGAGGAGGAGGTTGCCGCGGGGCGGTTGCCGAGTATTGGTCAGGAGTTCTTTCTGGTCGATCCGCTGGACGGCACGAAAGAGTTCATTCAACGCATCGGCGACTTCACGGTCAACATCGCGCTCATCCGCGATGGGGATCCAATCCTGGGGGTCGTCTACGCGCCGGTGACATCGGGGTTGTATATTGGTGATGTGATTGCCGGGACGGCGCGGCGCGCCCACCAACCTACCGACTCGAATCACAAACCTTCGTGGGTCCCGATCCGGGTGCGCAAGGCGCCCGAACAGGGAGTGACGGTCGTCGTCTCCCGCTCGCACTCGACGCCGGAGACCGAAACCTACCTCCGACACTACAAGGTTGCCGAGCGGGTTTCCGTGGGCTCGTCACTGAAGTTCTGTCAGGTGGCTGCCGGTGAGGCCGATCTTTATCCGCGCCTCGGGCCAACCATGGAGTGGGACACCGCCGCCGGCCACGCGGTCCTCGTCGCCGCGGGAGGCACTGTCCTGGCGCCGGGTGGCTCGCCACTCAGGTACGGCAAGGCCGGGCTGCGTAATTCTTTCTTCATCGCGGGCGGTGCGCTGCATACCGTGCCGCTGCAGGTCTGATCGTTTCAAGATGAGTAGCACAGCGACACGTCACGCATTGTCGGTTCATTTGAAGCGGCTCGAGGCCGAGTCGATCGGCATCATCCGGGAAGTGGCGGCCGAGTTCCGCAATCCGGTGATGTTGTATTCCATCGGCAAGGACTCGGGAGTGATGCTGCACCTGGCGCTGAAGGCGTTCTATCCTTCCAAGCCGCCATTTCCGCTGTTGCACGTCGATACGACCTGGAAGTTCCGCGACATGATCCGGCACCGCGATACCATCGCGGCGCGTTATGGGGTCAAGCTGTTGGTCTATACCAATCCCGAAGGGCTCGCGCGCGGCATCAACCCGATCACCTCCGGCTCGCAACTGCATACCCAGATCATGAAGACCGAGGCGCTGAAACAGGCCCTCGACAAGTGGGAGTTCGACGCCGCATTCGGCGGCGCGCGTCGCGATGAAGAGAAAAGCCGCGCCAAGGAGCGCGTATTCTCTTTCCGTTCGGCGGGGCATGTCTGGGACCCACGCAACCAACGCCCGGAGCTGTGGAACCTCTACAACACGCGCATTGCCAAGGGCGAGACGATCCGGGTATTCCCGTTGTCCAACTGGACAGAGCTCGATATCTGGCAGTACACGCGGGCGGAGGACATCCCAGTGGTGCCGCTCTATTTCTCCGCACCCCGGCCTGTAGTGAAGCGCGACGGCTTGCTCATCATGCGTGATGATGACCGTATGCCGCTGTTGCCGGGTGAGGTCGAGGAAATCCGCAAGGTGCGCTTCCGCTCGCTGGGGTGCTATCCGCTCTCCGCGGCCGTTGAGAGTGAGGCCGAGACGCTGGACGACATTATCGCCGAGATGATGGCCACCCGGACGTCGGAGCGGTCAGGGCGCCTGATCGACAGCGACGAAGCGGCTTCGATGGAGAAAAAGAAGCGCGAGGGGTATTTCTGATGATTACTTACGCGCCGCAACACGTCACGGTCGGCTCCGGAGGGCCTGGCGGTCCTGCCAAGGGGCTGCTCCGTTTCCTGACCTGCGGGTCGGTGGACGATGGCAAGTCGACTCTCATCGGCCGGCTGTTGTACGACTCGAAGCTGATCCTCGAGGATCAACTGATTGCTCTCGAGCGTGACAGTCGCAAACACGGGACGACTGGCGATGACATCGACTTCGCGTTGCTCGTCGACGGACTCGAGGCGGAGCGGGAGCAGGGCATCACCATCGATGTGGCGTACCGGTTCTTCGCAACTCCGCGTCGATCCTTCATCGTGGCGGACACCCCAGGCCACGAGCAGTACACTCGCAACATGGCGACTGGCGCCTCCAACTCCGACGCCGCCGTCATTCTCATCGATGCGCGCAAGGGCCTGCTGACGCAGACGCGCCGGCATAGCTACATCTGCTCACTGCTGGGCATCCGCCATATCGTGGTGGCGGTCAACAAGATCGACCTGGTCGAATTCTCCGGCGAGCGATTCCATCACATCGTCGGCGATTATCTGGGCTTCGCGCAGTCACTCGATTTCGCCTCGATCACGACAATCCCGGTGTCGGCCCGCTATGGTGACAACGTCACGGAGCGCTCCGAGCGGATGCGTTGGTACGACGGTCCGAGCCTCCTGGAGCATCTCGAGAGTCTCGACGTCGATCGGGTCTCCGAGGAGCAGGCGTTCCGGTTTCCGGTGCAGTGGGTCAATCGCCCCAACCTGGATTTCCGCGGTTTTTCCGGCACAGTCGCCTCGGGAGTCGTCAGAGCCGGAGATCGCGTGGTCGTGGCGGCATCGGGTAAGGAGTCTACCGTCGCGCGGATCGTGACCGCTGACGGAGATCTGCCGGAGGCCCGTGCCGGTGATGCGATCACTCTCACTCTCAGCGATGAGGTGGATGTAGCGCGAGGAGATGTCATCGCGCGCGTGGATTCCCGACCCGAAGTCGTGGATCAATTTGCCGCTCATGTCCTATGGATGGCGGAGGAGGCGATGTTGCCGGGGCGCTCGTATCTGATGCGCATCGGTACGAAGTATCTTCCGGCCCGGGTGACGAGCCTCAAACACAAGGTCGATGTCAACACCCTGGATCATATCGCCGCCAAGACGCTCGGCCTGAATGAGATCGGGTTGTGCAACGTGGCCACCGCGGCGCCGGTTGCATTCGACCCGTACAGTGAGAATCGAGAGACGGGCGCCTTCATTCTCATCGACCGGTTCACCAATGCCACGGCCGGCGCGGGCATGATCACTTTCGGCCTGCGGCGCGCGACCAACATCCACCGGCAGAGCCTGCTGGTCGACAAGTCCGCGCGCATCGAGCTGAACGGGCACCGGCCGGCGATTCTGTGGTTCACCGGCCTGTCGGGCTCCGGGAAGAGCACGGTGGCCAACATCGTGGAGCGCGAGTTGCATGCGCTCGGCGCCCACACCTACATGCTCGACGGCGACAATGTGCGCCATGGCCTGAACCGTGACCTCGGATTTACGGACGCGGATCGCGTCGAGAACGTCCGCCGCGTAGGGGAGGTCGCCAAGCTGTTTGTTGACGCGGGTACGGTGGTGTTGTGCTCGTTCATCTCGCCATTCCGGGCCGAGCGGCAGATGGTGCGGGAGCTCGTCGGAGCGGACGAGTTCGTGGAGATCTTCGTCGACACGCCCATCGAGGAGTGCATGCGCCGCGACCCGAAGGGGCTCTACGCGCGTGCCAAGGAAGGCAAGATCAAGAATTTCACCGGCATCGATTCACCGTATGAGGCACCGGAAAATCCGGAGATCGTGGTGAATACTTGCGACGGCTCACCGGAGGACGTTGCCCGTCGGATTGTCGAGAACCTGCGGGAGCGCGGGATTATCGGCTGAGGTCGGCCACGTACGAGGCCAGCGAGAGCGAGGCCGTCAGTCCGGGCGACTCGATTCCAAACAGATTCACCACGCCCGGGACGCCGTGGGTGGCCGGACCGTCGACCCGGAAATCGGCGGCGGCCTCCTTCGGGCCGTTGATCTTCGGCCGGATGCCGGCATAAGCCGGCTGCAATGCCCCATCGGGCAAGTCCGGCCAATAAGCGCGGATCGCCGCATAGAAGCGTTCCGCCCGCCCGGGCTCCACCTTGTACTCGCATTGCTCGACCCACTGCACGTCGGGGCCGAAACGAGCGCGCCCGGCGAGATCCAGCGTCAGGTGCACTCCCAGGCCGCCAGGCTCCGGGATCGGATAGACGAGGCGCTCGAAGGGCGAGCGCCCGGCGAGCGTGAAGTAGTTACCCTTGGCGAACCACGGTGTTGGAATGTGCTCGGCCGGAAAGCCACTCATGAGCCCGGCAACCTGCGGGGCGTAAAGGCCCGCGCTGTTGATCAATGTTCTGGCTCGGAGCAGGGGCTCTTCGTTGTTGATGCCGATGAGCACGCCCTCGGCGTCGAGCTGCATGCTCGTCACGCGGCTTTCGGTGACCAGCACGGCCCCATGGCTTTCCGCCTGCCCCAACAGGGCCAGCATGTAGGCGTGGGAGTCGATGATGCCCGTTGCCGGTGAGTGCAACGCGCCCTCGCACGCGAGCTGAGGCTCGAGCGCAATAGCTTGAGCGCGGCTGAAGAACTCGAGGCGGACGCCATTGGCTTGCGCGACTCTCTGGATTTTCTCGAGCTGGGCGAGCTGCGACTCCGAGGTGGCAACGATCAGTTTTCCGCAACGGCGATACGGTACACCGTATTCCTCGCAGAAATCGTAAAGAAGCGCGCGCCCGGAAACACACATTCGCGCTTTCAGCGAGCCCAGGGCGTAGTAGATGCCGGCGTGGATGACTTCGCTGTTGCGGGAACTCGTTTCGGTGCCGAAACTGTCGGCGGCTTCGAGAATCAGAACCTCACGGCCACGTGACGCAAGCTCGCGTGCAACCGCAAGCCCGACGACTCCCGCACCGATGACAACTGTATCGACATTGTCCATGGAATGAGTTTAGCGTCGGCCAAGTTCGACGTCCCGCCTATCAATGCGGTAGCGCACTCGGCGGGCGGCGCGCACAGTGCCAAGAGGCATAGTCGTGAGGCATAGTGCTTGCTGCATTGCGCGCTCACCAGTGTGGAGGCCCAAGTTGAGCACAGCTCCCAATGCCAGCGCGGCTGGCCAGATCACACTCGGCGGTGATCTCAAGGTAAACCGACTCGGATTCGGCGCCATGCGCATCACCGGTCCCGGCATCTGGGGGCCGCCGGCCGACGTGCCGACGGCCATACGGGTGGTGCAGCGTGCGGTACAACTCGGTATCAACTTCATCGATACCGCGGATTCGTATGGGCCGGACGTCAGCGAAACCATCATTGCGCAAGCGCTTCATCCGTATCCGGCGGATGTCGTCATCGCGACCAAGGGTGGCCTGGAGCGCGCGGGACCTGATGTCTGGACCCGCAATGGCCGCCCCGAACACCTGCGCGCGGCCTGTGAAGGCAGTCTGCGCCGCTTGCGACGCGATCGCATCGACATCTATCAGTTTCATTCGGTGGATCCGCGGGTGCCGTTGGCCGATTCCATCGGTGAGCTCGTCCGCCTCAAGGGGGAGGGCAAGATCCGTCACATCGGCATTTCCAACGTGACGTTGGATCAGCTCCAGCAGGCCGAGCGCCTGACGCCGCTCGTGTCGGTGCAGAATCGTTTCAACCTGGAGGATCGGCGCTCGGATGCCGTCATGGCGTATTGCGCCGAAAAATCCATGGCGTTCATTCCCTGGGCACCGCTGGACTCGGGCCGCCACGCGCAATCGTCGGGGGCCGTCAGGGCGCTCGCGAAGATCGCCGAGCGCCACCGGGTGTCGATCGGCAATGCGGCCATCGCGTGGCTCCTGCACATTTCCAGGGCGATGTTGCCGATTCCGGGGACCGGGTCGGTCGCGCACCTCGAGGAGAATGTCGCGGCGGCTTCGATCCGGCTGACGCCGGAAGAGGTGAGGGAGTTGAGTTGATGGGGTGGCGCCGGTGAGTCGCTCTACAGCACCGGCAACCGGGTCGTGGACTTCTTGGTCCGCAGTACGAAGCTGGTGTTGACCGAGCGGACCGCGGTGGCCTGCAGCAGCTGGGTCGACAGGAAGTGCTCGTACGCCTCCATGCTCGCGGCCACGATGCGCAACAGGTAGTCGTTCGCGCCGCTCATGGAATGGCATTCCAACACCTCGGGGCGGTCCTGGATGAGGCGATCGAACTGGCGGACGGTCTCGGGGTGGTGGTTCTCCAGCGTTACCAGGGCATACGCCAGGATGGGCAATCCGATCGCCGAGCCGTGCAGGAGCGTGGCATAGCCCGAGATGAAGCCTTCTTCCTCGAGTCGCCGCAGGCGTCGCCAGCACGGTGCCGGTGACAGTCCCACTTTCTTCGCCAGCTCCTGGTTCGAGATGCGGGCGTCCCCTTGCAGGGTATCGAGAATGCGCCGGTCGACGCGATCCAGGGTCTTGGACATATTTTTTGATCCAAAAGCGGCAATAATATTGCCAAGCTGAGCATGAAATCGGCAATCAAGGCAAGCCAATTGCGGACCCCCGGGCATAAGCTGTGCGTGACGGATCTGACACACTTTTGGAGACGCGCGCGCCATGGCTGCCCCTGCCGATTCGATGTCCTCTCTCTCCAGCCACGCGAGCCAGGCGAATCAGCAGCCTGACTGGCGTCGGGTCGCTTACCTTCTGCACGTGTCGCGGGCTCTCGACGACATCGAGGAATCGAAGCTCCTGCCCGAGCGCAAGGTGCTCTACCAGTTTTCCGCGCGCGGACATGACTTTGCGCAGATCCTGTTGGGATTGCGTCTGACCGACGCTCACGACGGGGTAACCGTCTACTATCGATCTCGTCCCGTGATGCTTGCGCTTGGCACCTCGCTCGAGGATGCCGCGGCCGGACCGCTCGCGCGTGTGGGCTCGTTTAGCGGCGGACGTGACATCGGGGTCGTCTTCAACATGCCCGGTCACGATGGGCCCAGCGTGTTGCCTGCCTGCGGTGGCGTTGGTGCGCAGTACACCCCCGCGGCGGGCTGGGCGCAGGCGATTCGATACAAGCATGAAGTGTTGGGGGACGCGAGCTATGCGCGCAGCATAGCGGTGGTGTTGGGTGGCGATGCCTCCGTGGCGACCAACGGTTTTTGGTCCGCTCTGACGGTCGCCACCACCTTGAAGCTGCCGATGTTGTTTTACATCGAGGATAACGGCTTCGGCATTTCCGTTTCCTCGCAGCTGCAGACCCCTGGCGGAAACATCGCCGCCAACCTGAAGTCCTTCTCGGGTCTCACGATCCTCGAGGGTGACGGCACCGACCCCGCGCAAGCTTCGGAGCTCACCGCGCGCGCCGTGTCGCTAGTGCGCGATAGCCGTATCCCTGTGTTGCTGCGTTTGACGGTGCCACGCCTCTCCGGTCATTCGGGACAGGACACTCAAGCCTACAAGTCACCCGAGGTGGTCGCGCTCGAGCGTGCGCGCGACCCGCTGGGAAAATTGCATCGGTACCTGGTTCCCAACGTGTTTTCGGAGTCGGATTGGAAACAACTGGCCTCCCAGGCCCGCACCGACGTCGAGACCGCGATCGAGAAGGCGCTTGCGCGTCCTCTGCCGGATGCACAGGAGGTCAGTCGATACGTCTTCTCTGAGGTCGGCAGCGACGGCAAGCCCGAGATTCAGCAGCAGGGTGGGCTCGCACCGGAAGGCCACGTGTATCCCGAGGCGACCACGGTTCCTCATCCCGAAGGGACCCGCATCAATATGCTGACGGCCATCCGTCGCACGCTGGATGTCGAATTGGCCTCCAACTCCCGCATGGTGGTGTTTGGTGAGGACGTCGGCCCCAAGGGCGGTGTCCATGGTGCGACGCTGGGGCTGCAGGAGAAGTACGGAGTGGGGCGTGTGTTCGATACGAGCCTCTCCGAGGAAGGTATCATCGGGCGCGCCGTAGGAATGTCGCTCGCCGGCCTGCTGCCGGTTGCCGAGATTCAGTTCCGGAAGTATGCGGACCCGGCCGCCGAACAGCTCAATGACTGCGGCACGATGAGATGGCGAACCTACAACCGATTTGCGGCGCCGATCGTCGTCCGTATGCCCGGAGGGTTCTTCAAGTGTGGCGATCCCTGGCATAGCCAGACCAACGAGGTCGCCTGGGTGCACGGCGTGGGTTGGCAGGTCGCGGTACCGTCGAACGCCGAAGACGCGGTAGGACTACTGCGCTCGGCTCTGCGCGGCAATGATCCGACGATTTTCTTCGAGCATCGCGCGATGTTGGATGGGGCGGGGGCACGGCGTCCTTATCCTGGTGACTCGTACGTCATTCCGTTCGGCAAAGCCCGTACTGTGAGGGAAGGTTCCGAGCTGACGATCGTGACCTGGGGCGCGATGGTCGAGCGTTGCGAGCAGGCTGCCGCGGCATCGGGCGTCGATGTTGAGATTCTGGATCTGCGGACGCTCTCGCCTTGGGACAAGGCGGCGGTCCTGGCGTCGGTGGGGAAAACGCGGCGCTGTTTGATCGTGCACGAGGACAATGTGACCGCCGGCTTCGGTGCCGAGATCGCGGCCGTGTTGGCCAAGGAGGCGTTTTTCAGTCTCGACGCGCCGATCGAGCGACTCACCATGCCCGACATTCCGAGCCCGCACAGCCCGGTGCTGCTGGACGCTGCCGTCCCGAGTGCCGATCGCATCATGCACACCATTCAACAGCTTGCGAGCATCTGATCTATGACGACCGCCGTGGAAGTACGCGCTCCCGCCGAACAGACCGAGGGCACGCGCTCGCAGGTGCTGCGCTGGCTCAAGAATGTGGGCGACCAGGTCGCGGAGAACGAGCCGCTGATCGAGATCGAGACGGATAAGGTCACTGTGGAGGTGGCCTCGCCGGGCGCTGGAATCCTACGCGAAATCGTCAAGGGGGAGCAGGAGGAGATTGCCCCTGGCGAGATATTGGGACGGATCGAGCGCGCGGGTGTTGCTGAAGTCGCGCAGTCGGGCCGTACGGCGACGGAGGCCGGCCGTCGGCAAGTTGGTGCGGGTGTGGCGTCGGATGCCAACGATGGGCAAGTTGGTGTGGTAGCGATGTCGGGCGGGGGAGGAGACGCCAGCGCGGGACAGGCCGACGCGGTTGATTCTGGCCTGCGCGGCCTCGGTGCGGCGGCGTCACCTGGTGCGGCGGCGTCACCCGGTGCCGCGGCGAACCGGTTGAGTCCTGCGGTTCGCAGGCTGTTGTCCGAGCACAATCTCGATCCAACCACGATCCGCGGTTCGGGGCGGGATGGCCGGATCACGGTCGAGGATGTGCT
>DAITMW010000167.1:11644-16010 GCA_036834945.1 Steroidobacteraceae bacterium
ATCCGTAAGCGCATCGCCGAGCACATGGTGCAGAGCCTGTTGCACACAGCTCCACATGTAACGACCGTCTTCGAGGCTGACATGACGGCGGTCATTGCGCATCGCCAGAAACATCGGGAGGAGTTCGCCAAGCGCGGTGTTCCCCTGACCTTCACAGCCTATTTTCTCCAGGCGATCGTTGACGCTATCCGGGCCGTACCCGAAGCCAACAGCCGTTGGACGGATGCATCGCTCGAGGTCTTCGAATCGATCCACGTGGGTGTGGGCACAGCAATCGAAGAGGGCGGCCTCGTGGTGCCGGTGCTGCGCGATGTGCAGTCTCGCGATCTCTTTGCCACGGCCCAGGGGTTGAACGACCTGGTTGCCCGTGCTCGCGAGGGTCGGCTGACCCCGGCGGACGTTCGTGGGGGCACCTTCACCATTTCGAACCACGGGGTGAGCGGGAGCCTGGTGGCGACGCCCATCATCATCAATCAACCGCAGTCGGCCATTCTGGGTGTCGGCAAGCTGGAGAAGCGGGTGGTGGTGCTGGAAGAGGGCGGCGAGGAACGCATCGCCATCCGGCCCCGGTGCTATGTCACGTTGACCCTCGACCATCGGGTCATGGACGGCCACCAGGCCAACCGTTTTCTGCAGACCTTTGTAAACCGGCTTACCCATTTCACTTAGGTAATGCGATGATCGGTGCATGGGCAAAGAGCACCGCACCGATCCTCCCGAGCTGGAAGACGTCGAGCGCGCCAGCACAGACGAGCTGCGCGCGCTGCAGCTGACGCGCCTGAAGTGGTCGCTGCGCCATACGTACAAGAACGTAGCGGCCTACCGTCGTAAGTGCGAGCTCGCCGGGATTCATCCCAACGATCTGAAAGAGCTCTCCGACCTGCAGTACTTTCCGTTCACGACCAAGGCGGATCTGCGGGATGCCTACCCGTTTGGTTTGTTTGCCGTGCCCCGTGAGCGGGTCGTCCGCATCCACGCCTCGAGTGGAACCACTGGCAAGCCGACGGTCGTGGGTTATACGACTCACGACATTCAAACCTGGGCGCACCTGGTCGGTCGTTCCATCCGTGCGGCCGGCGGTCGGCCCGGCGATGTGGTGCACATTGCTTATGGATACGGCCTCTTCACGGGTGGGCTCGGCGCGCACTATGGTGCCGAACAGCTCGGTTGTACCGTGGTGCCGATGTCAGGCGGACAAACACAGAAACAGGTGCAACTCATCTGTGACTTCGAGCCCGACATCATCATGGTCACGCCCTCCTACATGTTGGCCATAGCCGAGGAGTTCGTGCGCCAGGGGCTCGATCCGACCCTGAGCTCGCTGCGCCTGGGGATTTTCGGCGCGGAACCCTGGACCGAGGCCATGCGCAAGGAGATCGAGACCCGCATGGGGATCGACGCCGTCGACATCTACGGACTGTCGGAAGTCATGGGGCCGGGTGTCGCCAGCGAGTGCATCGAGACGAAGGACGGCCCCGTCATCTGGGAAGATCATTTCTATCCCGAGATCATCCATCCCCACACGGGGCAGGTGCTCCCCGAAGGCTCGCAGGGCGAGCTCGTGTTCACGACACTGACGAAGGAAGCTCTGCCAGTCATCCGCTACAGGACCCGTGACCTGACGAGCCTGCTACCCCCCACCGCGCGATCCATGCGGCGCATGGCGAAGATCACCGGACGCTCCGATGACATGTTGATCATTCGCGGTGTCAACGTCTTCCCGAGTCAGATCGAGGAGTTGATGTTGAAGCAGCTGGGACTCGCGCCCCACTATCTGTTGGAAGTCACGCGCGATGCGCACCTGGACGCCCTCGCCGTGCAGGTCGAGTGCACCGAGGCAGTGGCGGGTGACAGCGGCCAGCGGGATCGGCTCACGATCGAGCTGCAACGGGACATCAAAGACGTGATCGGTATCTCCGCCAGAGTCGTCGTTTGCGCTCCCGGCACCCTCGAGCGGTCGGCGGGAAAAGCGAAACGGGTAGTCGATAAACGAAATTCGCCCTAGGTCGAGAGGCTGGCGCTCCCGCGACGACGGCCATCATGGGTCGCGCAGGCATGGGGCACACAGGCATGGGGCACACAGGCATGGGGCACACAGGCGTGGGGCACACAGGCGTGGGGCACGCAGGCGTGGGTCACACAGGCATGGGTCACGCAGCCATGGGTCACACAGGCTCCAGGCCGCCGAAGCGCGCGTGCGCAGACCGGTCAGCGGGAGGCAAGGGCTCGGTCATGGTACTGGCGGTGTCGGAGAGATAACGCTCAGCCGTCGCGAACACAGCCGAGTACAGCCGCCGGGTCAATTCATACGCCGCGGCGCCGACCCAATCGGGAGGCAGCAAGGCCGGTGGCAGCAGGGGGTCCTGCAGGTTGATCTTGCGGTACTCGTGAATCAACAGCGTCCGGATCACGAAGGCGGCTTCGCCCGTCAGAGCATCCGTGTGTTTATCCGAGGTGACCGCGTCCGACACGGGCGTGAAGATCTCGACGAACTTCCGATAGCGACGCGTGAGTTCGCCTAAGTCCCAGCCGGAAGCCACGAGACGACGATCGGCGTCGTCACCTTCGCTTTCGCTCTTCAGGAGCAATGCGTGTCCGGCGCCGTCCACTCCCGCCAGGGCGGCGCGCGCTTGCTCGACGCTCCAGTTCGGGTGGGCGAAGACCCCCGGACTGACCTGTCCGAAGCCCAGCCAGCGCAGCTCGTTGCGCACATCCTGGCGCCGGCCACCGCTGCCGGGCGGCAGGATGAGCAAGGTCCATTGTCCATCCCATGAGCTGGGAATCTCGCCGTAGATGCGGCGGGTCGCCTCGGCGAAGCGCTCCAGGCCTACCGGGCTCAGTCGGTATTCACTGCGCCGTCCGTCTCTCCTGGCGATCAGCCAGCCGTCACTGGCCAGGCGTGCCACCGAGGTCCTCACGAGGCGCTCGGTGAGCTCGAATGGCTGCGCCAGGGCTATGAGGCTGCCGAGGGTGACCGCAGCCCCCCGTGGCGCGATCGAGTCGCCAAAAACCGTGATCAGCAGCGAACCACCGCGAATCGGGCTCTGGCGATGGAAATACCGCAGGAGCGACCGGATGGCGGTCGACAGGGGCGGGGCCATTGGGCCCGGCGGTGGCGAGTCGGATAGCATGCGCCGGAAATTGTGACACAAAAAAATTGATGTGTGTGCTATTCTTGTGTCACGTTGCAATCGACGCCCGGATGGAGCGCCTATGTATACCCAGGCCCTGGATTCGCTCGGAAAAGACTGCCTGCCAGACGGCGCGGCCGGCACGGCAGCGCTGGAGGCCCGCTTCCAGGAGCGTGTCGACGCCGATGAGAAGATCGAGCCGAAGGACTGGATGCCGGACGCATATCGCCAGACCCTGATCCGCCAGATCTCGCAACATGCCCATTCCGAGATCGTCGGCATGCTGCCGGAAGGAAACTGGATCACGCGTGCTCCTACGCTGCGGCGTAAGGCTGTGCTGATCGCGAAGGTCCAGGACGAGGGCGGCCACGGCATGTACCTGTACAGCGCCGCCGAAACTCTCGGCATCTCGCGCCAGGAGATGATCGAGCAACTCCTGTCCGGTACCGCGAAGTACTCGAGCATTTTCAACTATCCCACGCTGACGTGGGCCGATGTTGGTGCGATCGGATGGCTCGTCGATGGCGCCGCGATCATGAACCAGATTCCGATCTGCCGCTGCTCCTACGGACCCTACGCCCGCGCCATGGTGCGCATCTGCAAGGAAGAGAGCTTTCACCAGCGGCAGGGCTTCGAGATCATGCTGTCGCTCGCTCGCGGGACACCCGAGCAACGCCAGATGGCCCAGGATGCGTTGAATCGCTGGTGGTGGCCTTCCATCATGATGTTCGGGCCGAGTGACGCGGAGTCGAAGCACACCGCGCAGTCGATGCGTTGGAAGATCAAGCGCTTCACGAACGACGAATTGCGCCAGAAGTTCATCGACATTACCGCGCCGCAGGCGGAGTTCCTGGGGCTGACCATTCCCGACCCCGAGCTGCGCAAGGAGGAGGACAGTGAGCACTACCGTTTCGGGGAGATCGACTGGAGCGAGTTCCAGCAGGTGCTGAAGGGTAACGGACCCTGCAACCGGGAGCGGTTGGAGGCGCGCCGCGGTGCGCATAACGATGGGAACTGGGTGCGCGAGGCGGCGGCGGCCCATGCCGAGAAGCAACGCGCTCGTGAAGCGGCCGCCGCGGCCGCTGCTGCGGCGGCGGCTTAGGAGTGTTTGGAATGAGTGCGGCGGCGGCTTACCGGTGTTTGGTGGTGAGTGCGGCGGCGGCTTAGGGTGTTTGGTGGTGAGTGCGGCAGGCGTTTAGGAGTGTTGGGTGATGAGTAACGACTGGCCTCTGTTC
>DAITMW010000168.1:0-16004 GCA_036834945.1 Steroidobacteraceae bacterium
GGGAGCCATGCTCGATGCCCTGGAGGTACTGGTCCAACCCGTCCACAAGTACCTGAACCGCGACCTGCTCCTGCCCGAGGCCCAGAAGGCGTTGGCCAAGGGGCTGCCCAAGGGGCTCGGTTGGGTGCTGTGGAATTCCCTGCCCGAGGTGAAGTGGGCTGACACCCATGAGCCCGTGGCCCCCGAGGTTCTGAAGTGGATGATAGCGCAGGCGTGCCGCGCCAACTCCGCGGAGCCCAACGCCGTACTGCGCAAGTATTGCGCGATGTTCGAGCCCCGCCACCGCGAGAATCTGGGCCAGTGGGTGCTCGAGCAGTGGCTCGTCGAGGACACGGCGCCGATCCCGGCGGAAGAGGCGCAAAAGCTGGCACTTTCCCGGGCGCAATACATGCACAGAAGCATGCAGACGCACCCCCAGTACTTCCAGAACGATCCGCATGTCGGCAAAACGGTGGAAGAGTTGACTGCGGTGTGTTTGCCGGAATTCCTACGGCAACCGAAGGGCTCCGCGATCGCAAGCAAAGGCATACTGGCCGTCGCTGCGGCCTGCGGGGGCGAACGAACCGCAGCCCCGGCCGCACGCTACATCAAGGAGTACTACGGCACGCGCGCCGCCCAGAGCAAGGCCCTGGTGACCATGCTGGCGTGGATCGATCATCCGAACGCTACCCAGGTCATGCTGGCGATCGGCAACCGATTCCGCACCAAGAGCATCCAGGAGGAGGCGACCCGCCAGGCCGAAGCGCTGGCCGACCGAAAAGGTTGGACTCTGGCGGAGCTCGCCGACCGGACTATTCCAACGGCCGGATTCGACGAAAACGGCGAGTTGGAGCTTTCGTACGGGCCACGGCTCTTCAAAGCGCGCCTGCTGCCCGACTTCAAGATCGAGCTCTTCAACCCAGACGGCAAGAAGATCGCCTCCTTGCCCGAGCCCCGCCAGGACGACGACGCGGAGCTGGCCAAGGCCTCCAGGAAGTCGCTCAGCGCCGCCCGCAAGGAAATCAAGAACATCGTGGACCTCCAGACGGACCGGTTGTACGAAGCGCTGTGCACCGGGCGTGACTGGTCATACAGTGATTGGAGCGCCTACCTCAACGGTCACCCGGTGATGCAGCACCTCGTGCAGCGGTTGGTATGGGCGCACGAGTCCGAATCCGGTGCCCGGACCGTATTCCGCCCGCTGGCCGACCGATCCTTGACCGACGAATCCGACGATGCGGTCGACGTGCCGGAGGAGGCGCGCGTCCGGCTGGCCCACGATACACTCCTGGCACCGGAAGCCGTGCAACGCTGGCAACAACACCTGCTGGACTACGAGATCAAGCCGCTCTTCCAACAGTTTGGCAAAGGCACCTACGAATTGCCGGCCGACAAGGCGAACGCCAAGGAGATCACGGACTTCAAGGGACACGTGCTCGAGGCATTCGCACTGCGCGGGCGAGCAAACAAGCTCGGCTATCACCGCGGCTCGGCGGAAGATGGCGGTTGGTTCAGCATCTATGAAAAGCGCTTCCCGACTCTCGGATTGACCGCTGTCGTGGAGTTCACGGGCAACGCACTGCCGGAAGAGAACCGCACCGTGGCGCTCGTCAGCCTCTCGTTCACTCCGTTTTCGAAGGAAAACCATTGGGACCGTGGGGAAATTCCGCTCAACAAGATACCGAGGGTCCTGCTCTCCGAGTGTTACAACGACATGCGGCTGATGGCCGCGGAGGGCACGGGCTTCGATCCGGACTGGGAGAAAAAAAGTGCCCCCTGACATTCTACGAGCACCCGCGGAACTGACTTATGCCGCGGAGCTGGCGCGCCTGGCCCAGGCCGACCACGACCCCAAGCCCGCCGCGTGGAAGCTCGCGCCGCGCGCGGTACGGACTTTCATTCTCGGCGACTCCAAGCTGAGCGTGCGCCGCAAGTTCTATGGTGACGATGCGCTGATCGACCGCTGCATCGTTACCCTGATGAGTGATCGTGGCCTGATGTTGGTGGGTGAGCCCGGAACCGCCAAATCGATGCTCTCGGAGCTGCTGTCGGCGGCGATCTCGGGCCAATCGACCTGTGCCATACAGGGGACCGCCGGTACCACGGAGGACCAGATCAAGTACGGATGGAACTACGCCCTGTTGCTGGCCGAGGGGCCGACCCCCCGGGCGCTCGTGCGAGGGCCCATCTATGAGGCCATGAGCCAGGGTTGCATCTGCCGTTTCGAGGAGGTGACCCGCGTGCAACCTGAGATCCAGGACTGCCTGATCAGCGTGATGTCGGACAAGATGCTGCACGTGCCCGAGCTGGAAGGGGAGGCGGGTACGCTGTTCGCCGCCCACGGGTTCAACATGCTCGCAACGGCCAACATCCGGGATCGTGGTGTGCACGAGATGTCGAGTGCCTTGAAGCGCCGTTTCAATTTCGAAACGGTGCGTCCGCTCAGCGATCGCAAGCAGGAAATGCAGTTGGTTCGCGAGCAAACCGAGAGCCTTCTCAAACGCGCGCAGATCGAGGTGGATCTGGCGCCCGAAGTGATCGACCTCCTGGTGACCTCTTTCAATGACCTTCGGTCCGGGGCTACCGCCGAAGGAGTGGTGCTCGAAAAGCCGACGGCCGTCATGTCCTCGGCGGAGGCGGTATCCGTGGGTTTCGCCGCCTGCCTCGATGCCCACTATCTGGGCGACGGCGCGGTCAGCGGCACCCATATCGCGCGGCAGTTGATCGGCACGGTGTTGAAAGACAATCCCGACGACGGTAAGAAGTTGGGCCACTATTTCGACGTCGTCGTCAAACCTCGTGCGCAACGTCATGCGCAGTGGAAGCACATGTGGGAGGCGCGGCGCGAGCTCAACCGTTGAACGCACTAGCGCAAGCTCTCGACGGCGACACTCTGCGCAGCCTGGGCGCCCGACTGCTCGGCGAGCACCTCATCGTTTTCCCCGTTCGGCACCATAGCCCGGCGGGTGCCTTCCATCTTTCCAGGCTCATCCGCGAGCGCCGGCCTTCACTGGTGCTGGTGGAGGGGCCTCGCTCGTTTGATCCGTTGATTCCGCTGTTGACGGACGAGTCGGCGCGCTGTCCGTTGGCGATCTATACATACGCTGTTGGCCGTGCGAGTGGTGACGAACCTCCGCCCCGCCACGCCGCGTATTACCCCTTTTGTGACTACTCGCCGGAACTGGTGGCGTTGCGACTCGCGCGTGAGCTTTCCGTACCTGCGCGCTTTATCGACCTGGACTTCGCCGAGCAATGTCAGATCCAGAGCCAACAGGACGTCGAGGAGGCCGGCTCGCTCATGAACGAGAGGCATCTCGAGCGCAGCGCCCATTTACGGCTGCTGGCCGGGCGACTCGGCTGCCGCGACCATGAGGAACTTTGGGAGCACTTGTTCGAATGCCCGGGCCCGTCTCGCGAGTTGAGCGAACACATGGCGGAGGTCGCCGCCTATTGTCGGTTGGCCCGGTATGACTGGAGCGAAGAGGAGCTGCGGCGTGACGGAACGCTGGCGCGCGAAGCCGAGATGGCCTGGCATGTCCGCGAAGGCCTGCGGGAGCGTGCACCAGGGAGTGGTCCGGTCCTGGTGGTGGTGGGCGGTTTTCACGCCGTTGTGCTGCCGGACCTGGTGGAGCAGGGTGGCGATCGACCGCGGATCTCGCGCTCCGCCTTCGCTGAAGAGAGTTCCGCCCTGATTCGCTATAGCTTTGATCGACTCGACCGGTTGAACGGGTACGCCTCCGGCATGCCGTCCCCAGCATGGCACCAGCGCCTCTGGGAGCGTCTCAACAAACTCGAACGCATCCAAGGTGTCCATGGACCCCGGATGCGCCAGGACGCGGCGCTCGAGGCTTTGTTTGATATTGCCAATGTGCTCCGAGAGAGCCACCAACTGTCTCTCGCCGTGCCGACATTGGCGGCTGCCTACCAACACGCCTTGTCCTTGGCGCAGTTGCGCCGTCGGGTCGCCCCCGTTCGCGAAGACGTAATCGATGCGGTGACGAGTTGCTTCGTCAAAGGAGACGTCCAGGCCGAGGGGCCGGTGATCTATGGCGCCCTTCACAAGGTCATGACGGGTTCGGCCATCGGTCGAGTGCCGAACGGTGCTCCCAAGCCGCCTTTGTTGCGCGACTTCGAGTTTCGCGCTCGACGACAACGGCTGAAGATCGACGCTACGGAACCGCGGCGGGCTCAATTGGACATCTACCGAAGGCCCGAGCACCGATTCACGAGCAGGCTGCTTCATGGCCTGGCCTTTCTGGAAATTCCCTTCGCTGTACGCACGGCGGGCCCGGACTTCGTGCGTGGCACCGGTCTGAATCGCTTGCAGGAACACTGGGAATACCGCTATTCCGCGGCGACGGAAGCTGCCCTCGTGGAGGCATCCATCTATGGCGTTACGGTCCCCCTGGCAGTGGCGGACCGATTCCGGGTGTATCTCGATAAGCTCGTTTCCGGCGCCGAAGCGCGAGATGCCCGCGCAGCCGTGACGCTCTTTGCGCAAGGCTGCACGCTCGGGCTACACGACCATCTGCCCCGCGTGCTGGCGGCTCTCCGCTCCGCCATTGCTCAAGACCCAACATTCCAGTCGGTCGCGCTGGCCACCGGTAGCCTGGGGTTGCTCTGGGAGTCGCGTGAGCCCTTGGAGGCACGAGACATTGGCGAGTTGACGGACGTGTTACGTGCCGCGTTCGAGCGTGCTGTCTACCTGGGCTCGAGCATCGGCGCGGGTGGCGAGAAGGATTCGGGCACGCAGGTCATGGAGGCACTGACCCGTCTGCGCGAGGTCGTCGTCAGTGCGGCCGGGGCGCAGCTGGACGCCAGCCTATATTGGACAATGGTCGAGCGACTTGCTGCCGGGCACGACGAGCCGATCATTCGTGGCACCAGCGTAGGGTTGTTGTATTCGGCCGGGCGCATCCCTTCCAACGACATTGCCGTCCTCGTGAAAGGACAGTTCCTCGGAGCGCGCCAACCGCAGCATGCCGTTAGTTTCCTGAGAGGCCTGCTGCACGCCGCCCGCGAGGCGGCATGGCAGCTGACCGAGCTACTGCAAGCGCTCGATACCCTGCTTGCGTCCTGGGGCGAGGCGACCTTCATCGAGGCACTGCCGGAGATGCGTTTGGCATTTGCCGAGTTGACTCCACGCGAGACGGACCGTGTCGGGGAGGCCGTCGCCGCGCTACACGGCGAAAAGCACCTGGGCGGCCTGGTAAATTACGACGTAGGTGAGGCCCAATTGACGGCAAACCTGAGCCTGTCGAAAACCCTGTTGACCGTCCTCGCGGCTGACGGCCTGGGTTCCTGGGTTCACCCATGAGTACACTTCCCCGTTGGCGTCTGGTCCTGGGCCGATACGCCGAACGGCGGATGTCGAACAGTTTGAGCGCTCAGGATCAACGCCGTGATCAAGCGCTCGAGTATCTGTACGGACGCGAATACGAAGGCCGCGGCGTGCGTAAAGAGAAGGAAGTGCAGCCCGGCTCGCTCGACCCCTCGAGCCTGACACTGGTGACCTGGCTCAATGAAGTCCGGGAGCTCTTTCCACGGGACACCGTCGAGGTCATCGAAAAACACGCCCTCGACCGTTACGGCCTGACCGAGCTGGTCACGGATCCGAAGACACTCGAGCGACTCGAGCCGAACCAGCAACTGCTGCGAACGCTGCTGACCTTGAAAGGTCATCTGCACGGACAGGTCATGGAAGTCGCGCGCCGCATCATCCGGCAGGTGATCGAGGAAATCCGCCGTCGCCTCGAGCCCGAAGTCCGCCAGACACTGTCTGGCCGGCTGAATCGCTTTCGCCACTCGCCGCTCGCGGTGGCGCAGAACTTCGATGCTTTCGGCACGGTACGCCGCAATCTCAAACATTACGACTTGCAGCGCCGCAAGCTGATCGTCGAGGAGTTGCGTTTCTTCGAGCGCAATTCGCGCCGGCTGCCCTGGCACATCGTGTTGTGCATCGACCAGAGCGGCAGCATGACCGATTCCGTGATCCACAGCGCCGTCATGGCGGGGATACTGGCCGGCCTGCCGGCATTTCGCGTGAAGATCGTGGTGTTCGATACGCAGGTGGTCGACCTGTCTGATTACGCCGACGACCCGGTCGAAATCCTGATGAAGGTGCAGCTCGGCGGCGGTACCCACATCGCGCAGGCGGTACGTTATTGCTCACAGATCATCGAGAACCCCCACCGGACGATCTTCGTGTTGGTGACGGATTTCTGTGAGGGTGCACCGCCCGGCGAGTTGATTCGCGCGGTGAGCGCCCTTGCCGAAGCACGAGTGAAGCTACTCGGACTGGCCGCCCTCGATGATCAGGCACACCCCAACTATGACCGTCAGATGGCCACCCGGCTCGCCGCCTGCGGCATGGAAATCGCCGCATTGACCCCGCAACGGCTGGCGCACTGGCTGATCAAGGCGATCTCATGAGCTCGCTGCGCGAAATGCTGCGGACCCAGCTTGCCCGGTTCGACGACGACGCCTTCGCCGCTCTGGCCAACAAGGGACTCCTGCGACGGGCCCGCAAGGACCTCGAAAAAGAGAAGGCTGAGATCATCGCAGAGACGCCGACATTGCTGGCGATGCGGTTCGCCGGCCACCGCATCGAGTTCGACGCGCGTGGACCTTCCCAGGCCACTTGCAGCTGTCCGGCGCAGGGGGCGTGTCAGCACGTGCTCGCTGCCGCGATCACGCTGGCCTCACTTTCCGCGGAATCGACCGACCCTGTCGCGATCGCAGCCGCCCCTGCGGTCGCGGACGATCCCTTGGAACCATTGCGCAACGCACTGTTGGAAATGGCTCCCCGCGAGCTCCGTAAACACGCAGGCAAGGCCGGCTATCGATGGGCCTGGCAGTTTGTCCAGGACATGGATATCGAGAACGACGTCATCCTGTCGGGAGAGCGCAATATCGCGATCCACTTCCGCCACCCGCCCTTGTCCTTCCGATACATGGGCGGGCCTGTGGAAGGGTTGCTGGCGGACGCCGACATCAAACAGCCCGAAAAATACCGAGTGGCAGCCGTCCTGGCCTTCCAACGAGCCCACGGCAAGCCGCTCGAGCGCCCGGATGACCTCGTAGACAAGACTGCCTCGCTGGAGCTGGGGAAGGACCATGCGCTTGCGGAGGAGGCATCTTCGGCTTTGTCGGACTCCCGCGCTCGGTTGATGGCCTCGGTGCGACAGCTTGCGGGCGAGTGCGTGAAGTTGGGGCTCGCGCACTTTTCCCCGGGGATTCACGAACGCTTCGAGACGTTGGCGGTGTGGGCCCAGGGAGCGCAATGCTATCGATTGGCGCTGTTGCTGCGCAGGATCGCCGATCATGTCGAAATGCTGCTCGCACGCTCCGGCGGCGCCGATGAGCAGCGCCTGTTCGATGAGCTGGCATTCGCTAACGCGCTCGTGAGTGCCCTCGAGTCCGCGGCCGCTCGGGGAGAGACTCCGGCTCTCCTGATTGGACGTGCCCGTAACGAGTACGAAGAGGTCGGGCGCCTCGAGCTCCTGGGTCTCGGTGCCAGTGCCTGGCGCTCCGCATCGGGTTATCTCGGTCTGACGATGCTCTTCTGGTCACCGACCCAACAGTCCTTCTATTCCTGCACCGACGCTCGGCCCGAGGTGCAGCGAGGGTTCGACCCGGTTGCCCGATACAAGACGCCCGGTCCCTGGTCCGGCCTCGGGGCCCCGGCAATGACGACGGGCCGCCGGATCATGCTCACGGGGGCTCTGACGAGTGCGGCCGGACGCATCTCCGCGAGTGAAAAAACAACGGCGACAGTGATGCCCGCGGATCCTAGTGCTTTCGTGGCTCAACTCCCATCGCACTCACGCTGGAGTGAAATCGCCCGTGAGCGTGCGGCTCGACGCCGTAGTCTGCTAGCCGAAGCCCAGCCGCTGAAAGATTGGGTCATCCTACGTCCCAAGACCTTCAAGCGCGCGCAATTCGATGCCGCCCGCCAGACCCTGAGCTGGGGTCTCGTCGATGATCAGGGCAACGTGTTGGCGGCTGAGCTGTCGTATGACAAATACACGGCATCGGCCATCGAACGACTGGAGCAGATGGATGAGCAAGAAGACTTACTGGTCGTAGCGCGGCTGCGCGGCGGCTCCGGCAGCTTCGTCGCGGAACCGCTCAGCCTGGTACACCTCTCGGCCAACGCCGGATCGTCTCCGGTGGATGCGTTGCAGTTCGACGCGCCTCCCCAGCAAGGCTTCGCGGAGAGACTGCTGTCCAAACTGAATCGACGCCCACTCGCGACAGACGAGTCGCTGACGACAGGCGTGTCCGCGGTGCCGCCACTCCTTTCGGAGGCGCGGAGTTGGTTGAGATTGTTGGCGGAACGGGGTTTGCCCGCCGACGTCAACACGGGAACAGGCGACGAGCTGCAAGCCCGCCTGAAGAGGCTCGTCTCCGCGGGCTTCTCGGCATTCGGCACTTGCATTTCGGCCGACACCGCCGCTGACGTCCTGCGCGCCCAGTACCTCTGCATGCAGTACGAACACCTGATCGACGACTCCAGCGAGCAGTTGGCCTGAGCCCCGACGGCTGTCGAGTCAGTTACCCAGATGCATTTTCTTTCCAGGCAGCATATTTCGCCGGCAAACAGACGGCGCACGGCCTGTATCCTGCGGCGATGGCCGTGGCTTCGTCGATGAAGAATACACGATACCGTACGTAACCACCGCGTGCGATAGCTTGGAGAGCCGCACGACAGTCGAGACGCCCGTAGATTTTGCTGCGCCGATGTCCGCCAAGAGAGCCCGGCCTGGCGCTCTCATACGACCTCCCATCCGGTCCAATCAGCGTGAACGTCTTGTTCAAAACCCGGGCAGCCTGACAGGCTGCGGAACCGCGGGCTCACGCAGTATCGCCTTCTCGTGCTCGAGCAACCAACGCTTGCGCTGCAACCCCCACGCATACCCTCTGAGCTCGCCGTTGCTGGCGATCACGCGATGGCAAGGCACAATGATGGCGATAGGATTCGCGCCATTGGCTGCGCCGATGTCAATCGCCGCCCGCGGGTCGTCGAAACCCAACTCTCTCGCAAGCCTCCCGTAGGTCGTAGTCGTGCCGGCCGGGATGCGCCGCAGCGCGGCCCAAACCTTGCGTTGCAAGTCCGAGCCGGCCGTGGCGGTTGGCACAGAGTCGATCGCACTCAGGTCGCCCGAAAAGTACCCGACGACAGCTCGAGCGATTTCTACGGGAGCAGGGGCGTCAGACAATGCGATGCTGTCGCCGTAATGCTCGCGCAAGCCACGATGTAAGTGCCCCTCGTGAGTAGCGAAATCGAGCGCGCGAACATTGCTCTCAGTGTCGGTGACGACCAAAAGATCGCCCAGCGGCGAATCCAAGCGGCTCAAAAACAATTGCATGACATCCTCTCTTCCCGTCAATGCATTTCGCGTTGACCGCCCCTCGGGTGAGGCCCGCATGCGTGCGGACCTCACCTCCGGCGACCCGTCGCGTCACGCGCCAACGGCCGATTTGATCAACCCGAGTTGTGTCAGCGCCGTCACACCGTCGTCGAGCCCGATCTCCTCCACGATCTTGCCATCGAGCACCTTCAGCACGGTGGTGCCGGTGAACCGCATCTTGCGACCGGTCTTGGCCGGAAGAGCGCCCACCAGAAAATCGTCGAAGGCCGGTCCCGTATGCGTACCACCCCCTTCCCACTGACCCACAACGTAGTCGCCCTCGGCGATGAGCTCGGCGGTGCCCCAGAAATGCAGGTCGGGAAACGCGGCACGAAAGTCGCTCATGAACGCCTTGATATCGCTACGGCCACGGCGGGGCTCGTGCAGCGAGTACTTGAGGAGCATGTTGGGCGCGGCGATCTCGTCAACGACCGCGAGATTGACCTCCTTGCCCCAGAACTCGGTGAACCAGCGACCGACAACCGCTTTGTTAGTCGTCTCTCTGCTCATTTGAACGGACCCTCACAGTAGCGTGGCGATCATCGAAACCCCTCGATGATCTGGGGCGAAAGATTAGGCCGCCGCCGGTGGGACCAAAACCCGATTCTTGCTGTGACGAGCTAGCCGCGACGCAGTCCCAGACGCTGCTGCAAGGACTTGCGAAAGCCCCGGCTCAACCGCAAACGCGCACCCGTTTTCAAGATGACGGCATATTCACCGTCGTCCATGAGCTCCAGGGCACGGATCCGGTCCACGTTGACAATGGTCGAGCGGTGGATGCGACAGAACGGCCCCGATTGCAGCTCACGCTCGAGGACCGCCAGGCTGCGACGAAGCACGTGAGTGTCTGACCCGACGTGCAGGCAACTGTAGTAGTTCGCAGCCTCGATCCAGTCGATATCGGCAATGTTTACGAACGCGACCTGTCCCGCACTCCTGACAATCAGAGGTTCGGCAACCCTCGGACGTCCCTCCCTGTGGTGGGTGAGCCGCTGCTTGGCTCGCTCGAGCGCGCGTTGGAAACGTGCATCGGTGAACGGCTTCAGCAGGTAGTCGAGCGCTCCTGCTTCGAATGCACGCAAGGCGTAGTCGTCATACGCGGTTACGAAGACGATCACCGGCGGTTGGTCACTCCCCAACAGCTCGAGAACGTCGAACCCGTCGCACTCCGGCATCTGAACGTCGAGGAACACAATATCCGGCCGTGAGTTGCGGATCTCGGCGACGGCCTCGGCGCCCGATCCACACTCATCCACTGTTTGGATGTCAGGATCCTTGCGTAGCAGCACGACGAGATTCCGACGCGCGAGAGGCTCATCGTCCACCACCAGCGTCCGCATGGATCACGTTCCCACTACTAGGGGCAACGACACTGATGCCTGCACGCCGCCCGTCGTGCGATTGCGCAAATGAAACTCGAATGCGCCGCCGTACATGAGCTCCAGCCGGGTACGTAGGTTGGAAAGGCCAATCCCGGTGCACCGGGCCTCCCAGTCCGCGGGCAGAGAAGGGCCATCATTACCCACGCTGAGACTGAGCCTGCCGTTGGAGGTGGCGGCCGTCACCTGAAGCGCCCCGCCCTGGGCACGTTGCGCGATCCCGTGTTTGATTGCGTTCTCCACCAGCGGCTGCAGGATCAGGATGGGAACCTGCGCCGGGAGAAGCTCGGCGGGGACATCCACGATGACCTGGAGGCGCTCCGCGAAGCGCATCCTCTGAATCTCGAGGTATTGTTGCAGATGGCGAACCTCCTGCTCCAAAGCCACCTGCGGGTGATTCGAATCAACGGCTGCGCCACGCAGGAACTCGCTGAGCGCGACGATCATCTCGACCGCCGCGGCATTGCGGTTGTCGCGCACCAGCCCCGAGATCGCATTGAGGGAGTTGTACACAAAGTGAGGCTCGACCTGTCGCCGCAGCGCATCGAGCCGCGCCCGGTGAAGTTGCTCGCTGAGCCGTGTGGCCTCCAGCTGTTGATGAGCCATACGTTCCCGGGACGTGAGCACGTAGTCGATCGTCAGGACGAAGGCATACAACACCAGGGTGCTCAGCTGCCCATAAAAGAACTTGGGCAGCCACAATTTCAGGAAGTCATCAGGAGGAGGCACCTGGTCATGCGGGTTGAGTACGATCTCGAGCGTGGTACTCCATGCGGCGAAGATCATGCCGATCGCCGTTACGGCGCAGAAATGCGCGACCCAGCCCAACGCGGCCGTGGAGCGAGTCGGAGGATAACGACGTCCGAGGCGAATGACCCAAGGCGTTGCGAGGGCCCAGGGCAGCCAGAGCAGCACGAGCGTGATGAACGGCCTGACCCAGTCCTGATGTATCCCGAGAGCCCGCATGGGAAACACAGTCTGGCCGGCGTCGATCAGACCCACGCCAGTCCAGACCACCGCAATCCACGACCAGCGCGGAAAGGCCCCACGCGTAGCGATTCCGTCCATACCGGTATCCTACTCCCGAGCAGCCGACAGTAATCGTGTGTGCAGTGAATCGCCAGCCGGATGCAGTGGGCGGTCTCGCCCGAGGCCTGAGCCGTCCCGATACTGCGCAGACTGGCTACTGCCCGGAGGACCCATGCAAACATCCATCGATCTGCGCCTGGCCCGTCACGGAGTCATTGTGCTTTTGCTGGGGCTGCTCACCGGCTTTGTCATCGACGACTTTCATAACCGGTCCCTCGGCGATGCCGCCCATTTGACCGGCCTGATCGGCGGCTTTGGGACGATCGCCCTTGCCCTGCTGTGGCCCAGGTTGAATCTCGGACGCTCGCTGTCGAACGCGGGCGCGTGGATGACCGCGGCGTCGATGTATCTGAACTGGCTGGGGCTCGCTCTCAGAGGCGGCTTCGGCAGCGGTCCCAACGCCACGGATCAGCCGCTGATGGGTTCACCCCAGGCTTGGGACCGCATGAGCGGATTGGTCCTCACAGCGGCGATCATCCTGTCTTTGCTCTCGACACTGACCGTTCTGTACGGACTACGGAAGCTCGCGACCACTGCGGCTACGTACCCTTCCGGCACGCGCCAGTACCGCGAGCAGCCCGAATAGCATAGTGAGGTCGATGGACCCGCCTCCACCGCCACCACCACCACCCGAGCTACCGCTACCTGAGGGCGGCGCCGGTGCCGAAACCGTCACGGTAGCCTGCTGACTGTTGTTGGAGGTGTCCGGATCCGTCGCCGATCCAGCGCCGGTGACAGACGCACTGACGACGTCGCTACCCGCAGTCGCAGCGGTAGCCGTGAGCGACAATGATTGCGACGCACTGGGCGCAAGGGCACCGAGCGTACAGTTCACCTGAGACCCCGATGCCGAGCATCCGGTCGGCAACGTGCCGAGCGTCATTCCGCTGGGGAATCCCAATGCTACAGTTGCGGAGTCACTATTTGTCGGGCCCGCGTTGGTGACCTGCACCGAGTAGGTAACGTTATCGCCCGTCTTCGCCGTGGTCGCGGAAGGAGTCACCGCGACCCGCAGATCAGCGACGACTCCCGCAATGGCCGACGCCTCGGCGGAGTTGTTATCAGTGTCATTATCCCGCTCATGGGCTGAGACTGTCGCGCTCACCGGAAGGAGCATTGCGCTCGGCGGCGTATACGTCACGTGCGCCGTCATCGCTGCCGAGGGCGCCATAACCGGAACGTCACAAGTCACAACCGTGCCAGCCACAGCGCAGGTACCGACGCTCGATGTGGCCGCCAGGTCGGTAATACCTGCAGGCAGCTGCACGTTCAGGTGAACGGCGGTGGCGGAGAGAGCGCCGTGATTTTCGGCACGAAGGTCGAACGACGAAGCAGAGCCGACGGGTCGTGAGCCGGAATGCCCGGAGAGTGTCAGTGCGAGATCGTTCTGGATTTCAAATGCACCGATGCCGCGGACGCTGGTCGATGCATAGAGGAGACCCGGCAGAGTCGGATCCAGGATCAGGTCACCGACAAACCAATTGGGAGCGTCGGTGTCCGCACGCAGCACCTCCCAGCTTTTTCCTTGATCGACGGAACGCAGGATGTGCGAGGAAACGCTCTGGTGGGAAAGCAGGCCGGCGCTGGGATCCACGCTGGCGGCATAGATCGTCGTTGGAATCACAGGATCGATGGCTACGGCGCTCGCTGGCAGCGAAGTAATGATTGAAAACGGCGTGTTGGGTGCGAACGAATCGCCGCCATCCGTGCTCACGTTCAGGCCGAGCGCTGTCGCCGCGTAGATGCGGTGTGAATCCGAAGGATCGATCGCGACATCGCGTACGTCGATGCCATTGAAGGATTGCGTCCAGTGGACGCCGCCGTCCACCGAGCGGTACAGCCCACCTTGGCCGGCCGGCCCGAATCCCTGGTACGCGGCGAGGAAGAGTCGGTTGCCGTCCGCGGGGTCGACTACCAGGCGCATTCCAAAAACTGCTGGAAGATCGACGCTGCGCGGCGACCACGTCAAGCCGCCGTCCGTGCTCCAATACAACCCCGCAGGTGGCGTACCGCCCGCCGAGGCCACACTCGTGTACATGATGCTCGAATTGGTCGGGTCGAACGCGATGGCGTTTGGTGCGAATGTCTGCAATCCCGCACTCGGCCCCGTCCAGTTGAGGCCACCGTCGTCCGAACGAAAGATGCCGACGTTGAAGGCACCCAGGTACAAGGTCTGCGGGCTACCCGGCTTGACGGCAATGGAGGACTGACCGAAGGCGTACTGGCCCACGAGCGAGTGTGCTCCAGCCAGGCTCAGCCGCTGCCAACCGTTATCCTGAGTGATTGAAAACAGGCCGTCCGAGCCCCCCGTATCGTACGCAAACACCTTGGCACCGGGAGCGAGGGTCGTCGCCATTTTGGTGCTGAGACCGGAGGCCACCGGCCCCGAAGTGGATTCGACCCAAGTCGTGCCGGTATTGGTGGAACGCATTACGCCCTGCTCATTCGCAACGACGAGTAGCGAAGGCGTGCCGCCTCCTACGAGCACACGCCTGACGGCGCCAAGTGAGGGAATGGAAGTCAACGCTCCCCACGGAGCGCCCTCCGCAGGCCTTCTTACCAGGTTGTATACGGCGGAGTTCGACGCGACCAACGCACCGGGGTTTGCGGGATCCGCCGCGACGCTCGAGAAAGATCCGGGGTAGTCGAGAGTCCACGTAGCGCCATTGTCAGGCGAGAGGTAGATACCGGAGTTCGTAGCCGCCGCCAATTTGCCTGGCCCGTTGCGCGTGAGCGCGTTGATCCCCCCGATGGCGGTCGACTCAGTCCAGGTCTGACCCCCATCGGTGCTTAGATCCAGAGCGGAGCCGCGCAGGGCGAGAATCGAATTGCCCGTCGAAGTGTCGACGAGAATGGCAGTGATGGTCAGCGGCGTACTGGTGCGTTGAGTCCAGGTCTGACCGCGATCCGTGCTTTGCCAGAACGCGCCGCTGCCCGTTGCGTAGTACACCGTCTTGCCATCGGCGCCGCCCACCCCGACCGACCAAATCGCTTCGACACCGGGTGCCGCCGCAATTTTGGTAAAGGTCTGACCGCTGTCGTCGCTGCGGAAAAGCCCCTCGTCGAGTGCGGCGACGTAAACGTGAGTGCCATCGGTCGGATCGACCGCGATGTTGACGACCTCACCTACGAAGTCACGTGTTGCTTGCCACGTGACTGCCGCATCGGTGGAGCGAAAAAACGAGTGCGAGTAGACCGCATAGTAAACGTCCGTATTGGTCGAGCTGATCTCGACATCGCGATACGTTCCACCGGGTGGTCCGGAAGTCGTCCATTGATTGATACCCGCCTGGGCGGATGCGAAATGACCCAGGCATAGCAAAGCCACGCCGATCGTGCCGACACGCATGATGTTGTCCTTTAGCGGCCTTCTTGTTCTGAACTCCGAGCCCCCCAAGAGCCGGCATGCAACATAGTAGCAGAGCTCGAGCTTGCTGCGACCCCTGCGCTCGACTTCGCGGTGTTTATGTCAACCGAAGGTCCGGGCCGGTGACCAACCAGCGGCCAACCAGAGTCCAACCAGCGCCCAACCAGCCCCCGGGGCAATCGATCTCCCCGGCCGACGGTCACTTCCCGGACAGGCTCCGGTCCCGCCGAGACATCGCGCCCCGTTCCCGGGAACACCTGTAGCGCACGGGAACGGCTGCGCCGCGCCCGGATGTCACCTGACAGTCATGTCACGGTGTAATGTTGGATCCGCCAGTTCGGTAGAAAAGCCACTCAACACGATGGAGGGAGTTATGCATCGCGCAATGATGTTGGGGACCTTGATTGCTGCTACGGCGCTCACTTCCGCGGCCGCGGCGCACGACCGTGATACTGTTGAATTTCACGCGGCACTGACGGGCTTCGAGGAGGTCGGCGCTCTCAATAATCAGAGCGGCGCGATCCTCTCCGAGGGTCGCGGGGCACTCGATCTGAAACTGGATCGACGCTCGCAAACGATCACATTCACACTGCGCTTCTCGAACCTGAGCTCGGCGGTCACGCAGTCACACATTCATTTCGGCAAAGTGCACATGGCGGGGGGCGTCATGGTGTTCTTCTGCTCGAACCTCGCCAATCCTCCGCCCGGAACCCAGCCATGCCCCGCGAATGGCGGCACGGTGACCGGCACGATCACAGCAGCCAATCTGCTCGCGAT
>DAITMW010000169.1:0-15936 GCA_036834945.1 Steroidobacteraceae bacterium
GGGAGCCTCCACCTTATCGTGCCTGAGCGCCGTAGCGTGCCTTGCCCTGGCCTTCGCGATGCCGCTGCTCGCCATGCTCGCAGCGATGTTTTTCTCCGCGATCGATCGTCCGACTGTGGCGCAATTGCACGCAAAGCGCACAGCCCTGCTTGCCATCGCCGCACCGACCTTGTTCACCTTCGTAGGCGTCGTTCTCACCATGCTGCACGATCCGGTGCCCGACACCTGGCTCTGGGTCGCATGCTGGGCAATCGCGATCGCGCTGCTACTTCGCTCCAACAACAGCGTGCCAGCGGTGGTCGCGCCCCGCGGTGTTCCGGCACCACTGCGCGTCGCCCACGGCGTATCGGCGCTCGTTCTCGTTATGATCTTTCTGGCGCTCCACATCACCAACCACTTGATCTTCCCCGCGGGCGAAGGGACGTACGATGCGGTGCTGAAAGTGTTCCGCCACGTGTATCGCAACGACATCGTGCAGCCGCTCGTGGTCGCGCTCTTTCTCTTCCAGGTTGGCACGGGGATCTTCTTCGTTTGGCGGCTGACCGCCGCGTCCAGCGACGCGTTCCGCACCTTCCAGATCGCATCAGGCGTCTACCTCGCGTTCTACGTGCTGGGCCACATGGACTCGGTCTTCATATTCGCACGGACCTATCTTGGCATCGACACCGGATGGGGCTTCGCGACGGGCGCGCCCACTGGACTCATCAAGGACAGATGGAACATCCGCCTCGTGCCGCATTATTGGCTTGGTGCATTCTTCGTTCTCGCGCATCTTGCGGCCGGCTTGCGTCGGGTCATGATGGCGCATGGCGTCAGCAGGACCTTCGCCGATCGGTTCATGGTCGGTGCCGTGGTCGTCGCCGGGCTCGTTGCGACAGTGATCATTCTCGGTATGTGTGGGATGCGTGTTGAGTTCGTTTAGAACCCGACGGTAAGCGCTATGTCAGCCAGAGCCGCCTTCCCGGAAGCACCAGGCGCACGCCGTAGCTGCCAGCCTGTATCCAAACGCAAATCCACATAGCGCCCCAGCATTGCGTGCAGATTGAGGCCGACGCTGGCCAGATCCGCGTCGTTGATCTGATTATCGACCGGATCGCGCTGATGAACGTGTCCGTAATCCCAGAACACACCGAGCTGGAGCTGGTCGGAGACCTGTGAGTCGCGATGCAGCGCTTTCAAGAGACTGAAGGCACGCGAACGGAGCTCCTGGCTCACAAGCACGCCCTCGCTCGCGAGAGCGGCGTCGGTGACATAACCGCGCACGCTGTTGAGGCCGCCGGCGCCGAGCTGCTCGCTGAATGGCAGATTGCCGTTCGACCACTGTCCGACGATACGTGCCACCCAGTTGAAGTTGCCCGGCAGAAAGGTGACTCGTGTCAGCACGACGCGGTCATACAGATAGTTCGCGGACGAACCGGGCAAGGAGGATTGGAACGAGGCGTCGTTGTTCGCGCCCGTGAGGCCGCCAGGGCTGTAGACGAGCAGATTGTCGAGTGCCGTCTGCCCGAGCGGATCGCTGAGCGTTGCATCGTAGCTGAGCGAGAACTGATCGATCTCGATACGGCTGCCGAATACCTGAATGCCACCGAACTCCAGATCGTTGTTCGTCGTCTTGAAGTCATAGCCCGCCTGCACGTTCTGACTCAGCTCCAGGCCGTTCGACCATGACGTGCGGGCCAGAGTGTGCAGATAACGCAGGCTCGCCTGCCCGCTCGTGCCGGTCTCACCGAAATCCGGACCGACATCGGGCTGCGCCTTCTCGTGGGAGCCGAAGATCAGCAACTTGTCGCCGTTGGGGAGCGGCGCAGTCCAACTGAGCGAGTGAGCGTTGAAGAGCCCGCTCGTACCTCGCGTAAATTGATAGGAGAGCTGTTGGTCCCAGCCGAAGACGTTGCCCCAGTTGGCTCCAACACTCCATTCGTTCCGGCCCAGGCTGGGGATTCCCTGGTTGTCGAATCCGGCATAGACACGCACAGGAAGTCGGTCGCTCGTCTGCAGCACCACGTCTGTGGTGCCGGGGTCCGTTCCGGGCTGGAAGCGTGTCGTGACTGACCGGAACGGATTGTCGTTCAGGCGTGCCAGGCTGTCCTTCACGCCGTCGAGCGTGAGAGTCTGCCCTGCGCTCAACCCACTCTCACGTTGAAGCAGCGCGCCAGAGAAGTATCGGTTGCCTTCCGCCCTGACCTCTCCGACGCGGTAATCCTGCACCACGACCTGCACCACGCCGCTGGAAATGTTCTGTGGGGGCACGGCGATCCCGACGAAGGGCCGTCCATGCTGGCGGTACCATTCATCGGCCTGATGGGTAATGCGCTCGAGGCTCTCGCGCGTGAGCGGCTCACCGATGAAGGGATGCAGTCGCGCCACAAATGCCGGATCTTCCAGCAGCGGATTGCCGGGAGCGCGGATGGGATCGGCTTCGTTCGCCGCAAGCCCATTCTTCACGAGCGCCGACGGGCTCGCGACGAAAACGATGCCCTTCAGCACGTCGAGGAGGACCTCGCGCGAGGCCGGTGCCGGTCGCGCCTCCTCCGGTAGTTTCAGCGGCTGAGACGGATGAGGCGTCGGCGTCTGAGGCGCCACACGGTCATAAACCTGTCCGTGGACCAACCCGGACGTGAAGGCAGCAATCAGCGTCGCGACGCCGATCGCGCCGTATCGAATGCACGGCATGTCTAGTGTTCCAGTTGGCTGGAGATGTGCGGCGAGGGAAGATTGATGACCAGAGTCTTGCCGCGATGGGCTTGCATGATCGCCTGCTCGGGCTCGGTGATCACCGGCAGTCCGAGCGACACTTGAATCGCGTCTTGCAGTGCCGACTCCCGCACCGGGAGGATGCCGGGTAGAGGTCCCACCCCCGAGGTATCGCCAAGCAACGCAAGCCCGGCACCACCGACACTCGGCTCGAGGCTCACGAACAGACGCTGGAAGGCGACTGAAGGGGCGGCCTGTTGGATCTCGCCGATGGCGGCGCTAACCGTGCTATTTGCGAGCCTATAGTCGCCCGCCTTCACGCCCGTCAGACTCAACCCCGATACCGTGACCGGGATGTCCGTGCCTGCGGCAGTAGTGGCGTAGGTGCCGGTGACTGGCGCATCGAGCGTCACAACATCTCCGTTGCGTGTCGCGCTCAGTACGTAGTTCCCCGCAGAAAGGGTAGCTTGATCCGTGCGGTCGAACGGCTTTGATACAACTCCGGTCAGGCTCGCGATCAGTTCGTAGGGCGTGATGCTCAGCGCCGTCGCATTAGCGCCCGCCTGGGAGAACACGTAGTTGCCGTGATTGGCAGTGAGACCACCACCTTCGATTGCATATTTGCCCACGTCACTCGCGAGGTCTGCGGCGGAAGTGAAGCTCAGCGTGCCTGCCGTTGCGTTGGCCAGAGTGTCTCCGTTCACGAAGCCCGTCACTGTTCCCGTAAGGCCGGGGCTGGCGTCTCCGTAGGTTCGGCTCGCGCCGTCGGCGACGTAGATGAGCGTCGCGGGATTGATCGTCAACGCTGTAGCGTTGCCTACCGCCTGTTGAAGAACGTAGTTGCCACTGGTGAGAGAGAGTCCTGACCCATCGATCGCATATTGACCGACGTGGGTGGCCGCGGATGCGGCCGAACCGAACGTCAGTGTGCCGGACGCCACGCTCGCCAGCGTATCTCCGTTCACGAGACCAGTCACGCCCCCGCTGAATACAGGGTTCGAATCACCGTAAGTGCGACTGGAAGCATTGGCGGTATAGAGAAGGGTCGCCGGGCTCACAGTTAGAGCAGTCACGTTTCCAGGTGCCTGCTGCAACATGTAGTTGCCGTTGGTGGTGAGTCCCGTGCCATTCACCGCGTAGCTCCCCACGTTGCTGGCGGAAGTCGCGGTGGTTGAGAAACTCAACGCGCCGGTCGTGGCGGTGGCCTGCGTATCGCCGTTCACAAAGCCGGTCACAGTGCCGGTGAAGGCAGGATTCGACGCTCCATAAGCGCGGCTTGCGGCATCGGCGCTATAGAAGAGCGTCGCCGGATCGATCATCAGCGCGGTCGCATTGCCGACTGTCTGCTGGAACATGTAGTTTCCATTGTTTGCGGTGAGTCCGGCGCCGGTCACTGCGTAGCTCCCCACGTTGCTGCCGGAAGTCGCGGTGGTCGAAAAACTCAACGCGCCGGTCGTGGCGGTGGCCTGCGTATCGCCGTTCACGAAGCCGGTCACCGTACCAGTGAAGACGGGGTTCGACGCCCCATAAACACGGCGTGCGGCGTCGGCGCTATAGAAGAGCGTCACCGGATCGATCGTCAGCGCGGTCGCATTGCCGGCTGCCTGCTGCAGCGTGTAGTTGCTGTTGCTCGTTAGACCGGAGCCGTTGATGGCATAGCTTCCTACATTGCTGGCAGATGTCGCAGCCGTCGAGAAGCTCAATGTGCCCGTCGTGGCCGAGGCCTGCGTATCGCCGTTCACGAAGCCGGTCACCGTGCCGCTGAACGCCGGGTTCGATGCCCCATAGTCACGGCTGGCCGTGTTTGCGGTGTAGAGAAGGGTCGCGGGGTCGATGGTCAGCGCTGTGGCGTTGACAAGTGCCTGTTGGAACGTGTAGTTGCCGTTGTTCGCGGTGAGGCCCGCCCCGTTCACCGCATAAGAGCCAACGTTACTGGCGCTCGTCGCGGCAGAAGTGAAGCTCAGCGCGCCCGTTGTGGCACTCGCCTGTGTATCGCCATTCACAAAGCCGGTTACCGTGCCAGTAAAGAGCGGGTTCGTCCCTCCATAGGCACGACTCGTGGCATCGGCGGTATAGGAGAGTGTCGCCGGATTGATCGTCAGCGCAGTCGCATTACCGGCTGCCTGTTGCAGCGTGTAATTGCTGTTTGGGGTGAGTCCTGAACCATTCACCGCGTAGCTGCCAACGTTGCTGGCGGTGGTTGCGGGCGAGGTAAAGCTCAGCGTCCCTGTCGTAGCGCTCCCTTGCGTATCCCCGTTCACGAATCCGGTCACCGTGCCGCTGAGCAGCGGATTCGATGCCCCGTACGTGCGACTCGCAGTGTTCGCCGTATAGAGAAGCGCCGCAGGATTGATGGTCAGTGCAGTGGCATTGCCGCCCGCCTGCTGGAAGGAGTAGTTGCCGTTGTTGGCCGTGAGTCCCGTGCCGTTCACCGCATAGCTGCCAACGTTGCTGGCGATCGTCGCGGGAGTGCCGAAATTCAGCGTCCCAGTCGTGGCGCTCGCCTGGGTGTCACCGCCCACGAATCCGGTCACCGTACCCGTGAACGCCGGATCGGAAGAACCATACGTGCGGCTGGCGCTGTTCGCCGTGTACGTGAGCATTGCCGGGTTGATGATTCCGATGTTGCCAGTTGCAGTGTTGGAACTCAGTTGATACCCGTACACAGTGGCACCGGTGCTGTCGGTCACGGTGGCGGAAATGCCCGTAGCCGTAACGCTCTTTCCGCTGCCTTGATTGCGATTCGCGTAGGTGGCGCCTGTTGCAGTGAATACGGCCGTGTCCCCGGTGAGCGCGGTGGCCTGGATGTTTGGGCTCGCGACCACGGCGAATGTCGTGCCGTCGTATGTCTTGCTGGTGGAACCGACCAGACTGGCCGATAAAGTCGGAGCCACGCTGTACAGAAGCCCATTGCCGTTGCTCTGCGCGACGGTGGTACTACCGTAGGAGGCGGCGTATTGCTTGAACCCATGACTGAGCGAGCCGATCGTGTCGTTCGCCGGGTTTTGCGAATAGACCAGCCAACGACCGCCGCCCGTGACGCTGAGTGCACTTGCGCCCGCGCTATTGATGAACTTCCCGCCATCGACCAGCGTCAGGGGCGTCCCGCTTCCTGAGCCGCTCACGGAAATGCCGTTGCTCAGAGTCAAATCACCTGCGGACTGCAGTAACGTCGTGCCCGTGCCGGCGATGCTCCGGTCGATGGCAATCGCCACGGAGCTGTCGAGCGCGAAATTGGCGCCACTGCCGAGGGACAGGTTTCCGCCGCCGAGCGAGAACAAGAAGGCGCTCGAGGTGTTGGAGCCGAGCGCCCCGCCCAGTGCGGTGACGAGCCCCGAATAGGTGCTGCTGCCCGCATTGATCAGGGTCAGTCGGCCCGAGTAGATGTCGACATTGGCAAACGCAGTAGAGCCGTTGTTCGAGAAGGTGTTGCCCTTGTACGTACCACCCGTCAGGTAGGTGAATACGCCGGTCGTGCCCGCGGGCGCCGTTAGCGAGTAGTTGCCGCTCGCATCGGTGGTGGCGGAGCCGAACGAAATACCATCAGCGAGTCCGACGACCGTGATCGAGCTGAGCGGCGAACTCCCGAAATAGACGGTGCCGCTGACGAGGAGTCCCGGCGGTATCTGCCAGCTGAGCTTTGGATAAGACCCGGCAGCTGCAGTCCAGGCCGAGGAGCCGAAGCCGCCAGGCAGTGTGCCGCTCTGCAGCTGGGCGGTGGTCTGAGCTGTGACCGAGTTGGTCGTCCCATTGACGAAGCCTATTCCAGAGGACTGTTGAGTGCTCTGTGTGTCGAAATACGAGGCGGTGATATTGGCATCGTTCTCACCGATGAAGCCGCCTATGGTGGCAATTCCAGAGCTTGAAACGCGCCCCGTGGCCAGGGATCTCGTGATCGAAGCGCTCGCATTGCTGAATCCGTTATTGCCGGCCAGCCCGCCAATCGAGAGGCAGCCCAGGCAGCCGGAATCTACGACCCCGGATACGGCGATGGAGGCGTAGGTGTCGGCAATCGAGCCATCGTTTTCACCGACGAGGCCGCCGACGAACGGGCCTCCGTTTCCACTCGTCGCCACACTGCCGCCGGCAACATAAACACTGCTGACCGTGCCGAAGTTCTCTCCAACCAGTGCGCCTACGGAGGCGTAATCGACGTTGTTTGAAATAGTTGCATTGACCAGCCCGACGTTGCGAATTATGCCGGCCGATGAGGTTTGCGCGAACAGCCCGACCGCGGTGTCGCTGGTATCATTGATGTTCAGATTGCTGATCGTGTGATGCTGCCCATCGAAGAGGCCGGCGAAACCCTGGTTCGAGTCGGTGTAGTTGGCGCCATGGGCGATGGGAACGAAGTTGGACACCGAGCTGGCGTCGATATCGGCATTGAGCGCGTACTTGCCCGACAGGTTGCTGTTGATGCTCTGCAGATTGGCCGCTGTGTCCACCGTCATGTAGGGCGTGAACGCGCCCACTCCCATCGTCACGCTGCCCGCATAGTTGGTGGCGGTCGGGTAAGCGGCCGGGTGGTAGAGCAAATCCACGTTGCCGCTGCCGGTGAAATGGACGTTCCCCGTTCCATTGAAGATCACCGTTCCGGTTCCGGTGGCGGCGTTGTCGGCGTGCAGCATCAAACTGCCTGCACCGCTGCTCGCGAGAGTGACCCCGTTCTGGATGTTGATGTTCCGATAGGCGCTCAGGGTAAGGGACGCGGCTGAGCTCCAGGAAATGCCGCTCGCGACGTTGATATCGCCATTGCCCGAGGCTGTCGTGCCGGAGCCGGAGGAGCCCGTGGCCGTCGTTGTCTCCGTAACGTTCGTGCCGCCATTCAGGGCAGACTGGATCGAGGTTGCGGCCGATGCGTCGATGGTCAGATCGACTGGATCGAGCAGCCAGCTCCCGCCCTGCCCCGCATCGATCGTGGCTGCGGCCACGGAGAGCTGCCTGCCCGAGGTCTCGATGTGACCGCCGCTGCCCGCGCCCTCGCCCGCTGCCCGAATCACCGCACCGGCGGCAACCACCGTGCGGTCCGCCTCGTCCCTCGCCTCGGGACCGGTGACACCCACGAGAACGGTTCCGCCGCGCGTACCCGAAGCGGACAGGTTTGCCGTTCCGCCGATAGAAACTTCGCGGCCGTCCGCGACAATGGAGCCGCCCGTGCCGTCAGCATTTGCCGCGGCCACCTTGCCCGTTACGACCGTTTCTCCCGCGGGCGCGCTCAGCCAGACCTGACCGTTGATGCGGGTCGTACCAGTCGCTTGAATCAAATCGCCACGGTTGCCCGCCAGTGCGTAGACGTTGCCCCCTGCTGAAGCGAGAGCCACCGCTGCTGCATTGATCCTTCCGTCAGTGCTGGCAGCGCCCTTGCCCACTCCAGGCGCGACGATGATTCCATCGGGCCCGGATGTATCGGTCATTACCACGGCATCGCCTGCTACGAGCGCAGCGGTACCGTTCGGCGCGTCGATTGCTCCATGATTGGTACTCGAGGCGCCAATGAGAACCACGTCTCCATTGCGGGAGACGATCGTGCCTTGATTCACCACCGAGCTCGTCGAGCTGCCGGAGAAAGCGAGCGCTCCTCCCTGCATGAACCCGTCGTTCGACACATTGCGCGTCGAGGCCACGAAGCTGCCGCCGGTCACGATCTTGCCGCCAGGGCCCACCACCACTCCGCTCGGATTGATCAGGTAAACCGATCCGGTGGCTTTCAGCTGCCCGAAGATGCGCGAAAGCTCGCCCCCGGTGACGCGGTTGAGCGTGGCGCCGCCAGCGTTGTCGAACCGCACGGTCTTACCTGAATCAACCGAGAAGCTCTGCCAGTCGATGATGCCGCGTCGCCATCCCTGCGTGATGGTCGTTGTCGCCCCGGTTGTCGCGATGGTGCCGGCTCCAGCAACGTAGTGTCCGCCGGTCGGCAGCCCGTCCGCGTGGGATAGTTGCGGTGAGAGAGTCGCTCCGACACACGCGAGCAGCAATGCCTGATGTACGAATTCCCGCACCGTAAGCGCATTGCCCTGTCTGCGGCCAGCGCACTCCCTTGCGGGAAGGAGCCCCTGATTCTCTCTGAGACCGGATCGCGGATCGTTGCCGTGCGTGGACTTCATTCTCATACGAGAGGTGCGATATTTGAGCCAAATATCAGCGTAGCAACCTCGTTCCCGGCCAAGCCCGCATGAAGTTCACGAAATGGACGATCCGATTGAGGAGCTCGTTGGACTGCTACGTGGGACACGATCCGGCCAGCGGGTGACGCAGCAGTTGTTCGCTTCATCGAACAACTTGCTCCCAACTCGCTGCGATGGGCGAGCGTCTGCCACGGCATACCGCTCTCGGTTTGCTGCAGTGCTCGAGCGACCCGTGCTCGACGTGTTCGCCTCACCGGCGCGCGTCACGGGCCCGTAAAGCTTACGCCTTCAGCGAATCCGTATCGATCGGCAGGATGCGCAGGCGCTTGCCGGTCGCGGCGAAGATCGCATTGGTCACCGCGGCGCTGACACTGGCCGTCGGCGCTTCACCGACTCCACCTGGAGCTTCCGCGTTCTTAATCAGGTGGGTCTCGACCAGCGGCACCTCGTCGATACGGATCGGCCGATAGCTGTTGAAATTGCTCTGTTCGACCCGTCCATTCTTGAAGGTGATCGCGCCATGGAGCACGGCGGTCAGACCGAAGAGCGTGCCACCCTGAATCTGTGCTTCGATCGTGTCGGGATTAACGTACATGCCGCAATCAATCGCACAGACGATCCGCTTGACGTGGACAGTGCCATCGGCCGCCACTTCGACCTCGGCGACCTGCGACGTGTAGCTTCCGTACGCGAATTGTACCGAAACCCCGCGGCCATGCCGTGCGGGAAGGGGTGATCCCCACCCCGCTTTTTCCGCAGCAAGCGACAGGACAGCCAGCGCTCGCGGATTGTGGCCGAGTAGTCCCTTGCGATAAGCGACAGGATCCTGCTTCGCGGCATGGGCGAGCTCATCTATGAAGCTTTCGACCACAAAAATGTTGTGAGTCGGTCCGACACCGCGCCACCAGGATGTCCGCACCCCGGGGGGCTCGACCCGCACAAAGTCGACGTGCACGTTGGGCAGCTCATAGGGCGGTTGGGTGGCTCCTTCCACGGCATCGGGATCCAAACCGTCCTTGAAGTAAGCGGGATAATACCGAGCCATGACTGAGGAGCCGGCGATCCGATGCGTCCAGGCAACCGGCTTGCCGGCCGCGTCCAGTCCAGCCGACAGTCGATCGAGATAGTACGGTCGGTACATATCGTGTTGGATGTCTTCTTCACGGGTCCAGATCACCTTCACCGGGCCATCGACGTGCCTGGCGATCTTGACGGCGAGGATCGTTCCATCGGGTTCCAGCCTGCGGCCGAAGCCTCCGCCAATCAGGTGATTGTGAATTTTGATCGCCTCTTTTGGCAGGCCGGTCAGTTCGGCCACCTGGGACTGGGTGATCGTAGGCGCCTGTGTCCCGACCCAGATGTCGCAGCAGTCCTTACGCAGGTGAACGGTGCAGTTCATCGGCTCCATCGCCGCATGGGCCAGGAAGGGCACCTGATAGACGGCGTCGAGTCGTTGCGCTGCCTGCGCAAGAGCCTTCGCTGCATCGCCATCGTTACGGGCGACCACCCCCGGCTTTTTGGATTCCTCCTCCAGTTGTCTGACGATATCGGTGTTGCTGACCTTGGCATTCGGACCGTCATCCCAGGTGATGGCGGCGGCCTCGAGCCCCTTCCTGGCCGCACCCATGTGATCCGCCACTATGGCGACAGCTTCACCGATATTGACGACCTGTCGGACGCCTTTCACGGCGAGCGCCGCCTTCTCGTCCAGCAGTTTCGTTTTGCCGCCGAGTACGGGGGAAATAGCAACCGCTGCGACCTTCATACCCGGCAGTTGCGTATCGATGCCGTAGAGCGCGCGGCCATCAATCTTTATTGGTGAATCCACGCGCTTGGCGCGCGTGCCGATCAGGGTGAAATCCTTCGGATCTTTCAATTTGACGTTCGACGCGGGCGGCACAGGTAATTTCGCCGCGGCCTCCGCAAGTTCGCCATAGCTCAGTTGCTTTGAGCCTGACGCATCGAACACGACACCGGCCTTGACGCGGCAAGTCGCTGGATCGACATGCCATCGCTGTGCGGCCGCTGCAATCAGCAGGTTGCGAGCCACAGCTCCCGCCTGACGCAGCGGTGTCCAGAAGGCGCGTATAGAAGCGGAACCCCCTGTATTTTGAATGCCTATGATCGAGTTGGCGTAAAGCGCATGATTCGGCGGGGCATGCTGAAGCTGGATCTGGTCGAGTGTCACTTCCAGTTCTTCAGCGAGAAGCATGGATTGCGACGTGTAAACCCCTTGCCCCATCTCGATACTCGGCATGATCAGGGTCACGGCGCCGGTTGGATTGATCCGTATAAATCCGTTCGGCGCGAAAGTACCCGTGACCTCGTTTTCGACCACTCGCGCAGCAGGCGCTGCGAATACGGGCTCCGCGCTTGCACCGCTCAGCGCAAAACCAAGTAGCAAACCTGTGCGCTGGAGGAAGCCGCGCCGCGACACAGCCGCCTCATCCGCAATCCGCTCTCTCAGAACAAGCCTATCCATGATCTCAGACTTCACAGGCGTGCTTGATCGCTGCGCGGATGCGGTGATAGGTGCCGCATCGGCAGACATTACCCGACATCCCCGCGTCGATGTCCTCATCCATCAGCTTCGGCTTTTTCTTCAGCAGCGCCGCCGCCGACATGATCTGGCCGGATTGGCAGTAACCGCACTGAACCACGTCCAACTCCAGCCACGCCTTCTGGAGGGCCGCGCCCTGCGGCGTCAGGCCGATCGCCTCAATCGTGGTGATCGCGCTGTCGCCAACGCTGGCGACGGGCGTTACACAGGAGCGAACCGCCTCGCCACCGACATGCACGGTGCAGGCGCCGCACAGACCCAGGCCGCAACCGAACTTGGTCCCGCTCATGCCGAGCACATCGCGCAGCACCCACAGTAGCGGGATGTCGCCGTCGACATCGACCATGTGGGATGTGCCGTTGATCCTTAACGTGAAAGCCACGGATGCCTCCCGGTGGTTAGCGCTGATAGGACGAAACCGCCCGGTCCGGGAGCCGCCTGCCAACATCTGAAAATCGGATGATCGAGCGTCACTTCTTCCTACCTCCTGCACTCGTCGGCACACCAATCTCGTCACCACTCCAGGAGACTGTTGAGTTGTTGGCGAGCCTCGCATCATTGACCCGCGAAGAAACCACCCCATTGAGTGTTTTTACTCGATCTCGCACCTGACTGTGCCCGGTCGGCATGCTACGGCTTTTTGGAAAGAGCTGGATGCAGCAAGCCTCCATCAGTCTTGCTCGTAAGCCGGTCTCTAGAGTTTCCCGCTCAGTAATACGTGAAGAGCCGCAGCTAACATCAAGACCGCCAGCACCCCACATAGGTACAGCACGGCAAACCAGCCGAGCCTTGATCGCAGCGAGCCGCGCCCAGTCCCGTTTTTCAATGGTACCCCTCGTCGCCGTGACGCACTTTGCCGCGGAACACCCAGTAAGCCAGCCCCGTGTAGGCGAGAATGATTGGCACGATGATCACCACACCGATGAGCAGGAAAATCTGGCTCGAGCGAGGTGCCGCGGCATCCCAGATGCTCAGTGTCGGCGGCACGATGTTTGGAAAGATGCTGATGACCAGGCCGGTGTAGCCGAGAAAAATGATGGCTTCCGTCAAGAAGAACGCGCGCGACTCGTGGTGGGAATCCGCCGACCGGAAGATACCGATGACGCAGGCCAGCACCAGCAGCGGCACCGGGGCAAAGTAGATGAAGTGGTGTCCACCAAACCAACGATGTGCCACGGCCGGCTGACCGAGCACGGTCCAGAGGCTGACTATGCCGATGATAGCGAGCAGTACCACTGACGACGGCTTCAGCAGCTCCCGCATGCGTCGTTGTAGATCGCCATCCGTTTTCATGACGAGCCAACCGCAGCCGAGTGTTGCGTAGGTGACCAGGAGCCCCAGCCCGCAGAACACCGCAAACGGCGACAGCCAGCCGAACGGGTCGCCGGCAAATTTGCCATCGACGACCTTGATGCCCTGGAGCAGCGTGCCGAGGATCATTCCCTGGCAGAAAGTCGCCGCCGCTGATCCCATGATGAAGGCGAGATCCCAAAGGTTCTGCGTGCGCCGCGCCTTGGCGCGAATCTCGAACGCCACACCCCGGAAAATCAAGCCGCACAGCATCGCGATCACCGGAAGATAGACGGCAGGGAGCAACACGGAATAGGCGACGGGAAATACTCCGTAGAGACAAGCGCCGCCGAACACGAGCCAGGTCTCGTTACCATCCCAGACCGGGGCCACCGTGTTCAACATGACCTCGCGTTCGCCGTCGCGGTCGAAGAACGGAAACAGAAGGCCAATACCGAGATCGAAGCCATCCAGCAGAAGGTAGAGGAACACGCCGAGGCCGAGGATGCCCGCCCATATAGTGGGGAGATCGATCATCATGGGTGCCTCACTCGTCGATCGGATCGGTGGGACACGACATCGGTCGGCGATCCAGGCGTGCGATGCGCCCGACGGGGCCACCTTGCATGTCGGCCCCCTGGTCGACGACATCCGGCCCCTTCGCCATCAGCTTCAACATGTAGTAAATGCCCGTGCCGAAGACGAGGAAATAGACCACGATGAAGATCAACAACGACGTGCCGACTTGCTGCGCAGACAAAGGGGAAACGGCGTCTGCGGTGCGCAGCACTCCGTAGACGACCCAGGGTTGACGTCCGACTTCGGTCGTAATCCAGCCGGCGAGCAGCGCGATCAACCCCGAAGGAGCCAGAGCCAGGGCGAAGCGTTGGAACCAGCGCGTGTCATGGAGTTTGTTGCGCAACCGAAGTACCAGTCCGAGCACACCGAGCAGGAGCATGAGCAGGCCCATGCCGACCATGATGCGGAAGCTCCAGAACACAATCGTCGAATTGGGGCGGTCCTTGGGCGCGAAATCCTTCAGGCCCCGGATTTCACCACTCCAGGTATGCGTCAGGACCAGGCTGCCGAGATGGGGCACCGAGACGGCGTACTTCGTGCGCTCCGCCTGCATGTCCGGCCATCCGATGAGATTCAGCGCCGTGCCGCCCTTTTCTGTTTCCCAAAGGCCTTCGATGGCTGCGATCTTGGCCGGTTGGTATTCGAGCGTGTTGAGGCCATGCTGGTCACCGGCGATTATCTGGATCGGCACGGCCACGAGGATCATGCCGACCGCCATCGAGAATGATTTGGTAACGCCCGCGCCGCGGCGGCCGTTCAGTAGATGCCAGGCGGCGCAGCCCGCCACGAGGGTCGCTGCCACGATGAAGGCAGCAAGCGACATATGAACGAGCCGGAACGGGAACGAAGGATTGAAGACGATCTCGAGCCAATCAACAGGTACGACTCTGCCGTCCACGATGTTCACGCCTCGAGGGGTTTGCATCCAACTGTTGGACGCAAGGATCCAAAACGCCGAAAACAACGTGCCGAGCGCGACCAGGCACGTGGCGAGAAAATGCAGTCGAGCACCGACGCGCTTCCAGCCGAACAACATGATGCCCAGGAAACCGCTTTCGAGGAAAAACGCCGTGAGGACCTCGTAGCTGAGCAACGGTCCGTTGACGGAGCCGGCGACGCGGGAGAAGCCGGCCCAGTTCGCACCGAACTCGTAGCTCATCACGACACCAGAAACGACACCCATGCCGAAACCGACTGCAAAGATCTTCGACCAGAAGAAAAAGAGCTCGCGATAAACCACCTTGCCGGTGCGTAGCCACAAGGCCTCCAGCACGGCGCAGTAGTTGGCGAGCCCGATACTGATCGCAGGAAAGATGATGTGGGCCGAGATCGTGAAGGCGAACTGCAGCCGGGCAAGTATCAGGGCGTCACCCGTGTCGAGCATGAGACTGGCACTCCTCTCCCAGGCCGTACAGGAGGTGTGACGGTCGGTGATCCTAACCCCGCAGTCGCTCCAGCAGCGGGCCTGTGCAACACACCGTAGCGCCGGAAGTCCGCCGGCTCTTCACTCGTTGGAGTGAATCGCTTTCCTGGAGACTCACAGAAGATCTGTGAACCCGGAAGCTTCAGGAGATGATGATGTCCCGCATCGACATTCCAGACCGTGATGACGCCCCCCAGGCCTCCCAACCCACTTTGGACGGCATCTTCAAAAAGGCGGGGTTCATTCCCAATCTATTCAGGCTGATGTCACTGAGCCCCGCCGTGTTGAACGCCCAACACGACTTGCAGAGCGCATTGGCGAAGGCCTTGGATTTGAAGACCCGCGTCAAGATCGCTCTTGCCGTTTCCCAGGTGAACGACTGTGCGTACTGTCTCGCGGCGCACTCCTATCACGCCTTCAACCAGGTGAAGATCGATCCCAAGGAAATTGCCTTGAATCGCAGCGGACACTCTTCAGAGCCCAAGACGGACGCCGCCCTGCGCTTTGCCAGAAAGGTCACCGAGACACGCGGGCATGTGAGCAACTCCGATCTGGCCGAGGTTCGCGACGCCGGTTACACCGACGCGCAAGTGCTGGAGATTGTTGCCGTGAGCGCGGCCTATCTCCTGACCAATTTTCTGAACAATGTCGCCGACACCGATATCGACGTTCCCGACATCGAGGGAAGCCGACCGGATTCCACCGTCGGCTGAAAGCATCGCTGCGGGAGCTCGTCGCAACATCGCTTGGCGCGAGCTCCGCTAAGGCGGATCAGCAGTTTCGCCCAACCGCGCGGCCTGCTCGGCAAGTCTGGCATCGCCAATCATGTCGCATCATCGCGGCGAAAATCCGGGGCTCTCGAGATTGGTCCGAGGGAAAGGCGCAGGGCGCGCCGCTGCCTCGTCAGGCCCGCCGCTCGGCTTCAGCGGGCGCGGTGGATGGGTTGCGATGCTGTGTCGCCACCGTTGCGGCGACATACCGACCAACTGACCGAACGCCCGCGTGAAATGCGACTGGTCGCAGTGGCCACTCAACAGTGCGATGGCACTCAGACTTTGAGTTGTGGTGCGCATCAGGAGCATCGCTGTATCGAGCCGTCGCAGCCTGACGTAGCGCCGGGGACTGACTCCGAACGCTCTCCTGAACACACGACTGAATTGCGTCGGGCTCAGCCGGGCGATCCGCGCCAAGTCGGCTACCTTGATACGGTTTTCCAGATTCATCTCGACATAAGAGACGACTCGATCGAGACTCGCCATGACCTG
>DAITMW010000170.1:0-15921 GCA_036834945.1 Steroidobacteraceae bacterium
GGTGTCCGGTTGGGCATCATGGGTTTCCCAGAAGAAGGCGCCGGGAATCATCTTGGCATCCTCGACCTTGGAGACGAGCGCCGCGTCGTATTTCGCATCTTCCAGGGCGAGTTGGACATCCGGTCGCGCCGGAGCGGTATCGACCGTGAATGAGAGCGATTTCACCGCGCACTCCCAGACTCCTGGGATGGTATTGCACTGGTCGATCTCGTAGTTGACCGCGAAATCCCCCACCACCAGGATCTGTCCCGCCTTGATGTTGAAGGATGCCAGGGTTGGTGCGCCGTCCGAAGCGTGACCCACGAGGCCGGTTCCATCGACGTATACCGCGTTGGTCCGCACCCGCTCGAGCCGCTGTTCGTTATGACCTTCCACGTAGTAGTTTGTGAGCGTGTGGCCGTCGAAATCCGATCCCACCAGCTTCGTCGGTACCCACTGGTTGTAAGCTCGCCAGGAAGGAAGCGTCGTCGTGGAATAGCGGATGACGCCGAAAGGCGAAGTGACTGCCTTGGTCGAGACCGGCAGCTCGTGCAAGTTCGGAATGGAAGTGACCTTGCGTGCGAAGCCGACCATGTCGTAACTGCCAGGTTCGATCACGGTGTAAATGTAGCCCGCGTTGACCGTCCTGGAGGGAGCCAGGCCGTAGAAGTCGGCCGATTGCTCGCCGCCGATCGTCACGATCTTGCCGGTGGCACGGTTTTGCCACTGCGTCACCGCGGGATGGTACGCCTGCGCGGTCAGGAAACTCGGCAGATTCGACTGCCAGCTCTCATAGTCGAAGGGCACATAGGTCGCGATGATGATGGCCTTGCCACCCGCGAGCGCGCCTTCAATGCGCTTGACGTTTTCACCGTGACCGGCGCTCTGGCGAGCGATCGCCGAGGTGGCCAACAGGAGTGTCAGAAAGGCGGGCAAGGCGAGCCGGGTAGTCTTTTGCAGCATGTCGCATCCATCGAGGCCAGGCTCATCTCACGTCGGTCCCGACCGTGGTTTTACATATGAGCGCGGACGCGAGCATCCGCCACCGGCCGCGGATGGTATGCAAATCGGATTGCGCTGTATATCGCTCTCGAGAAAGTCGTGCGTCCGGGGCGGCGCGTACCGTCAGGTGGACAAACTGGACCGGCCGCTTACCGGCATTGCCAGGTCAGCTGACCCCGATCGCCCAGGCTGGCATCGCACGTCTTCTCGATAGTCCCCAATTGCGTCTTGACCTTCGCGACGCCGGCGAGCTCGGTAGGGGACTGCCTGGCCATTTTCACCTCCACGACGGTGAGGCCGCTGCGCCGGGCGAACTCGGTCTTGATGCTCTGCTCGATCTTCGCGACGTCGGCATCGCTCATGCCGCGGCCGGTCGCCGTGTCCGCCTGGTTGCGGTTGTAGGCATAACCCGTGGCCAGAACCGCGACGACGCCGGCAGCCACCAGGGAGTAGATCATGGGCAGTCTGAGCCGACGGCTTCCCGGGCCCGTTGTTTCAGTCATGGGAGTCTCCAAGTCACGATGGGATGTCAACAGCCAGTTTTCAACTAACTCAACACCTGGAATCGCGTGAAAACACCCTGTTGTGCGCTTTGGAGCCGCTGTTTGTCTGTGAACCCCAACACAACTGACCGGTTAAGTTGTGTCAGGCACGTGGCACGCGGCCGGACTGTGAACGGCGTCACAGTCCGCCCCGGGGATGGTGGCCCTGGCCAGGTCGTCCGGGGTGGGGCGGGCTGCGCCGTCCGCCCGGCCGTGGCCCGGGTCGCCGCGCGATCGCGGGACTGCGCCGCCAGGCGGACCGACTCGCTCACCGCTCCCTACCGGATTGCGGTGGTACCCCATGGAAGAGATAGGCGCTGCCACCACGCGCGCCGCTGCAACAGCGCATTCACCTGGCCCACCGCGCGATCGACCACGGGCACTCCGCTGCGTTTCAGCAAGCCGCTTCGACCCAACCGATGATGGTAATGCAACACCGCCGGCTCCCCGAACGACCCCGCGGGTATCCGCCTCGCCATACCGGTCGGAAAGTTGTACTCGATCGGCAATTCCTCGAAAGGCAGTGCGAGGGTCATCAAGGCGAAAGCCCACGCGACCTGGTCGACATGCATCCGCCAGCGCTGCATGCGCTCCGCGTGCGCCAACAGGCATGTTGCGTATTCCAACCAGGCGCGACCGAGCGCAGGCAGCAGCGGCTTGGGGATCAGCAGCATTCCGCCATTGCAGTTGAGCGCATAGGTGCGGCCCGCCGGTGCGCAGCTCGGCGTCACGATCCTGGCCTCCTGGGTGACGCCCATGAGCCCGCGCAGCTCCTCGAGAACCTCCAGTGGCGGATTCTCGAAATCAACGCGCTTCGCACGGATGGCCTGGAGACTGGCGACCTCCGTCAAGGGCCGCAGGATCGCCACGTCGGTATCGCAGGCAACCAACACATCGAAATCCAGGTCGGCGAGTGTGAAGCACTGGTTGATCTTGTTGGTGTACTTGCCGTCGGGACCGGGAGTCAGGTGCAGGCTGCGCACCCCGAATGAGCTCGCTAGCTCGCGACCCGCCGCACCGCTGCTGGGTGTCACGTGAGCCACGATCTCATCGCGCGAGACACCGGCAGCCAGCAGCGAACGCAGGAAAATGCGGCCCTGGACGAGAAAGCGCGGGTCGCCATCCAGCACGAAGCTATACATCAAACGCATGAGCGCGCATGCTACAGCAAAATCTGCATTATTTATGCGGCTGCGCAGCGCTTCGCCGCCAAGATAGGTAAGAACATGCGCGCCGACTCACCTAGGATTTTTCGCGACCACCGCGGTCAGTGCGTAAATCGAGGGGGCGGGACGCTCGAATGAACAAGAACAGACGTGAAGTGCTGACCGGCGTCGGCCTGGTGGTCGCCGGATTGACGGCGCCACGGATTGAAGCGGTCAGCGACGCCCGGGCGCGGGGTGAGTCCACGAGCCAGGCCGGATGGCCACGCAAGGCTGATTTCAACATCGAGCCGGGCTACACCTACATCAACGCGGCCTACACCCACCCGATTCCGAAGGTGTCCCTGGCGGCCGCCCGGGAAGCAGCCGAGCGTCGCGGGACGCTGCATGCGCGCCAACCGGGCAGCCACGGCTTCGATCCGAAAGGGGTTTTCGCCGAACTCATCGGTGCGCACGTGGACGAGATCGCCTACGTCCCGAGCACCAGTTTCGGCGAGAACCTGGTCACCCAGTCACTGGGCCTGCACGAGCGCTATAACGGTAACGTCGTGACCGACGGACTGCACTACGAAGGCGCGTTGATGCATCTGCTGGAGCTGAAGAAGAAAGGACTCGACGTGCGCGTGGTAAAGCCCACGAGCGAATTCCGTATCGACATGAGGGACCTGGAAAAGGTTGTCGATCGCAATACCCGTCTGATCGAGGTCTCCTCGGTCGCGATGTACAACGGCTTCGAGCATGACTTGAAAGCTGTGGCTGATCTCGCTCATGCCCATGGAGCGTACGTCTATGCCGATATCATCCACTCCGCGGGATGCGGCCCGTTCGACATCGCCGCGACGGGGATCGATTTTGCCGCGTGCTCGACCTTCAAATGGCTGATGGGGGACTTCGGCGTCGGCTTTCTGTATGCCCGTCGCGAAGTCCTGCAAAAGCTGGACCGTCCGGTGGTGGGCTATGTCGAAGGGGACGTGGAGGCGTTCTATCCGCCGGATCTGCCGCCCGGGCCGTACGCGCCCATCGCCTACCATTTCGAGAACTCCGCGGCCGGTTTTTTCGAGCCGGGTACCTCGGGGTTCGTGGGATCGGCGGTTTCCTCGGCCTTGTTGACGGCCTCGCTCAACTACATCAAACAGCTGGGACTCGAGAGCATCAAGGCACATCGCCAGCCGTTACTGACACGCCTGCGCGAGGCAGTGCCCCGTCTCGGGTTCAAACTCGTCACGCCGCCCGAAGCCACAGGCGGCAACATCACCTTCGAGAGACATGACGTCTACAAGAGCGGACTGCCGCAGAAGCTCGAGGCCGCCAAGGTGAACGTGCGCTTCAGCAGGCACTGGATGCGCCTGTCCCCGTCTGTTTACAACGATATGCAGGACGTCGAGCGCTTCCTGAGCGTGCTGAGTGCCTCGGTCTAATTCGCGCGCAATTCGTATCGGGCGCAACTCTCCTTGGCCACGAAAGTATCCGGAAACGGCGGCTCGCTGCATTTCTTGCGGACGGCTTCCGTGAGAGTTGGAAACTCGTTCTGCAGGACGAGGCGTGTGTAAGCTTCTGCCTCGCTGCGCCGGCAGTACGCCACGAGAGCATCTCGGTTGGTCGACGTGACGGATTTCGAGCAGTAGTTGGCGATGTGATCGGCTGCCTGGGGATCCGTGGCCCGTATTTTTGACAGGTCGTCGGGAGTAGGCGCATGAGCCACCGTAGCCTCTTCGGCGGGAACTCGCGTCGATGCCGTCGCTCCGCCGATATCGGACCCTCCGACCGATGACGCAAGCCGGAGGTTGTTCGTCGCCGCGTGTTCGACCGCCTGTGAAGTGGGGGAGGGCGCGGCGACCGCAACTTCGATCGGCGCGGCCACTCCGGGCGATGCAGGGTCCAGTGATGTGTGCTCCGTACTTTGAGCCGCCGGTTCTGCGGGTGCTATGTCCCACACAAATGTGCTGCTCGCCGCTCTCTTCTTATGAGATGTCGTACGCGCCACATTCGGCGCGCTACAGTCGTAGCGCCACAGCTGCGCGGTTGGCATATCGGGAACTGGCACGGAAGGAGAATTGAGCCGACAAGTTCCAGGCGGAATGCTTTCGCGCGCCGCCTCCGTGCAATTCCTCCAAACAACATACTCGCCGCGCTGCTTACCCTTCAACCGGGATGAAATCTGCTCACCGCGTTCCTGGCAGACCGACTGGGTCATGGGACCGGCGACATAAATATGAGCAGCACCGCTCTCATTGGTCAGGAAGAGGGCAAGATTCACCTCACGCGTTCTCGTATCTACAAACGCGAGACTGCAACCATTGCCCTGGAGAACCGCGCCATTGCGGCCGATCCGCTCGCATTCGATGTCCACGGCCTCTCCCTTGTAGAGCTGTGCGGCCGCTACACGCTGATTTTCGACGAGCGTCATGGCGGCGACGCCGTCATTGCCGGCCGAGAGTTTCACGACCGGATGCCCCGCCGCATCCTGGTCGATCTCGGTGACATTGCCTGTGAGCCGCACGAGGCTGCCACCAATACGGTTTTGGGTAGCGACCCCGTTTGCGTCATAGGCGCGGTAGAGCTGCTCGGCTGTGGTTCGATAAACAGGCCTGACCGGGAGCGCGGGCTGCATGGGGCCCTTGGTCATCACGGGCTGGGCATCGGGTGCTGGTGGGTTTGCCTGGGGTTTCGGACTCTGAACGGACGCGCTCAAAGTGTCGGCCGCGGGGAACTGCCCGATACCCCGATCGAAGCTCTGTAGAGACGCCCTGGCCCGCGCGATCCATTCATCCGTTGCCGATCGGGGCACGATCAGCCAGAGCACGGTGCCCAGGGTCCACAGCGCCATCAACGTGATCAGCACCGTGGAAAGGCGACGCCTGCGACGTGGCTGCGGCTGAACAGCCTGGACAGGTTGGACAGGAAAGGCGATCGGCGCGCCGCAACTCGGGCAGCTGGCCGCGCGATCGGAGACCTGGTGAGCGCATTCTCTGCACGGAACGATCGCCATGACAATTCCCCAGCAGCTGGAAGCAACTATAAACGCAGTTTCCGTGCCTGGAAATTCCCGTACCAAAAGCCCACGGGCCGCGTCACGATGTTAGTTGTCGGCCAGCGACGTTCCGTTGGGTTTGAGAACGGGCTCCGGTACTTAGTGCATCTCCAAACGGATACAACTCGCGGGTGTCGACGCCGCGGAATGGCCAATTTCGCTTGATTCGAATGTGATCACATATCACAATGGAACCAGGAAATATCAACGGGGAGCCGCAAGAATGACCTTTACGGCCGTCGTTCGCCGCATCCGGCCTGCCATGCTCATGCTCGCGCTAGCCGCGTCTACTGCTGCCACGGCAGCGGAAAAGGATGGCGCGGATATCATCATCCATGCCGGAACGTTGATCGACGGAGTGTCGCATTCGCCGCGCCGACAGGTTTCCATTGTCATACGGCAGTCGAAGATCGCCGCGGTCGAGGACGGATTCATAGCGGCGGGTGGGGCGCGCGTCATCGATCTTTCCAATGCCATCGTTCTGCCCGGCCTGATCGACTGCCACGTACACATCACAGGTGCCGCGCTCAGCTTTGCCGATCGGGTGACCCGAACGTCGGCTGACATGGCGCTCGTCGGAGCCGCGAACGCGCAGCGGGCCTTGTATGCGGGCTTCACCTCGATGCGCAATGTAGGAGCCGAGTACGGCGCCGACGTTGCATTGAAAAAAGCCATCGATACGGGAGTGGTTATTGGACCGCGCCTGTGGGTCTCCCGGGAGCCCTTGGGTCCGACGGGAGGTCACAGCGATCCAACCAACGGAATGCAACCCGATATCGACAATGACGAGTGGCATGGGCAGGTCGTCGATGGACCGGAGCAGGGGATTCACGCGGTGCGAGAGCATCGCAAGCTCGGTGCGGATCTCATCAAGATCATGCCCAGTGGCGGAGTCGGGTCCGTAGGCGATGACCCGTCCCGCCAGCTCATGTCCGACGACGAGATCAAGGCCATCATCGACACGGCGCATTCACTCGGATTGAAGGTCGCGGCGCACGCCCATGGGAAGGTCGCGATCGACAGTGCCGTTCGCGCCGGAGTCGATTCGATCGAGCACGGATCCTATGCTGATGCCGAAAGCTACGCGCTGATGAAGAAGCATGGGACGTATCTGGTTCCGACGGTTCTGGTTGCGCAACGTCTGGCGGAGCTCGCACGAGCCCACCCCGAGCGCATGGCGACGCCGGACATGGCCGCGAAGATCCTGCCGATCGCCCCGCTCATGTTGAACAATCTCGCCGGTGCCTACAAAGCGGGCGTCAAGATCGCCTACGGGACGGATACCACCGGCACGATGCTGCGTTTTGGTCAGAACGCCGAGGAGTTGCCCGTCATGGTTCGGGCGGGCATGACACCGATGGATGCCGTCATCGCGGCCACCGGCAATGCCGCGGACCTCATCGGTGCATCCGATCGAATCGGGTCGGTGCGCGTCGGGCGCTTTGCCGACATCATTGCCGTCACGGCGGACCCGCTTGCTGACATCTCGAGCCTGGAGCACGTCAGCTTCGTGATGAAAGGCGGGGTCGTCTACGAGATGAACGGCGCCAAAATTGCTGACGCCGCACCGTTTCCGCTAAATTAGGGCACACCCGTAGCAACAGTTCCGGTATGCCCCCCAAGACCGCCAGTCCACTTGCTCCGATTGCCCGCAATACCATGCAGGAGCAGGTCTATTCCCAGCTGCGCGAGAGTCTGATCGACGGACGCTTCAAGCCCGGACAGACGCTGACCATCCGCGACCTGGCCCAGCAACTCGGCACGAGCGTCATGCCGGTGCGGGAGGCCCTGCACAAACTGACCGTCGAGCAGGTCCTCGACATGACGGCGGGACGCTCGGTGAAAGTGCCGGCGCTCAGTGCAGCGAAATTCCAGGAGATCTGCGAGGCGCGCATCCTCCTCGAAGGTGAGCTGGCGGCGCTGGCCGCGCAGCGTGCCGATGCGGACGACATTACGCGCATCGAACGGGCGAACGACGAACTGGCCTCCGCCCGGGTATCGCGTGATCCGTCCTTGAGCCTCAAGCGCAACCGCGAATTCCATTTCGCCGTGTATGCGGCGGCACGTCATAACACCATGTTCGAGCTGGTGGAGCCGCTTTGGGTGCGATGTGGCCCGAGCCTGCTGGCCCTGTTCGAGGAGCTCGGAACGGACCAGATCAAACGCAACGCGTCGAAGCGGCACCAGGCGACGCTCGAGGGCATCCTGGCCCGGCGTCCCGCGGATGCCCAACGCGGAATCGTTGAGGACATCAAGGCGACGAGCGAAAGATACCGCGACCACCTGCAGAAAATGCGCAAGAGCGGCAAGCGCTCCGTTTTCGACCCGGGCTAACCGCGATTGCCGCGGACGAGGATCCAGGCCAGGACGCCAACGCAGCCCCAACCGGCCAGAACCCCATACGGACGCCAGTCTGCCGTGGTGCCCGCCAGGACGATGGCCACGGCGCAGGCAATTCCCACCCAGGCCATGAGAGTCAGCACGCCGCGCCGGGGCCGATAGCCGGCCCGGTCATAGACCGCTGGGTGAGACCTGAGCACGTTGAGAGCCGACACACAGGTCCCGAGATACTTCAGCAGCGTCGGAATGTTGGCGGCGAGAAACAGGAACACCAGGTTGGACGGCAGGAGGAGGCCGAGCAGGCAACAGCCGAATGCGGCGGTCACCGCAATATGAGGTGTTCCCCACTGTGGATGAATCGATCCCAGCGTCCGGGGCAACACGCCGTCACGGCCCATGGCGAACAGGTAGCGCGAAAAGATGAGCAAGGTCGCATTCAACGACTTCGCGATGGCCAGCGTCGCAGCAAGCATCACGAGGGCTTGAGCGGGACGCCCGAACACGGTGCCGGCGGCATCCAACAGAGGTGCGCTGCTCGACGCCAGGGCCTGCGATCCCAACACCCCGAGCGTCCCGACCGAGACGCCATAGTAGATCACGAGGATAGTACCGACGCAGATGGCAATGGCGATGGAGACCGTCCTGCGTGGATCGCGCGTTTCCTCGCCGACCTCGACGGCATTCTCGATACCGAGGAAAAGTGACACCATCAAGGGAACGGCCGCGACCACACCTTGCCAGCCGTGCGGCAGAAGAGGGGTGAAATGACTCGCCTGGAGCTTGCCCAGCGCGCCGGCCACCAGTATCCCCAGCGCCACGATCATCAACAGAAAGAGTGTGGTTTGTGCCCGGGCTGCCAACGCCACACCCCGGAGATTCAGCAGATAGAACACCAGGAAGATCACGGCCATGGCCGGTTTTGCCGGCAACGCAACCCACCGTGACCAGTACTGCACCAACACGGTGGCCAGGAGGATCATCACCCCGGTGCTCGCCAGGGTTCGCAGCCACCCGATCAGAAAGCCCACCAAGGGATGGATGTAGCGTGACGGCCAGACATAGGAGGCTCCCGACTGCGGATCAGCGGTTCCCATGAAGGCATACACGAAGGCGAATACGCACATCGGCACGGCCGCCAGGGTCATCGTGATCAGCATGCCCGGACCCGCAAGAGTCGCCGCGGGGGCGAAGATCGAGAAGATCGCCACGCCGATCGCGGCGCCCGCCCCGAGCGTCACGATGTCGATCATCCGGACATCCTTCTTGAGGCTCATCGGCTGCCCAGCGAGCTCAGGAAACGCCTTATGTCCGCCTCGGTGTTGTAGAAGTGCGGTGACACCCGCAAAAGGCCGGAGCGCTCCGCGATCGCGATGCCCTGCTGCGCCAGGCCGGCAACGACTTCGAGCGGATGGTCACTCAACAGGGAAACAATACCCGCGCGCTGCGACTTGGGGGTCACTACGTTCCAGCCGCCTTGCACGAGGCCGTCGTGAAGCAGGCCCGTGAGAGAGCTGACTTGGGAGTGGATCCAGGGCCAGCCCAGTCCGCCCAGCAGGTCGAGAGTGGCCGACAGAGCATACATGGCAGGGTAGTTGGCGTGGCCATATTGAAGGTTCCGCGACGCCTCGTTGTGATATCCCCGGAATGTCGGCTCGAGCTCGGGCGCGAAGCTTTCCTTGGTGATCACATAGGCGAGTCCGAAGCCCGATAACAGCCACTTGAACACAGGGCCGGTATAGATATCGGCCTCGGACGCATTGACCTCGATCGCGCCCGTCGCGTGCGCTCCGTCGACGACGAGCCTGGCGCCTACGCGATGGGCGGCCGCTGCAATCCGATCGAGATCGACACGCGTCCCCGTGCACCAGTGCACGTGAGAAACACACACGACTCGTGTTCGCTCCGTGATGCGCTCGATCAATTCATCCGTGCGTGTTCCCTCCTGCCGGATGGGTACGCGAATGAGCTCAGCCTGGCGCAGGGCCGCCGGCGACCAGGCCAACAGAATGGAGGGAAACTCGTCCTCGCAGAGAACGACCTGGTCGCCAGGCCCGAGGCGGACGCCGTGCGCCACCAGATTGAGCGCTTCAGTGGTGCTGGCCACGAAGGAGATCTGATCGGGGGAGACCCGTAGCAATTCGGAAAGCAACCGCCGCGTGCGCGCGAGCTCCGCGCGCCATTCCACACTTCCGGCATAGCCGCGGATCTTGTGCTCATCGTAAAAGCGGGCGGCGGCCGCGCCCTGTCCCCTCCATGAGACGCCCGCGGCCGCGGTATCCAGATAAACCACTTCCTCCAGGTAGGGGAAGAGCGCCCTGACAGTGCTCTGCTCCGGTCCCGCCTGGCCCTCTGTGCCTCCGTCTTTCATCTTCAGCTACTTCCTAATACGCCTGGTCGTGGGTATAGTGTGATATGTGATCACATTATAATAAAGCGGGGCTGTTCATGCGGGTTATCTGCGTCCTTCTCGTGCTGTGCGCGTCATTGCACATTACGCAGGCGCGAGCGGAGGATTCACCGCGTAAGTTCGTGACGCAGCACGTAACGAGCTTGGCGGGACACAAAATCCCTTATACCGCGACCGTGGAAGAGTTCGTCGTGAACGACAAGGCAGGACGACCGGCCCTGAGTCTGTTCACGACGTCGTACGTCCGAAGTGACGTGGGGGCCGCCAACAGCAGGCCTGTCGTATTTCTGTTCAACGGCGGCCCCAGTGCGGCCGCCATCGGCGTACACCTGCAATTCGGACCCGAGCACGAAGCTCATGCCCGTTCGGAGCAGGGCCAGGGCGCCCCCACCCGATTCGAAAACAACCCGTACAGTCTGATCGACGTCGCCGACCTGGTGGTTTTCGACCCCGCGGAAACCGGATACAGCCGGATTCTGAATGAGGCCGACCGTGCCTACTTCTACTCGACGGCAGGTGATTGTGACTCACTGGCGCAGCTGGTCGTGGCCTGGCTGCAGCGGCATGCAAGGGCGCAATCGCCGTTGTATCTGCTGGGTGAGAGTTATGGCTCGGTCCGCCAGGTCGTGACCGGATCTCTCCTGGCGAAGCGGGGTGTGAGTCTGAGCGGCCAGATCATCATGGGTGACTCCATCTTCCTGATGGAAACCTCGCGGCGTACCCACAACATCATCAGCACCGCCGTCAGCCTCCCTCTGCTCGCGATGACCGCGGCGTATCACGGCAAGGCCGACAAACACGGAAAGAGCGATGCGGCATTCCTGGACGAAGTCTATGCGTTCGCGATGACCGACTACCTGTTGGCGTTGTCGAAGGGTTATACCCTCGCCGCGAGCGAGCAGCACACGATCGCGAGCCGGCTGGCCGCCTACACGGGAATTCCGGCCGACTACTACCTCACGCACGGCCTGACGATCGCCAAACAGGATTTCAACAGGCAGTTGCTCGCCGGGAAGTTGCTCGATGCGAACGACACCCGCATCGCAAGGCCCTTGCCGCCCCCGCCGAAGAACAGCGCAGACGCCAGGCAACAGCGCAATGGTGACCCGATGGAGCCCTACCACAAGGTCTACCAGGACTACATGACCCGGGAGTTGCAGGTGAATCTCCCGGGGGTCGACTATCAGGTCATGGCGCCCGGGTCGTTCGACGACTGGGACTGGGGACCGGGTTGCAACGACTACCTGCAGTCAGCGGGGTTGTGCAATCCGAACTCAACCCATCCCAGCGTGTTCGTCGACTACGACTGGCCCGAGATGCTCAAACGCCAGTTCGCGAACCCGAAGCTGCGCGCCATGATCGTGGCGGGTTACTACGATGGCCTCTCGAGCATCGGGACTCATCGTTACCTCGCCGCGCAGCTGGGTTATCCCCGGGATCGATTCTCCATTCACGAGTACGCCGGTGGCCACATGACAGCCGGCGATCAACGGGCCCAACCCGAGGTCGCCAGCGACATCCGGGCATTCCTCACGAAATAGTCCTTCAAGGCAGCAACGATGCGTTACATCAAACACAGTGTCTCCGTGGTTCCGGCGCTGTTCGCCGTCAGCTTCGCGACCGACGCTCTGGCGCAGTCCGCGGACTCCTCGCAACCTGAGCAAGAGGTCGTCGTGACCGCCCAGAAAGTGGCCCAGCGCGAAATCGACGTGCCGGTCGCGGTCACGGCCGTGCAGGGCGACGCCCTGGTCAAGCAGGATCTCGTGCAGGTGACGGACTACTACTCGCGGGTCCCGGGCTTACAGGTGGGTGCGTTGCCAAGCGGCGCCAGCGGCACATCGGCGCTGTCACTGCGGGGTATCACTTCCGGCGGCGCCGGTAATCCGACGATCGCCGTGATGGTCGATGACATTCCATTCGGTGCGACGACCTACCTGGGCCAGCCGCCGTTTCCCGACCTGGACCCGGCGATTCTCGACCGTGTCGAGGTGTTGCGCGGGCCGCAAGGCACGCTGTACGGCGCGTCCAGCCTGGGCGGTCTGATCAACCTCGTGAGCAAACAGCCGGATCTCAACACGTATACCGCCCACCTGCAGGCGGGGCCGAGCTTCGTCGACGGCGGTGACTCGGGATGGTCGGGCAGGGGAAGCGCCAATATTCCCATCATCAGCGACCATGTCGCTCTGCTGGTGAGCGGGGTCTATCGCAACGATCCCGAGTGGATCGACAACACGTACAACAACATCCGGACGACGAACGTCAACCAGGTCATCACCCGCGGCGGCAACGCCAAGCTGTTGATCAAGCCGACCGACGACCTGTCGATCACACTGTCGGCTCTGGGGCAGCACCAGACGACGCAGAATTCCACGGGCATCATGGTTTGTCCGGAGTGCAAAACCACCCCGTCGAGTCCGACGAGCTACGTTCCGCTGTACGGGCAGGACACGCTCCAATTGGCTCCCTCCGTCGGGTTCAACACGTTCGAGGTGTACTCCGCCAAGATCACGTACGATTTCGATTGGGCCGAGCTCACCTCGCTCTCGGCCTGGAACCACACGCAGTGGTACCTGAACAACGATGTGACTTTCGTGTTCGGCTTCCTGCCGAAGCTCTACAACCTGCCCGGCGGCACCGTCAAGATCGGCAATGAGAACGAAAGCTCACGCTTCACCCAGGAAATCCGCCTGGGGAAGACGGGCAAGCAATTCGACTGGCTGGCCGGCTTCTACTTCAACCACGAGAACGAGGGGATCGCGCAGACGCTGAACCTGTTCACGGCCTCGGGTACCGCGTCGGGCCAACCCTATGACGGCGCCGGACCGTTCAACTACCTGGAGCGCGCGTTCTTCGGCGATTTCACCTATCACTTCACTCCGCAGTTCGATTTCCAGGTGGGTGCGCGCTATAGCTGGCTGGACGAGGCGTACTACTCCATCACGATCATCAATGGCGCCGCGAGCGCGGTGTTCGGTCCGACATCGATTACGCCGCAGACCACTTCCAGCGCGCACCCGGTCACCTGGCTGGCAACACCCAGCTATCACATCACGCCGGACCTCATGGCGTACTTCCGCGCGGCGAGCGGATATCGCCCCGGTGGCCCGAACACGGGTGTGGCCGGAATCCCGCCGAGTTACGCGCCGGACAAAGTCAAGAGCTACGAGCTGGGCCTCAAGGGATACGCGACCGCCAACCACTCGGTCAGCTTCGACGCGGCGATTTTCCAGATCGACTGGAACAACATCCAACTGCTAGATACCGACCCGGTGTCGCAATTCACGTACTTCACCAATGGTAGCGCTGCCCGTAGCCGCGGCGTGGAGCTCGCGGCCACCTGGACACCGTGGCGCGGCTTCGTCATCAGCCCGAATTTCACGTACACCGATGCGAAATTGACCCAGAGCCTGCCTCCGCCGACCACGGCCGTGACTCCTCTGGCGGGACTGGCGGGAGACCAGCTGCCTTTCACCGCGAAGGTCGCAGGCAACCTGAATGTGCAGCAGAATTTCAGTCTGACGGACACCTGGTCTGCATTCGTGGGCGCGAACTACAGCTACGTAGGTAACCGGCTCTCGGCTTTCCGGACCAACAGCCCGACCGCCGCACGCCCGAGATTCGATCTCCCCGGCTACGGCATCTTCGACCTGCAAGCGGGGCTGTCGTGGAACGACGTCTGGCGCCTGAACCTCTACGGCCGCAATCTGGGCGACAAGCGCGGCGTAATCGCCGCCTCCAACCGCAACGGCACGGCGCAACCGGTGGTCAACTTCACCCAGCCGAGGACCATCGGCTTCGACGTCGAATACAACTTCAAGAAGTGATCGGGGCCTGGACCACGGCACCGCCGCGATGCGGTGATCAGGGGCAGGCCATGGCATCGCCCGATGCGGTGATCAGGGGCAGGCCATGGCATCGCCCGATGCGGTGATCAGCGCCTAGGCCATCGCTCCGCCCCGATGCGCGAAGCCATTCGCGGTCGGGGTGGTCGACGCCGCATCCCGGGGCGTCTTACCGGTCTCGAGATAGCTCTTCAGGCGCAGCAACTCCTGGTCCAGCTCGCTCTTCGGATCGGCCCGGAAGATGGCGGCCACCGCATGACCTAACACGCCCGCGGGCGGGCAGTAGCTCATGTGGATGTCCAACCGCGTCCCGCCATTCACAGGCTCGAATCTCATCGCGCCCATGTGCTGAATCGGCGCGGTCGGGGCGGTGCGCCACGCCAGGAGTCGATTCATCTCGAACTCCGTCGTGACCGACTCCCATTCCAACAGGATGCCCGCCGGACCCGCGATGCACCAGTGGGTGCGTCCGTCGGGCTGCAGCTGAACGCTGCGCACGTTGCGCATGAAGTGAGGATAATTCTCATAGACCGACAGGGTTTGAAAGACCTGGTCCACAGGTGCGTTCACCCGGATGGTCTTGTGGACATGCATCATCACGCCATGTCCGCCCTTGATGCCAACCCAACGATTGAGTGGCACATTGGCGCTGCTTCGGGCGAGGAGGGCGCCACCTGCCGCGACGCCGGCCATACCGAGGAGGCCGCGTGTGTAGAGGCCCCAAGCCGCAAGAACTCCGCCCGCGGCGCCGCCGACCAGGCGCTCCGCGGGCGACCAGCGTTCGCGCAGAAAACTGAAGCCTGGCGGATGCCGGCGACGCCCGCCCTGCAAAGCGGATACTCCTCGGGAGTTCGCGTGGACCGAGAGTTTGTCTTCAACCGCTAAAACACCGTGAGTGGCTCGGACAACCCGCATGAGCTGAGGGAACTCCTCCGTCAGCACAGCTCCGCTCAACATCACGCGACCGTTCGAAACGGTGACCTCGATTGCTCTGGGATGCGAAACGACTCGCCCGAGCGCCGCGCGCACCCGCTCCACGATAACGTTGTCGCTGACTTTGCTGCCGTGATAGGCGGACCGGGTCACAGCCAGCGTGCCCTGAATCCGATGCGCAAGGTCACGTCCACCGATGTCGATGGCGCTGCGCAAATCGGCAGACGCACTGGTGAGTTTGTCGCGTAGGCGTGCCCGTCGGCGCCGGCCACTGGCAGGATCGAACCAATACATGGCCGCGGCCGCGAGAACCGCACCGCTCAAGCTTCGTAGCGCTGCGTTCATGGAAAAGCTCCTTGAATAAGACGCATCGGGCACGTCGGTAGAGGATAACCAGCAACGCGCGCGCCGCGCTATATTCATCAGCCCACGAGGCGGGACCGCATGATTCATCGCTCCACCAAGAACGCGATCGTAGCGGCCGCTGTGTCGGTGCTGCTGCTGGCGTGCCAGCCCGACTCGCATCCCGTGCCACCCTCGCCGAAACCGCCGTCCGTGCCGACGAGCCCTCCCGGGCCGAACCGGAAGCCGTTAACGCCACCCGCGCCGCGGACGAGCGCACCGGGCGACGAGACTCCGTCGCCGGTCGCTAACTCCTGACATCATCGAATTCATCACTTTC
>DAITMW010000171.1:0-2922 GCA_036834945.1 Steroidobacteraceae bacterium
CACGGTGCTTCTGAGAACCGGTCGCAAAATGCGACCGGTTCAGAGCCTCGACTTCGGCACTGGTGAGGTGAGGAAATCCTCGGGGAAACGCGCAGCATTGCGCTTGGCCTGTTCATTGAGTCGCTTGGTGGGTACGCCATAGAGCTCCGCAAGGTCGCTATCGAGTAGGACCTTGCGTCCGCGAAAAGCCAGAATCGAGTGTGTGATCTGCTCGAGTGGGGCGGCATCGCACCGCGTCGCTTCGATCAGTGGCATGGACTCCCCCATCGCAATCTCCCTTTAGCGCTGGTGTTCGGCGGTCCTTGATGGCCAAGTGACCCATCAGGGAGACCGCCGTGTTGAATTGCGTGACCTACAAGAGAGCCGGTATATCGGCGGGTAGGGCCAGTTTACCCCAACGGATCCGCGCAGTGCGATAGCTTTTTTCTTGGCATGTTTGAATTGTTTGATCGTGATGCGTGGCGAAACCACACATAGAACACTCACGCAAGAACGGCGCGGATTGATCCGTGCGGTAGCGCAGGACGCAGCGCGGCGGACAAAGGTGCGGACTGTGTGTGTGTGTGTGTGTGTAGATGCGAAGCGACCAATAGACTCGCATTCGCGAGCGGATGCGCTCCGGTCACGCGCCGAAGGAGTGCGCGAGCAACCGCAGAGCGCGCGCGTCGCGGATGGGCGCGCCGATACACGTGGCGAACGGGACGGTCGGCAACGGGGTACGGCCATCGCGCCCCACGATGCCTGCGTCACCAACCATCAACCACCCCCCACCCCGCACCCCCCATGCTTGCGCCCATCAAACGCCATAGGCGCACACACAGCACAGCGCACCCATCCACCCACCATGTACACCTGGAACCCCAAAGACTACGCCCAACACTCCCGAGGCCAGGGTGCCTGGGCCCGCGAGCTCCTGACCCTGCTCGACCTGCGTCCCGACGACATCGTACTCGACATAGGCTGCGGCGACGGCCGCACCACCGCGGCGATAGCGCAAGCCGTCCCGCAAGGAAGCGTCACAGGTGTCGATCTGTCGGCCGAGATGGTCACGCATGCCGCCACCCAACACGGCCGGGTGGAAACCAACAACCTGCAGTTCAGGCAGGCCGACGCCGCCGCACTCCCCTTCGCGTCGGAGTTCTCGGTGGTGTTTTCCAACGCGACCCTCCACTGGGTTCCGGATCAGCAAGCCGCGGCGCATGGCATTGCGCGAGCCCTGCGCAAAGGCGGGAGGTTCGTCGCGCAGTTCGGCGGAAAGGGAAATGTGGCAGACGCCATCGCCACCTTCGAGCATGTCGCCCACACCGCAAGGTGGCGGGACATAGCCGCTGGAGGTGAAGTGCCCTACCACTTCCACGCCGCCACGACCTGGGAGAGTTGGCTCCGGGAGGCGGGGATGGAAATTGATGAGTGCCAGCTCATTCCGAAGGATATGGTGCATGAGAGCGTCGCCACCTTTATCGGGTGGCTGCGTACCGCGTGGCATCCATACACGGCGAGCGTGCCGGCGGAGTTGCGGGATGCTTTCCTGGAAGATGTCGCGGGTCAGTACCTCGCCCGGTTTCCGGTGGATGGGATGGGTCGGGTGCACGTGGCGACGGTCCGGCTGCAGGTGCGGGCGCGAAAAGCTTAGCTGTGGACTCTGCTTGCTTCAGTGGCGACGGGTGTTCGAGTAGGATGCGCACCCCCGCAAACCTATGCGTCGCGCCGCGCACTGTCGCCATCCATGACCGATACAGAACATCCTCGCTCTATCCGTTCATTCGTCACCCGCGCGGGTCGGATTACCGAAGCGCAGGAGCGGGCGCTCGAGGTTCTGTGGCCGAAGTACGGGGTGGAGTTCGGGGGTGATCCGTTGGATCTCGACGCAGTATTCGGGAGAAAGGCTCCTCGGACCGTCGAAATCGGGTTTGGCAACGGCGATAACCTGGCACGGATGGCCGCGGCGCACCGTGAGCGCGACTATCTCGGCATTGAAGTGCACCGTCCGGGCGTTGGTCGCGTGCTTTTGGCGCTCGAGGAGCAGCAACTCACGCATGTGCGGGTGATTTGTCATGACGCCGTCGAGGTGTTGTCGCGGCAGATTGCTCCTGAGAGTCTCGATGAGGTCGTGATTCTGTTTCCCGACCCTTGGCCGAAGAAGCGCCACCATAAGCGTCGGCTGATCCAGGGGGCTTTTGTCGAGTTGGTCACCGGGCGGTTGCAGCGCGGGGGCGTGGTCCGGATGGCGACCGATTGGCAGCCATACGCGCTGGAGATGCTGGCCACCCTGCAGGCCAACCCCAGGCTGCAGAATCTTGCAGCCGACGGCACTTTCATCCCGAGGCCGCAAGAGCGAGCGGCCACTCGGTTTGAAAAACGCGGTGAGCGTCTTGGTCACGAGGTTTGGGACCTGGCGTTCCGGCGCGTCTGATCGCGATGCGGCGGCACTCAACCTGCATGGTGCCGTGCGCAAATCCTTCGCAAATCCAAATAAGGCCTTGAAAGCATCAGAGTCGAAGCGCAACATCAATCACACTTGACTGAAGCGCGTCGTCGTGCGCGCCCGAGCTCGCAGCCCGAGCCTAACTCCGTGCGGGAGACCTGCAAGATGACGACTCCTCATCCGGGTATCGGCGACTGGTATCGTCTGCATGGCGGCGAATCTTTCGAGATTGTCGCTGTCGATGAAGACGACGGTACCATCGACATTCAATACTTCGACGGCACGCTCGAGGAGATGGACCTCGAGGACTGGGAATCCCAGTGGAACGATGGTGCGCTCGAAGTTGCCGAAGCTCCGGAGGACTGGAGCGGCTCGGTTGATATCGAGCGCGGCGACGTGGAGGGCCGCGGCTCGGAGCCGTTCGGCGAGGATCATGACCTGCGCGCGAGCTCTCTCGACGGGATCGACCTGTTCGAGTGACAGGATCGACCTGTCCG
>DAITMW010000171.1:3022-12377 GCA_036834945.1 Steroidobacteraceae bacterium
CCGTGCGAGGAGCACAGGATCAGGCTGCCGTCGGGTGTCAGGAACCTGTGGGGTCTCAGGTTGAGCGGGTGCCCTGCGTGCGGGCAGTGATTGATATAGCCGCGTACCTCGTTGCCGACCCGGACCACGAAGCCGCGTAGCGGCCAGTCCCCCGTACCAATGGTGAAGGCACGCGCACCGTGCTCTTCGAGATCCGAGAGCCGGCAGACAACTCGCTCGACGTCGAGGTCATGCCCGGGCTGCATTGGGAGCGTCCTGGGCGGCATTGGGCAATCCGTGGCGCGCCACAAAAAACAACAGCAACAGCGCCGGCAGACTCAACGAGGCCGTGTAGAGGAAGAACGACGGGTAGCCGACATGGTCGACGACGAAACCGGAGAACCCCTCGAGGATCTTGCCGGGCAAGGCATAGAGCGAGCTGAACAGCGCGTATTGAGTCGCGGTGTACTTCGGACTGGTGAGCGAGGAGAGAAAGGTCATCAACGCGACGCCATGGACGGATATCGCCAGGTTGTCGAGTCCGTTGACGAGCCCGAGCCCGAGCAGCGTGGGTGTGTGCGCCTTCGCCAGAATGGCGAAGCAGGTATTCGAGCACATGACGAGCACGCTACCCAACACGAGACAGCGCAACATCCCGAGCTTCGCGATCAGCAGGCCGGCAATGAACACGCCCACCATCGACATCAACAGACCGTAGACCTTTACCACGGTCGCGATCTGGCCCAGGGTATAGCCCTGGTCGATATAAAAGGGATTGACCATCGAGCCCATCGCGAACTCGGTCAGTCGATAACTGCCGATGAACATGAGCAGCAGGACGGCAATCGCCGCTCCGTAGCGTCCGAAGAAGTCCAACAGCGGACAGACGACGGCGCCGATGAACCATTCCCCGGCATTCAGCAGCGGGCGCGGCCAGTGGGCGCGGCTCTCGAGCCACTCGATCACACGGGCCTCACGCTCGACCGACTCTTTCGCGGCGCTCGGTTGCGGCTCGCGTATGAGGAGCGTGGTGAGTATGCCGACGCACCCCAACACAGCCATCGTCAGATAGCTCAAGTGCCAGCTGGCATTGGCGGCGACGGTCAATGCACCGGCGCTGCCACAGATCAGCGCGCCCCGGTAGCCCACCTGGTACGCCGCGACCATGGCGCCCTGGATCTGCAGTTGCGCGGATTCGATGCGCCAGGCATCCAGGGCGATGTCCTGGGTCGCCGCGCAGAACGCGACGAACAGGGCTGCCAGGGCGACGCCCTGCACACCCTGCGACGGATCGCCCAGACTGAGTTTGAACAGGCCCAGGCAGATGCCGGCCTGGGCCAGTAACATCCAGCTGCGCCGGCGCCCCAGGAGCCGGTGCAGAACCGGGAGCGGCACGCGGTCGACCACGGGGGCCCACAGGAACTTGATGGAATAGAGGATGCCAACCCACGACAGCATCCCGATCGTCGCGCGCTCGACACCCGCCTGGCGCAACCATGCGGATAGCGTCGAGAACACCAGGTAAAAAGGCAGGCCGGCGGAGAAGCCGAGAAACAACATCGACAGCACGGTGGGCTGGCGATAGATGCGCAGTGCGTCGAGCCAGCTCGCGCCGGCCGGTTTCTTCGCGCCGCCATTGACGGTAAGGATGCTCATCTGGCAATGATATGACATGCACGATTACCAGCTCACGTTCATAGATCTCGCTCTCGAGCGCGATGCTCTGCGCTTTGGCCATTTCAAGCTGAAATCCGGCCGGGAGAGTCCCTACTTCTTCAATGCCGGACAGTTCAGTGACGGCAAGTCCGCGGCGGTTCTCGGCAGGTGTTACGCGGCGGCGATCGTGCGGTCCGGCATACAGTTCGACATGATTTTCGGCCCCGCCTACAAAGGTATCCCCCTGGCGACGGCCGCGGCCATCGCCCTGTCCGAGCACCATGACCGCAACGTGCCGTATGCGTTCAATCGGAAGGAGTCAAAGGATCACGGCGAAGGTGGCAAGGTCGTTGGCACCCCGTTGCGGGGGCGCGTACTCATCATTGATGACGTCATCACGGCCGGCACGGCTATCCGCGAATCCCTGGAGATCATTCGGGGCGCCGGGGCGGAGCCTGTTGCAGTTGCTCTCTCCCTCGACCGTCAGGAGCGCGGCCAGGGGGCGCTCACCGCGGTGCAGGAAGTTGAGAAGGAGCATGGCTTGAAGTGTGTGAGCATCGTCACACTCGAGGACCTCATCGACAACCTCTCGAGGCCGGCGGATGGACGAGCGCGTATTTCTGCAGAGCAGCTCACATCATTGCGTGCGTATAAGGAGCGTTATGGAGCGAGCTGATGCTTGCCTGTCCCGGCAACTCGGTCAGAATATCGCTGTCGGAACACGATAACGGAATGGGGTTGCATGTCGATGCGTTCTGCGCGCATAGCCTTAAGTCTGCTGCTCGCCTCGGGGCTCATGTTGCCGCCCGGCGCACAGGCTGCCAGCACCTCACGCGCCACCACTCCCCAGAAACAGTCGGGTAAAAACGCGGTCGCGGCCTATCGTTGGGTCGACGACCAGGGTGTTGTGCATTACGGCGACACCATCCCGCCACAGTACGCCGAGAAGGCGCACGAGATGCTCAACAACCAGGGCGTCGAAGTCGGGCATACCGAGGCGCAGAAGACACCGGAGCAGCTCGACGCGGAAGCCCGTGCGCACATCGAAGATCTCAAGCGCAAACAGCATGACAACTTCCTGGTGGCCACCTACACGTCGGTCAAGGACATCGAGTCCCTGCGGGACGTGCGCCTCGATCAGTTGCAGGGCCAACGGGTTGCCGCCGAGGCCTATGTCGACAACCTTCACTCGCGCCTGGTGGCGCTGCAGACACGCGCCAAACACTTCAGACCCTACAACCCACGCCCGGACGCCCGACGGATGCCCGACGACCTGGCGGAGGATCTCGTCCGCACCCTCAACGAGCTACGCACTCAGAGCAACGCACTGAGCTCCAAGAATGAGGAAGTCTCGGCGGTAAAGGCGCAGTTCCAGATGGACATCGAGCGCTATCGCGAGCTGCACGAAGCGCACGTGCAGCGTTAGAACGCCCAGCTCGGGCGAAGGCCGGAGTCTAGTGCTGGCCCGAGTGTCCGAACCCACCCGCCCCGCGGGAGGTCGTGGTGAAGTCCTCGACCACCTGTAGCTCGACCTGGACGACCGGAACCACCACCAGCTGAGCAATGCGCTCCCCGGGCTGGATGGTGAACGACGCCTGGCTACGGTTCCAGACGGAGACCATCAGCTGTCCCTGGTAGTCGGAATCGATCAGCCCGACCAGGTTTCCCAACACGACGCCGTGCTTATGACCCAGGCCCGAGCGCGGCAGAATGACCGCCGCCAATCCCGGGTCTTCCACGTAAATGGCGAGGCCCGTAGGTACGAGCTCGGCGCGGCCGGCTTCGAGCACGAGCGGAGCGTCGAGGCAGGCGCGCAGATCCATTCCGGCCGATCCCGAAGTGGCATAGGCCGGCAAAGGAAAGTCTTTCCCAATGCGCGCGTCGAGAATCCGCACCTTCAGCGGGCGGCGAGTGTTTTGGTCCATGGGTGCTCTATGTGAAAGTCATCCCATGGCGGAGCCGCGCTGTGCGACTCCACTTCGGGAAGCGGCAAAGGATTCGGCGATCAAGGCTACCAGCTGGCGCGCCAAGATCAGTTTGGACGCCTTGCCGAGCTCGTGCCGCTTGTTGCGCCAGAGGACGATCAGGGCGTTGTCCTCGCAGTCGAATGCCTTGTCGTGGCCCACCTCGTTCGCGGCAATCATGTCCAGGTTCTTTTTCAGCAGCTTCACCCGGGCATTCTGCTCGACCGACTCGGTCTCGGCGGCAAATCCCACGACAAAGGGCCGATCGGGGCGCGCCGCCACGGTAGCCAACACGTCGGACGTGCGCTCCATGCAAAGGTCGAGTGTGTCGGTCGTCTTTTTGATCTTCTGCTCCGCGGGGTTCGCAGGCCGGTAGTCAGCCACGGCCGCCGTGGAGATGAAGATATCAGTGCCCGCAACCTCGCGGAGCACCGCGTTCAGCATATCCGCCGCGCTTTCAACGTCGACGCGTCGAACTCCCGGAGGCGTTGGCAAGCTAACCGGTCCGCTAACCAGGACAACTTCCGCGCCCGCCTCGCGAGCAGCTTGTGCTACGGCAAAGCCCATTTTCCCGGAGCTTCGGTTGCTAATGAAGCGCACCGGATCGATTCGCTCTCGCGTTGGGCCCGCGGAGATGAGCACGCGGCGGCCGCGTAAAGGACCATCACCCACGTGAAGCGCCGCGACACGATCGGCGAGTTCCAGCGGTTCCAGCATCCGGCCTTCACCGATCTCGCCGCACGCCTGGTCCCCGGAACCTGGACCGAATATGTGGATGCCGCGTTGCCGGAGCGTGGCCACGTTCGCGGTTGTTGCAGCGTTCGACCACATGATGTGGTTCATGGCCGGTGCCACCGCAACAGGTGCTTCGGTAGCGAGGCACAGCGTGGTCAGCAGATCGTTCGCCTGTCCGGCGGCAAGCCGAGCAAGAAAATCCGCTGTGGCCGGCGCTATGAGGACCACTTCGGCCCAGCGCGCCAGCTCTATATGGCCCATCGCCGCTTCGGCGGCGGAATCCCAAAGGTCGGTGCGCACAGCACGGCCGGATACCGCCTGAAACGTTGTGGCGGTCACGAATTCCTTCGCTGCTCCGGTCATCACGACCTGCACTTCCGCTCCGCGCTCACGCAGGCGCCGGACCAGGTCCGGGCTCTTGTAGGCGGCGATACCGCCGGTCACGCCGAGCAGGATACGTTTACCTTGCATGGAGGCTCTCGTTCCACGATCAGCCGATTATCGTGCGGGGGTTGAGGAACACGCAAACCATAGATGGGAATAAGGGGATATCCGTACATTCCGAGACCTAAAGGATGCCTGCGCCGGTGCCGACATAATCAGTGTACGGGGTCGGAGCGGACATGCGTCCCACCCTTTAACAGAACTTAACCAGGTGAGCATTTCATCACGACATTCCGTGACATGGCATGCTTTGCTACACTCGTCTCACAATTGAGACGGTGATTCGGGAAGGCGTTGGGGGTTTGATGAATCGGGGTAAAACGTCACTGCTGGCAGCGGGCTGCCTGCTGTTCGCGAGCATCACGGCGAACGCCGCATCGAGCTCCACGACCCATCCTGTCCGACATCATCATTCCCACGCGCGTGCGCATGCTCACCGGACTTCGCTCTCCGCTGACGATCCGGGTCTGCGGTCGAGCGCTGCTCTTGTTTTTGATGAGACGCACTCTTCCGTTCTGTACTCACGCAACGCAGACGTCGCGATGCCTATCGCTTCGATCTCGAAGCTCGTCACCGCTCTGACGGTCGCGGATGCCCATCAGCCGATGAACGAGGTCATCGAGATCACCGATGCGGACCGTGCGATCGGAAAGGGCGCATTTTCCCGTCTTGCGGTGGGCACTCGCCTCACGCGAGGCGATCTGTTTCACCTCGCTCTGATGGCCTCGGAGAACCGGGCAGCGCACGCGCTCGCGCGTAACTATCCGGGCGGCCTCGCGGCGTTCATGCCGGCCATGAACGCGAAGGCCAAAGAGCTCGGCATGACGAGCGCCCACTTCGTCGAGCCGACCGGCCTTTCGAGCGACAACGTGGCGAGCCCCGAGGATCTCTCGAAGCTCGTGATGGCTGCTTCCAAGAACGCCACCATCCGCGAGTACTCCACCGACCCGGGTTACGAGGTGCGGATCGGACGCAAGATGGTCGGGTTCCACAACACCAACTCGCTCGTGTCGAATCCGGCCTGGGACATCGTGGTCCAGAAGACGGGCTACATCACCGAAGCGGGACGTTGCCTCGTGATGCAGACGGTCATCGAGGGACGCACGATCGTGATCGTATTGCTGAATTCGTTCGGCAAGCAGACCCGCGTAGCCGACGCCACCCGCATCCGCCGGTGGATGGAAGCGAAGCTGATCGCCGCCGGCGCCGCGACGGCGAATAAGACCTGAGATTTCCGGACTAGCCGCGGCCTGATGGTCCGCGGCCCGGCCTGACGACCACGATATCGACCGTCTCGGATTCCGGATCGAACACGATCTGGGCCTCGCCCCGCTGCAGCTGCCGCACGACCTGCGCGACCTTTTGATCGAGAGAGAAGTCTCTCTCACCGTACTCTGTCCCCTCGCGTAGCACGAAGGCCTCCAGAACTCCCCGCAAAGCCTCTTCCGAGAGCTCGGTATGGGGAATGACTACCGGTTCCACGCCCTCTTCCATGCGGAAGCTACGCGCGAGGCTCGATACTGCGCAGATGACGATGCGCGGAGATCCAGGCGCCCAGCCACCCGAGCACCACGCCCGCTCCGAGGACGATCAGGATGTCATCGCCGGTCGGCCCCTGCAGTGAATAGTGGCTTCCGTAAAGCTGCGCGAGTGTCGCTACCGGCTGGCCCAGTATCGCGACAGCGGCTTCGACGATAAGCCATGCCAACACGGCGCCACCGAGGCCGTAGAGCACACCGGTGTAAAGGAAAGGCCGGCGGACGAAGCTGTTGGAGCCACCGACTAGCTTGGTGACCTCGATCTCCGCCCTACGATTGAGAATCTCCAGGCGGATGGTATTGCCGATCACGGCCAGGACTCCCGCGGCGAGCAGCACAGCCGTAATGACGAGCAGCCTGCGCAGGACCTCGAGAATGGCGTTGAAGCGCATCACCCACTCCGAGTCGATCTGCACGGTGTCGACTTCGGGCCAGGCCGTGAAATAGCGGCGTAGCGTTTCCAAGGCCGCTGGCGAGCTCGACTGTGCCTTCGGGCGGACGTGGAGAACATGCGGCAGAGGATTCTCTTTCAGCGCTTCCAGCGCCGCGCCGAACCCGGAGTAGGTCCGGAACTCTTCCAACGCCTTGTCGGCCGGAATCAGGGTGACCTCGGCGACTTCCGAGCGCTGGCGGGCGTCGGTCGCCAGCTGCTGGGCCTTGGCGAGCGGGACGTCGGTCTTGAAATAGACGGACATGTCGACGGCATCCGCAAAATCGCCGGTCGCGGCCTGGGCGTTGATGACGAACAGATCGAGGGCCATCGGTAACGCCATGGCGAGACCGATGACCAACAGAGTGAGCGCGGTGGCGAACGGATTACGCGCCAGCCTTCCTACCGAGCCGAGGAGCGCCTGTGTGTGGCGGGCGCCAGCGACGCCGAGACTCATCTCGTGGCCACCACGCTTGGCAGGAAGTCGGAGCCGCCCCCTTGCACATGACCGTTGTCGAGCACGATCTCGCGCAGCCCGAATTCGCGCACGATATGCAGGTCGTGCGTCGCAATCACCACCGTCACGCCAACATCCTGGAAGCGTCGGAAAAGGCGCATCACTTCGAGTGCGAGGTCCGGATCGAGGTTGCCGGTCGGCTCGTCGGCGATGAGGATCGGCGGCTTGCTGATGATGGCGCGGGCGATGCCTACGCGCTGTTGCTCTCCCACGGAGAGCTCGTAGGGCAGCATGCCCTCCTTGCCTAGCAGACCCACCTGGTCCAGCGCGGCGCGAACCCGCTTGTCGATTTCCTTCAGCGGCGTGGCGGCCACCACCAGTGGGAGCGCCACGTTGTCATAGACCGGGCGGTCGGCGAGCAGCTTGTGGTCCTGGAAGACCATCCCGATCCCGCGGCGGAAGGCCGGGATATGGCGCGATCTCAGCGCGTTCGTGTTCTTGCCATTTACCAACACCGAGCCGCGCGACGGGCGTTCGAGCAGCGCAATGTGCTTCAGCACGGTGCTCTTGCCGGCACCGGAACGACCGGTGAGAAAGACCATCTCTCCCGTGTCGATGTTGAAGCTCACGTTGGAGAGCGCCTCACGCCCGTTGGGATAGCGCTTGCTCACCCGGTCGAAGGTTATCATCGCGACATTATCCACCCGTCGCGTCGGTGGCCGGCTCGCCAGCGGCATCACGCGGGCCTTGCACGAGGGCTGTCGCGAAGGCCTTCGCATCGAATTCGCCGAAGTCTTCCGGCTGCTCGCCGATGCCGATGAAGCGGATGGGGAGACCGAGCTTGCGCGCTATCGCGATCACGATGCCGCCCTTCGCGGTGCCATCGAGCTTGGTCAGCACGAGCCCCGTCACGCCAACAGCCTCGTGAAATTGCACCGCCTGGGAAAGCGCGTTCTGACCCTGGTTGGCGTCAAGGACGAGCAGCACTTCGTGGGGCGCCGTGGGATCGACCCGCTGGATGACTCGCTTCACCTTCTTCAGCTCTTCCATCAGGTGCGACTGACTGTGCAGGCGACCAGCGGTATCCGCCAGCAGTACGTCGGTACCACGAGAGCGCGCCGATTGAAGCGCGTCGAAGACGACGGCACCCGGATCCGCTCCGGCCTGCTGCGCGACAAACATCGCTCCCGATCGGTCAGCCCAGACGCCGAGCTGTTCCATCGCCGCCGCCCTGAACGTATCTCCAGCGGCCAGCATCACCTCGCGCCTCTCTGCGGTGAGCCGCCGCGCAAGCTTACCTATGGTAGTCGTCTTGCCTGAGCCATTTACCCCCACCACGAGGATCACAAAGGGCTTCTGGCGGTCATCAATCACGAGGGGACGCGCGCATGGCGCGAGGATCTCCACGATCGCCGCCTGCAACGCGATGATGAGCGCCTCGACGTCCGCCAGCTCGTTCCGCGCGACGCGTTTCTGCAGGCCCGACAGAATGTGCTCGGTCGCCTCCACGCCCACGTCGGCGCTCAGGAGGCGTGTCTCGAGCTCCTCGAGCGCCTGTGCGTCGATCCTGCGGCCCCGGAAGAGGTTCGCCAGGTCGTAGGTCAGCCACGAGTTGCCCCGATTCAGCCGGGCGCGCAGGCGTTTGAAGAAGCCTTGGCGCTCTTCAGGCTGGCGCTCTTCAGGCTGGCGCTCTTCGGGCTGTTTCGGGTCCGGGTCTTTTTTGGGGGAGCGTTTGAAGAACATAGGTATTCCGCTGACGGGTATTGTAGCGACCTCCGATGGGGTCATGGCGGCTAAGCAGGCCGGGCAAGTCTTTGGATCATCCTGGAAAAACACGACGGCGCACCACCACCGGCGCCCAGCGGCCCGGCGCCCAGGCGCGCGTGCTCAGGATCATTGGGGGCGCCTGGCGCGGAAGAAAACTGCGTTTTCCGCCTTCGCCCGAGATCCGGCCGACGCCGGACCGCGTGCGCGAGACGCTTTTCAATTGGCTCATGCCCCGGATAGTCGGGGCGCGCTGTCTCGATTTGTTCGCGGGCAGCGGGGCACTCGGTCTGGAATCGCTCTCGCGAGGTGCGGCGCACGTTACTTTTGTCGAGCGTGACAGCGCTGCCGTACGCGAGCTGCGCGCAAGGCTGTCCGAGTGGGGAGT
>DAITMW010000171.1:12477-14129 GCA_036834945.1 Steroidobacteraceae bacterium
AGCGTGACAGCGCTGCCGTACGCGAGCTGCGCGCAAGGCTGTCCGAGTGGGGAGTTGCCGGACGAACAGAGCCCAGCGGAGGGAAGCCCGACAACCGAAGCGCAGCGAAGGGAATCCCGACAACCGAAGCGCAGCGAAGGGAATCCCAAGAAGCGCCAGTGACGCGACGTGGGATGAGCGCCAGTGGCGCGACGTGGGAGAAACCCCTGGGGCACGCGGGGGCGCAGGTGGAACAAAGCGACGCCTTACGGTTTCTCGCGGGCAGCGGCGGGCCCTACGACATTGTGTTCCTCGACCCTCCGTTCGACTCCGATCTGCTCGCCGCGGTGGCAGGCCGGCTGGAGCAGGGCTCCTGGCTGGCCCCCGGCGCTCTCATCTATATGGAATGCGCGGCGCGCGACGGGCTGCCGCCATTGCCCCCGACCTGGGTGACCACGAAGGCCAAGCAGGCCGGCGAGGTCGGGTATCATCTGTTGACGCGAGCTTAGAGGGGACTGGTGCGAATGAACCGCAGTGCACTGTATCCGGGCACTTTCGATCCGATCACGAATGGCCATCAGGATCTCGTGCGTCGCGCGGCCGGCCTCTTCGACCACGTCATCGTGGCCATTGCCGCCAACCCCAACAAAGCGCCCATGTTTCCGCTCGAGGCTCGCGTGGACCTGGCACGCCGCGTGCTCCACGACCTTCCGAACGTGCAGGTATTGGGATACTCGGGGCTGACGGTCGATTTTGCACGGCAACACAAAGTCGGTGTCGTCGTCCGCGGGCTGCGCGCGGTATCCGATTTCGAGTTCGAGTTCCAGCTTGCCAACATGAGCCGCCACCTGGCGCGGGAGATCGAGACCGTGTTCCTGACACCCCAGGAGCAGTTCACGTTCATTTCCTCGTCGCTGGTGCGCGAGATCGCCGTCCTCGGAGGTGATGTGCACGAATTCGTCGATCCCATCGTGGAAGCCGAGCTGAAGAAGCAGCGGCGCGCCTGAGTGCTTCGGACTTCGGTGCCGAGGTGAGTTATTAATATCAATACCGGTATGTGCGGACTCGAGGGAGCGTGGATGCCGGTGGCGGCTACCGTCGCCGGTAAGGACCTCGTTGTAAACGAGTTACGGGTAAAGTACCTGGTACTCGACAGCGGCGGCTACAGCATCATCGATCGCTCCAATCACATCGTCGACAGCGGTGAGTACCAGGTCGACGACGCTGCATCACCACAGACCATGGACATCGTGGGGCGCGAGGGACCGAACGCCGGACGAACCATGCTCGCGATCTATCGGTTGGAGGCGGACCGCCTCACGGTCTGTTATGACCTCGATGGGAAGGAGCGGCCCAGCGACATGCGACCGCGTGAGGATCGGCTCCTTTTGAGTATCACGTATACACGAGCGCGGACGCGGCTCTCGTAAGTCACGCTCCCAAGCAGGCAGGCGAGAAACACTTTCGCGCGCCTGCTTAGCGGGCACGCCTCGAGCGGCTTGCCTTCGCAGCCTTCGCGGCCGTGCTCTTTCGGACGCGTGGCTTCGCGCCTTTGGCAATGGCCTTGCTGCGCCCGGCCTTCTGAGTGTTCCTGCGCGCGGCCTTGACGGGCTTCGCTGCTTTCGCGCTCTTGCGACGCCGCAGTTTCAACAGACGCGGCAGCTTGATCAGCT
>DAITMW010000171.1:14229-15873 GCA_036834945.1 Steroidobacteraceae bacterium
GCTTTCGCGCTCTTGCGACGCCGCAGTTTCAACAGACGCGGCAGCTTGATCAGCTCCACGGGCTCGGGCAGCTTTCCGGCGCGCTTCAATTCCACTGCTCGCCAGAAATACCAGGCGGCCGCGGATCGATGCGGTCCCCAGCGCTCGCCGTAGAGCGCCAGCACCTTTGGTGCCGGCATCTTGCGCAGGCCGTTGGTGACCTGGAAGCCCAGTCGGACCCCAAAATCATCCACCGGTAGAATATCCGGGCGTCCGAGATGGAACATGAGCAACATCTCGACTGTCCATCGACCGATCCCACGCACTTCGGTCAGGCGCGTGATGATCTCGGCATCGCCCAGCTTTTCGAGCGTCGCGCGGTCAGGGACGATACCTTCGATTGTCTTGGCTGCCAGGTCCCTGAGCGCCGCGATCTTGGAGCCGGAGAAGCCCACCGCGCGCAACGCTGCTTCGGGTGCGGCAACCACCACTTGCGGTGTTGGAAACGCTCCGCCCCCGACGTTGGCGATGAAGCGTCCGAGAATATTGCGCGCGGCGGCTGCGTGCAGCTGTTGGTGAGCAATGGCCTGCGCGAGCGCCTCGAATGGCTGGGTCTCATTCTCCAGTACGAGTCCATAGGGGCCGACAGCGCGAATCAGGCTTCCGAGGTTCCGGTCGATGCCGGACAGGTGGTTGAGAATGTGCTCGCTCATACTCCTTTCACTTCTGACACGTCGGACAGTAATAGGTCGAGCGCTGCCCCTGCGTCAGTTGACGCACAGGCGTGCCACATTTGCGGCACGGCTGCTTCGCGCGCTCGTAAACGTAGAGCTTTTGCCGGAAATAGCCCGGGAGGCCATCGGCACCGACGTAGTCACGCAGCGTGGTGCCTCCAACACGAATAGCCATACTCAACACGGTGCGCACCGCTTTCGTCAGCCGGGCCACTTCCGCTCGCGAAAGACTCCGCGCCTGGCGTCGCGGACGCACCTTCGCACGGAACAACGCCTCACTCGCGTAGATATTTCCAACGCCGACGACCAGCTTGCTGTTCATCAGCAGCTGCTTGATCGTTACCCGCCGGCCTCGCGTGGTTCGCCACAGGTATTCTGTATTGAAGGCGTCATCGAGCGGCTCCGGGGCCAGGTCGGCGAGCAAGGGGTGCTCATTCGGGTCACCGACGATGTAGTGAAGGCTTCCGAAGCGGCGCGGATCGTTGAATCGGAGGGTGCTGCCGGAGTCGAGCAGCAAGTCGAAGTGATCGTGGGTGAGGTGCGGGGTATCCGCCGGCAGCACCCGCAGGCTTCCCGACATCCCCAGGTGCAACATCAGGGTGCCTGATTCGAGCTCGAGCAACAGATACTTCGCGCGCCGTTTCGCGTGCACGATGCGCTGTCCCGCCACTAGGTCAGGCAGATCCGACTGCACCGGCCAGCGCAGGCGCGGCTCGTGGACGGCGAGCGCAACGATCCGGCGGCCCACGGCATGAGGCTCAATGCCTCGGCGTGTGGTTTCGACTTCTGGGAGCTCGGGCATGGGTCGGAGAGGCTACCGCGTAGCGAGCGTCAGCTACAGAGGGAGCTCGTCATTGGGTTGACCGCCCAAAAGCAAAAGGCCCCGGGATGCGGGGCCTTGCGCGGATCGGACCGGGAGCTATCCGGTCTT
>DAITMW010000172.1:0-15746 GCA_036834945.1 Steroidobacteraceae bacterium
TGCGGGCCGTGCAGGCTGCGGGCCGTGCAGGCTGCGGGCCGTGCAGGCTGCGGGCCGCGCAGGCATGTCGGACGCGTAGGCATGCGGGCCGCGCAGGCTGCGGGCCGATGGCCGGCATTTCCGCGCCGCCCTCCTATCGACCCCGTTTTGCCCTCGCCAGGTCGCCAAGCTTGTCGACGAGTTGCGCCAGCTCCGCCGGCAGGGGCGCATTGACGCTGAACAGCCCCCCGCCGTCAGGCCATTCAAAGCTCACGCTGCTCGCGTGGAGGAACATCCTTTTCAGGCCCAGCGCCCGCATCTCCTCGTTGAACACCTCGTCGCCGTACTTCTCATCTCCGGCCACCGGGTGACCGGCATGTACCGCGTGCACGCGGATCTGGTGCGTGCGGCCGGTCAGCAGATTCACCTCCATCAAGGTCGCCCGCCGGCCGAAGAACTGCACGGGCCGGAACTCGCTCAATGACGGCTTGCCCGAGGCGTCCACGCGAACAGTGCGCTCACCACCGACCCGCGTGTCGGTGCGAAGGGGCGCATCGATGCGCTTCTTGCCGAGATCCCAGGGTCCCTTGAGCAAAGTCAGGTAGCGCTTTTCGAACGTTGTCTCCTCTTCTCTGAGGAGTGCGTGAATGATCCGCAGGGTCTGGGTGTTGCGGGCCACGATGAGGCATCCGCTGGTATCGCGGTCCAGGCGGTGGGCCAGCTCTAGGGTCTCGCCCGGCCGGGAGGCCCTCAGGGCCTCGATCACGCCAAAGCTGATCCCGCTGCCCCCATGAACAGCAATCCCAGAAGGCTTATCGACCACGAGCAGACGGGCGTCCTCGTAGACGATCGCCTTGCTGATGGTCTCCTGCAGGTCGGTGGAGGGACGGCCGACCTCCTCCGGAGGCCGGATCCGGACGGGCGGAATCCGGATCTTGTCGTGGGCCTCGAGCCGGGTATCGGGGCCGGCGCGGTGCCCGTTTACGCGGACCTCACCTTTGCGGATCACCCGGTAAACCTTGCTTCGCGGCACCTCCCCGAGGCGCTTGTGCACAAAGTTGTCCAGGCGCTGTCCCGCCTCGTCCGCGCTGACCTCAAAGTGCTGCACGCCGGTCCGAATGGGGGCGCCCTGTTGCTCCGACACATCAACCTCGATGTAAGGCATTGTTTCTACAATAGTCTTGCGAGTATACTCCGCCATAGCGCCCTTGCCCTGTTTGGCAACGGTTGCTATAGGTCGGCGGACCATCGAAAGCGGACAGCGCTCGAGGTCGCCGCATGTTAGTTGGATCTCATGTGGAGCGTGCGATTATGGGTCAGACACGCTCAATTGAGGCCATCGTATTGGGCCGACAAGATTGCGCCAGCCGCGTCGAACCTTGCGCAGCTCGTGGAGCTAGGCGAGGTCCGTGGAGACGCCGTCCGGTTGAGTTCACTGAAGGTTTCCCCGCGCACCGCCCTTGAGTGAGGCGGGCATCGACGTGCACAACGAGAATCGCGCGCCTTTGTCAACGATCCGAAATCTTCGCTGCCGCGGGGCATTGCCCGTGCGGCCTCCCGCCGTGTGCTTGCCGGCCCCCCAATCAATAGAAGGGGCACATGAAAAGAATGCTCGTAAATGCAACTCAGGAAGAGGAGTTGCGCGTCGCTCTGGTTGATGGACAGAAACTTTTTGACCTCAGCATCGAATTACCCTCTCGCGAACAGAAAAAAGCCAACGTTTACAAAGGCCGTATCTCCCGGGTAGAGCCCTCTCTCGAAGCCTGTTTCGTCGATTACGGAGCGCAGCGGCACGGCTTTCTGCCGCTGAAGGAAGTCTCCCGCGAATATTTCAAACAGCAGCCGCAAGGCGGCCGGATGAACATCCGCGAGCTGCTCAGCGAAGGCCAGGACCTCATCGTCCAGGTAGAAAAGGAGGAGCGCGGTAACAAGGGTGCGGCGCTCACGACGTTCCTGAGTCTCGCCGGTCGCTTCCTGGTCCTGATGCCGAACAATCCGCGCGCGGGTGGCGTGTCACGCCGTATCGAGGGCGAAGACCGCGACCAGATGCGCGAGGTCATGAGCCAGCTGCAGATTCCCGACGGTATGGGGGCGATCATCCGCACCGCCGGCGTAGGTCGCACCGTGGAGGAGTTGCAGTGGGATCTCGATAACCTCAAGACGCAGTGGGAACAGATCGAAGCGGCCGCCAAGGATCGTCCTGCACCGTTTCTGGTCTTCCGTGAGAGCGACGCGGTCACGCGCGCGATGCGCGATTACCTCTCCGACGACATCGGCGAAGTCCTGGTCGACAACGATGCGGCCTTTCAGAAGGCCCAGGAGTACATGCAGCGTTTCATGCCCGCCGAGGCACAGAGACGGCTGAAGATGTACACCGACGACATTCCGCTCTTCACCCGCTTCCAGATCGAGAGCCAGATCGAGTCGGCTTACGCCCACAAGGTCAGTCTCCCCTCGGGCGGTAGCATCGTCATCGACTATACCGAAGCGCTGGTCTCCATCGACATCAACTCCGCACGCGCAACGCGCGGAAGCGACATCGAGACCACGGCGACAAATACCAACCTCGAGGCTGCCGACGAGATTGCGCGCCAATTGCGCATCCGCGACATCGGCGGGCTGATCGTCATCGATTTCATCGACATGGAATCGACGAAAAACCAGCGCGAGGTTGAAGACCGCCTGCGTGACGCGGTGAAAATGGATCGCGCGCGCATCCAGATCGGCCGGCTGTCGCGTTTCGGGTTGCTCGAAATGTCACGCCAGCGGTTGCGCCCGTCTCTGGGCGAGTCGAGTCACATTGTGTGCCCGCGGTGCGTGGGCATCGGGAGTATCCGTAGCATCGAGTCGCTCACACTCTCGGTGTTGCGACTCATCGGCGAGGAGCTCCGCAAGGATCGGACCGCCCGCGTGATCGTGCAGGTTCCGGTCGATGTCGCCACGTATCTCTTCAATGAGAAGCGCGAGTGGCTGCGGACTCTCGAAGACAAGAGTGACGCCGAGCTGATCATCGTCCCGAATGCGAACATGCAGACGCCGGAGTACACAATCAGGCGGCTGCGCGACGATGAGGTGGAGCTGCCTGAGAACAAACAGGTCAGCTATCTCATGCCAACGCCGCTGGAGGTGACGGAGCCGGGTACGGCGCGTGACAAGCGGCCCCCGGCTGAGACCGCGGCTGTCGCGACGCTTCTGCCCGCGACGGCGGCACCAGTCATTGCACCACAACCCGCACCGGTCGCAGAGCCAGTAACTCAGGCGGTTCCGGCATCCAACGGTGGCGGCTTCCTGGGTCGCCTCAAGCGATTCTTTGGCGCTGAGCCGGTGGCCGCCTCGGAGCCGGTCGCGGAGCCCGTCGTCGCCAAGCCTGCCGCCAGCGGTTCATCGCGTAACGATGGACGGCGAGACGGACGACGCGAGCATTCACGTGGTCACCGACATGCCGACGGCGGCTCTCGCCGCGATCGGGGCGAACGCGGCGGTGATCGAGCCGAGGGTCGTGACAACCGCGAGCGAGGGGAAGGACGTAGCGGCGGCGGTCGTGACCGTCACCGTGGTGGCGAGCGCGGGCGCGATCAGGATCGGCGGGAGCGTTCGGCGGAGCGTCGTGATGACAACCGCACTGAGGGGCAAGGCCATCGCGGCGAGGGACGTCGTGATGGTGGCCGCAGTGAAGGTGGCCGCGGTGAAGGTGGTCGCGGTGAAGGTGGTCGCGGCGACGGAAATCGAAGCGGCAACCGGAATGAAGGCAGCCGCGTCGACGGCAATCGGATGGAAGCTGGCCAGGCCGGCAACGCTGAATCCAACATCCGCGATGACATTGGCAATCGCCTCAGCGAGCCCGTCGGTGGCTCGAGCGAGGGTCGCCCTGAAGGTCAGGAGCGATCGGGATCGGACCGCGGTGGCGAGAGGACGTCCCAAGGATCCGCTGGGCAAGTCGGTGGCGAGCGCGGCAACGGCGAGCAGCGCCGTGGTCGGCGCGGCCGGCGTCGGGGGCGGCGCGGCGGTGGTGGTGCGCGAGAAGGCGCGGCTTCTGCTAACGGCGGCGTAGAGTCTGCCGGCGGTCGGGAGTATGGCGAGGCGTCGTTTGGAGCCGAGGGCGGTAGTCCAACCGGAGGCCAGGTCGCGAACGGTCAAGATCAGCACCACGAGCACTCGCATGAACATGGCGAGTCAGGTGGCGGATACCGGGAGCCGCGAGAGCCGCGCGAGTCGTTTGGGTCGCGAAGCTCGCCGGAGTCATCGAGCCAAGGCTCGCATGAGCCGCGAGGCTTGCCGGAGTCATCGAGCCAAGGCTCGCATGAGCCGCGTGAGCGCACGCCGCGAGAGCCGCAGCAACAGTCGGAGCGCTCGTACCAAGAGGACACGCGTCGCGAGCCCTCCGCACCTCGCGAGCCTGCAGCACCCCGAGAATCCTCCGGGAGCCAGGAGTCATCGGCACCGCGCGAACCCCGCGAATCCCGTGAGTCCTCATCCGATCAGTTCGGCCCCGCGCCATCCCCGGCGAATCAGGAGCCACCCCGTCCGGCGAAGCCGTTCGTAGTCTGGTCCTCCGCGCCGTCCCACGATCGACGCGACGAGTAATTGAGGTCCGCTGGCGTGAGCTCGGTGCTCACGCCAGCGTTTTGTCCTACTTAGAGAATTGTTCTCTTGATGTAGACGCACCAATCCTGCAGTATGTGGCAGCGATGGTGTACGACTTCATTGTGGTTGGGGCGGGGATTGCCGGGGCTTCGGCCGCATACGGGCTTGCCGGAAACGCACGTGTTTGCCTGATCGAGGGTGAGGCACGTGCGGGCTACCATGCGACGAGCCGGTCCGCCGCCCTCTTCGCTCCGACTTATGGCGGACGTGAGATCCGCGCTCTGACGCGTGCCAGCCGCAGCTTCTTCGATCGGCCACCCGACGGCTTTTGCGAGCAGCCTCTGCTGTTACCCCGGGGATGTCTCTACATCTCGCGCCCGGATCAGCATCAGGCGCTTCGTGAAATGGTGGAAGGCATCCGCGCGACGGGTGGCACCGTCACCTACACCGACCGCGACGACGCGTTCGCGCGTGTCCCTTCCTTGCGAAGGGAGTATGTCGCCGAGGCGGCTTACGATTTTGATGCGATGGACATCAATGTCGACGGCCTTCACCAGAGTTTCCTACGTGGTGCGCGCGCAGCCGGCGCCACGCTCATGACCAACAGTCCCGTGACGAAAGTCGAGCGCCATAACGGCGTATGGCACGTCAAACTCGGGGACAGCGACATCAGTGCGCCCGTGCTAATCAATGCAGCGGGCGCCTGGGCGGACGAGCTGGCGCAGATCTGCGGTGCTCGCCGGATAGGCCTGCAACCCCTGCGACGCACCGCCCTGTTGGTGGACGGCCCACCCGGCGTCGACGTTCGCACCTGGCCTGCCGTGATCGATGTCGAAGAGCAATTTTACTTCAAACCCGACGCCGGCAAGCTGTTGCTCTCCCCTGCGGACGAGACACCGAGCAGTCCCGGTGATGCCTACCCCGAAGAGTTGGACGTCGCCATCGCAGTCGATCGGGTGCAGGCGGCATTGGACATCGACATTCAGCGGGTCAGTCACAGTTGGGCGGGCCTGCGGACCTTCACGGCGGACCGCGCACCGGTGGTTGGATTTGACACGCAGGTACCGGATTTCTTCTGGTGCGCGGGCCAGGGCGGATATGGCATTCAGACCGCTCCCGCGATGAGTGCCGTCGTAGCCGCACTGGCTAAACGCGAAAGTTTACCGGCGCACGTGTTCCGTGAAGGACTGACCGAGGAGGATCTCTCGCCGCGGCGCCTGCTCCCGGGATGACCAGAACCCACAGTACGCTGGGTAGCCTGATCCGCCTCGTGCGCAGTCAAAACGGATGGACGCTGCGCGAGATGAGTAAGAAAGTGGGCATCCCCTTGTCCACCCTGGCGAAGGTCGAGACCGACAAACTCTCGCTCACCTACGACAAACTCCAACAGCTCACAGAAAAACTGGGGCTCACTCTCACGGAATTCCTGGGCCTGGAAAAGACCGTCGCGGCGGAGTTGCCGCGGCCCGTGGTCAGCGGCCGGCGCAGTGTGGCGGGCGCCGGCAATGCCATCCAGGTCACCACGCCCAACTACGACTATCAGTATCTATGCGCGGATCTGCGTGAGAAGCGCATGGTTCCGATCATGGTGCGCGTTCACACGCGGGACATCGCAGAGTTCGGCGAGCCCATCAAACACAAGGGTGAGGAATTCATCTATGTCGTCGAGGGGACCATCGAGGTGCACCTGGAGTTCTACACGCCGGTGACACTGACCACCGGTCAGAGCATCTACTTCGACAGCACCATGGCGCACGCCTACCTGGCGAAGGACTGCGAGAGCGCCCTCGTCCTGGCGGTCTGTTCGAGTGAGGATACTGAGGCTCGCGTGCCCTAGGCGGCGCGAGCGCGTTGCCGTAGGTGTTCCAACAGGCCCCGCGTGGCCTCTTCGACGAGATCCAGCACTTCCTCAAAGCCGTTCGGGCCGCCGTAGTACGGATCCGGAACCTCGGTGACCGCCGATTCGGGGGCGAATTCCAGGAACAGGCGCAGGCGGTTGCGGGTGTGGGCCGGAGCGCGATGCTGCAGGACGCTGAGGTTCTCGCGATCCATGGCGAGGATCAGGTCGAAATCCTCGAAGTCCCGCGGCTCGACGATTCGCGCCCGCAGGGGCGACATGTCGTATCCGCGGCGACTCGCCGCCTGCCTCGTGCGGAGGTCAGGCGGCTCGCCGATGTGATAGCCGGCGGTGCCGGCGGAATCCACTTCGATCGTCAGCTCGGGCGCTTCCCGCGCCGCGACCGCGCGGAACACGGCTTCGGCGGTCGGAGAGCGACAGATGTTCCCGAGACAAACGAACAGGATCTTCATGGAACTAGTTTAGACCTTCGGCCACCTTCATGCGGCTAGAAACGACCCGCTAAGTCCAGCGGTGCGAAGCGCACCGGATAAGAGCGCGTTCATCTCACTTCACGCTATAACCGCGTCCTTCGAGGCACGCCGTCATGGCGCGGTTATAGGCGGCGTGGGCACTGCCGTTCTGATCCGCGGGTACCCCACCGCCCGACTGCGTCGGGTCGAAGCCGGACTGCTGTTTCGACCACTGGTAGCACTCGAACTTGTCGTTGTTCTGCTGCTCCTCGCTCTGGCCGTTCTTCGGGTAGATGAACATGTCGCTACCCGGGGCTCCGCCCTGAGGACCGGCCGCCGGGGGAGGCGGGGCGGCACCTGGCGGTCCCTGGAACTGGGCGGCGCTGTCGTCGCCCGGAGCGGCTACCACTTCGTACTGGTTCTGAGCGGGGACCCACTGATAGTAGGTGTCGTTCGCGTAGTAATACGGAACACCGCCGAAGTAGACCGTCGTGTAGTAGGCCGGCAGGACGGGGACGTAGACACCGAGCGGCGCACCTACGACCACGTAGCTCGGACCACGACGGGCGTACCAGACTCCACCGCCGTAGTAGAAGCCGCCCCTCACGACCACGCGGTCACGGGGAATGTCGCGAACCACGTAGCCACGGCCCGGGTAGTAGTGATTGTGGCCAAAGCGCGCATCGACATGATCCCAACCCGGGCGCGGGCGATCGTAACCGCCGCGCGGGCCATGTGGAGGGTCAGCGCTCGCGGTACCGGCCGCGAGCGCAAACGCGACAGCAGCACCGAACGTTGCAGTCCATCTGGCTTTCATGTTCTTACTCGATTCCAATGTGTGATGTTGAGTCATTTCACGGAGTAGCCGCGGCCTTCGAGGCAGGCGCCTAGCGCCCTGCGATAGTTCGCGGCCCGCGCATCCATCGCCGCGACCGCGCGTGCGTCGCGGACATCGTTGATGTTCTGCGCCTGCTGTTCGGCCTCGGCGCGTTGCTGTTGCTCCGCAGCGGTACCGATGACACCACCGGCGATCGCGCCGCCGACGAGACCGGCACCGGCGTTACGCGGACCGGCGATCAAAGCGCCGAGTACAGCACCCGTGAACGCTCCCACAGCCGTGCCCGATCCCGGCGGCGGACCCGCGGCGACGACCCTATAGCGATCATGCGGGGGTACGTTCGGCCCGCTCGGATCAAACCCGGTCTGCTTGACCGCCCAGTTATTGCACTCGTAGCGATCGCGCTCCTGTTGGTCCGGGGTCTGATTGTTCTGCGGATACGCGTAGATATCTGTGATCGGTTTATCAGGAGGCGGCGGTGGCGGCGCATATGGGCGCGGGGGCGGTGCCGCCACGCAGCCCGCAAGGAGCACCACCGCGGATACCAGCGCGGCGAGCGAGACTCGTGAGACTGTTTTGTTTCGGATCGTCATTTTCGAGCTTCCATCAATGAAGCCATTACCTATGGTGCTAGAACGCGACCGGCAAGGTCCCGGTTGACACAGCGGGCGTAAGCCTCGCCGTGCGTTTGACGTAACGGCAGGGGGCCGAGTTCCGGCCACGGCCACACCGCGAACGCCCCAGGTGGGTAGGATACTCCCACGCCGATTGTGAGGAATTGTCAAAACGCTCCCCGGTCTCAAGCCCGGCTGGTCAATGCCACGACCTGCTCGAAATCCTCGGCTGTATTGACATCCGGTCCCGGCCGCTCCACGGCATCCGCCACGCGGATCTCGAGCCCGTTCTCCAGCGCCCGCAGCTGCTCGAGTTTCTCGGCCTTCTCGAGCGCGGTCGGCGCGAGTGAGGCCATTCGTAACAGCGCACCAACACGATAGGCGTAAATACCGATGTGCCGTCGGGCGCCCGCGAACACGCGCTGGCTCGTCAGACCCGCAGTCGCTCCGTCGCGATCCCACGGAATGGGGGCCCGGCTGAAGTACAGCGCCCTGCCCTGCGGATCCGTCACCACCTTCACCACGTTCGGGTTCAGCAACTCGGCAACGGAATCGATGCCCGTCGCGAGGGTTGCAATGTCCGCGCGCGCGTTGGATTCCAACAGCGCGGCAACTTGCTTGATGACCGATGGCGGGATCAGCGGCTCATCGCCCTGAACATTCACGATGATGTCGCTATCGGGCCACTTATACGTGCGGGCCACTTCGGCGATCCGATCAGTGCCCGAGGCGTGTGTTGGCGCGGTCATGATCACTTCGGCACCGAACGAATGGCCCGCACTGACGATCAGCAGGTCGTCCGTGGCGATCAACACCTCGTTCGCGCCGGAAGCGAGCGCACGCTCATACACCCATTGGACCATCGGTTTTCCACCGATGGACATGAGTGCCTTGCCGGGGAGGCGCGCCGATGCGTAGCGCGCTGGAATCACGACGCGGAACACGCGGGAGCCGCTTCAGCGTTCCAGGAGAGGGTCGTCGGCCGCGAGCTGACGAGCCTCTTCTTCCAGCATCACAGGAACGTCGTCCCGGATCGGATACGCCAGCCGGTCCAGGCGGCAGACCAGAACGCGCGCGTCACGTTGATACTTCAGCGTTCCCTTGCACACGGGACAAGCCAATATTTCGAGCAGGCGCGCATCCATCAGGACCCAACCTCCGGTGAACTCGTTAGGGGACCGATCTTACGCAGCACGCCATCGATCAATTCACGCGCCTGCGCCTCGGCGAACACAGCCTCGGTGGGGACGAACCACCACCGGGGATCGGCGAAACGCGCGCATTTTACGGCATCCTTCTCGGTCATGAGCACTGGAAGATCATCGGCGAACGACAACTCCCCCAGAGTAAACGCATGATGGTCTGGAAACGGGTGCTCGATCACCTCGAGACCCCGGGCGCGCAGGTCACGGAAGAATCGAGCGGGGTTACCGATACCCGCGACCGCGTGCACGGGACGACCCCGAAACTCCTCCAGAGTTCGAACGCCCCCGCTGGGGATTCCCTCGCTAGCCGCTCGGTCGCCCTCGACACCGTCAACGCGCACCGCAGGCCCCGGCACCAATGTCATCTGCACAGCCCGGGCTGTCGGTAGTCCTACGCTTGTGAGCGAGGAATGTTCCACAACTCCGTTCACGACCAGCAGGTCCGCTTCCGCGGCGCGTGAAATGGGTTCTCGCAAGGGACCCGCCGGGAGCATCCGGCGATTGCCAAAGCCGCGGGCTCCATCGATGACGACGATTTCATAGTCGCGCGCCAGGCGCAGGTGTTGCAGCCCGTCGTCCGCGATGACCAGATCGACCTTGCGCTCCACGAGCGCCCGCGCTGCCGCAACACGATCACGGCCGACCATCGTGATGCAGCCGGTACGACGGGATAGCAGCAGAGGCTCGTCACCGACATCCTGCCAACTCGACTCTGCGCTCACGAGGCGCGGCCCTTCCTGTGACTGGGACCCATAGCCTCGCGAGACGATGCCGACTTTCAAACCGCGCCTCGATAGCTCACGGGCCAGCCAGATCGCCACTGGTGTCTTGCCGGTGCCGCCGACTGTCAGGTTGCCCACGACGATGACCGGTTTGCCGACGCGATGGGTGGTCAGCCAGCCGTGCTCAAACGCAGCTCGGCGTAGACGAACGATCGCGTCATAGAGCCATGACAGAGGCTGGAGTAACGAAGGCCCCGAGTCGTCGCGATACCAGAGCTTCGTCAGCCGTTCTTCCATGACGTGGCGTCAGGTTCTGAACTGCATCGCGTGCAACTGTGCATAGATGCCGCCGCGAGCGAGGAGCTCGGCGTGCGTGCCATTCTCGACGATGTCCCCGGCATCGAGAACGACGATCCGGTCCGCCTGCTCGACGGTCGACAACCGATGGGCAATCACGAAGGTCGTCCGGTTGCGCACGAGTTGAGCGAGTGCAGCCTGGATGTGACGTTCGGCTTCCGTGTCGAGCGCCGAAGTCGCCTCATCGAGGATGAGGATCGGCGCGTCCTTCAGAAGTGCCCGTGCGATGGAAATACGTTGCCGCTGGCCTCCGGAAAGGAGGACGCCGCGATCGCCAACCATGGTGTCAAATCCCGCAGGCATCTCTCGCACGAACTCGAGAACGTTGGCGGCTTCGGCGGCACGCTCGAGAGCTTCATCGGATACGTCACGTCCGAACGCGATGTTGTTTCGGATGGTGTCATTGAAGAGCACGACATCCTGGCTCACGACAGAAATCTGCTCACGCAGATTGTGCAGGTCGTACTCGCGAACATCGACGCCGTCGATCAGGACGCGCCCGGATTTCACGTCGTAGAAGCGCGGCAGCAGATTCACCAGGGTCGACTTGCCGCTACCCGACCGGCCGACGATGGCGATACTTTTTCCGGCTTGAGCGTCCAACGTGATCCCGCTCAGCGCCGGGCCTTTTCCAGCGTCATACGTGAAGGAGACGTCCTGGAACTGAACGTCGCCGCGTACGCGGCTGACCACGTGCCCGCCACCCCGAATCTCGCCCGGGGCATCGAGCGTCTCGAAGATGCCCTGGGCCGCCGCGATGCCCTGTTGCATCGGTCCCGCGGCGCCGATCAGATCCTTCAAAGGCTGGGTCAGGCTGCCCAGAGCCGTGAAGAACGCCAGAAAATCGCCCGCTGTCATTCCCCCGTGGATGACGGAGGACACCGCAATCGCCACCACGAAGGAGGCCCCTATGGCGGTGAGGAGCTGGACGATCGGACCGGACAATCCCTTCGTCAGAATGAGTTTCATGTTCGAGCGCCGGTTGTGCTCGTTCACGGACTCGAACTGGCTGTCGACATGGCCTTCCGCGTTGTAGACCTTCAGCAGCCGGGGAGCCTCGAAACTCTCCTTCGCAACCCGGGTCACGTCTCCCATCGAGTCCTGGATGCGGCGACCGTAGCGGCGGAACTTGCGGTTGATCAGCGTGACGAGCCAGCCGACGAGCGGGCCCATCGTCAGGGAGATGAGCGTCAGCTTCGGATTCAACCGGAACAGCTGGGTGATCAAGGCAATGATCGTGAGGCCGGAGCGCACCATCACGACGACCGAGTCGGTGGCGGACTGTCCGATGAGCTCGGTGTTGTAGGTGAGCTGTGACAGCAGGGACCCGGAGGAGCTGCGATCGAAGAACGGCACGGGAAGCCGCACGGTGCTGTGAAACAGCTCGCCGCGGAGTCGCTTGACGATCCGCCGGCCCACGTAGCCCATGAAGTAGGTTTCAGTGAAGTCGCCGAGGCCCCGGAACACGAAGAGCAGGACGAGTGCGACGGGCAACCACAGGATCGCGGTCGGATCCGGATGCGTGATCACGTTGTCGCCGAGATACTTGGCGGCGTGCGGAAAGCTGGCCGCGGAGATGGCAAAGACAATCGCGCCGCTCAGGCCGAACGCGAACTGCAGCTTATAGGGTCGAAGGTATCCCAGGAGACGCCGGTAAGTAGCCCACGCACTGGGCTCGTCGTGCGGCGTGCGGCGCGCAACGTCGTTCAAGGCTTGCCCGCCGGCCCTTCCTTGATGGTCGCTATATTGAGCTCCTCGAAGCCCAGGCGGCCGAGCACGTCCATTGCGGTGATCACCGACTGGTGCGTCGCACGGGCGTCGGCGCGGATGGTGACACGGACCGCGCGGTTGGCTCCCGTTTCCTTCAACAAGGCGGCGCGCAACGTCTCGGGGCTCGCGTTGATGAGCTCCTTCTCGTTGACGCGGTAGCCGCCCTCTTGCGTTACGGTGACCACGAGTGGCTCGCTCTTGGATGACTGATTCGGCACCGATCTGGCCGTCGGAAGGTGCACGCGCAAACGACCTTCATCGGTGAACCGACTGGAGAGCATGAAAAACACGACGAGGAGCAGTACCACGTCGATGAGGGAGACGACGTTGATCTCCGGCTCTTCGTGGCGGCGGGGTTTTAGATTCACGCCACCGCCACAGCCGCGGCACCGGGCGAGCGATGATCGCGCGCCTGCGCGGCTTCGAGAGCATCGGCCATGCGCATCGCGTTCTTTTCTATTCCTACGACGATGCGCTCGACCTTACCGCGCAGATAGCGGTAGGCAATGAGCGATGGAATAGCCACGCAAAGACCCGCGACGGTCGCGATGAGCGCTTCAGCAATACCACCCGACAGAGCACGCGGATCACCCATCCCACCGGCCTGGATGGCGTTGAACGAGTGGATGATACCGGTGACGGTGCCGAGCAGTCCGAGCAGCGGAGCGATGCCAGCGATCGTGCCGAGCGTGTTGAGAAAGCGCTCGAGCTCATAGACGACGTGACGGCCGGTATCTTCCAGGCGCTCCATCAGGATCTCGCGCGGGCGGTGCCGGTTCGCGAGTCCCGCGGCCATGACCTTGCCCAGGGGAGAGTTCTGCTCCAGGGCGGTGATGACCTTGTCATTGACCTGGTTGGCTTCAATGAGCTTCCAGACCTGTTGCGGAAGCTCCGGCGGCAGCACCCGCTTGTCCTGCAACGTCCACAGCCGCTCGAGCACAATGGCCGCAGCGGTAATCGAGCACAGAATAATCGGCCACATCAGCGGGCCGCCGGCCCGCACGATTTCCCACATCCAAGTGACCCCACGCCGGTGTTCCGGCAACAGCGACGCGGCATCATACCGGAGAGTCGTTTCCACTCAAGACGAGCGACAGCTCAGTGTCGGGTCACGGCGACGGCGGTGTCTGCGTGGCGAGGCCGCCTTACCCGGCGCTCCGCGCGCCGCTGAATTCAGGACTCAATCAAGTCAAGTAACTGGTTCTCAGGGGCACGCCGGAATCTCGAGCGTGAGAGGTGCCCCGGCGTAAAAAGATCCCTGCGAGGCGGATACAGATTCTTTTCAAATTGTTCTGGTAGAGTCCGTCCAAGCCTCATGCCGCGCCGCCTACTGAAAAAGATCTGCCCGTCCCCGGGCGCACTGCAGAAACGCTGGTATCTGCGGCTCTTCGGGGATCGCATCGCCGACCCGCGCCTGTGGACCCTCCATCGGCGGGCCGTGACCACCGCTTTTGGCGCGGGCTTGGCCATTTGCTTCATCCCGTTGCCGGTCCATATGCTGGTAGCCGGGCTCATCGCCATCACGCTGCGCCTGAACCTGCCGGCGATCTACGGCGCGACCTTCCTGATGAACCCCCTGACGTGCGTTCCCGCGTACTACACGGCGTATCGCGTGGGATCGACCCTGATGGGGACCGCGCCGGGGAATTTTCATTTCCGGCCAAGCTGGGAGTGGTTCCAGACGCTGCAACCGGTCTGGAAGCCGTTCCTGCTGGGGTGCGTGACCTGTGCCGCCGTGGTGGGGCTCCTGGGCTGGCTGTTACTGGAACTCGTCTGGCGCTGGCACGTGACGAGCCGCTACCGGACACGCCACCTGGCTTCAGCCACCTGAGGGATCAGCCGACCGCGGCGGCCGGCAATGCCCTCTCCGTCAGCACTCCCTTCTCGATCGCGTACATCCGCTCCATGCGGCTTGCGAGGCGCATGTCGTGGGTCACCACGATGAGGCTCGTGCGGAGCTCCCTGTTGAGCTCCAGCATCAGGGCGAATACGGACTCGGCGTTCGTGCCGTCCAGGTTTCCCGTAGGCTCATCCGCCAGCACGATTTTCGGCTCGGTGACGAGCGCGCGAGCGACCGCCGCACGTTGACGCTCGCCTCCTGAGAGTTGGTCGGGGCGGTGATTGAGACGCTCACCCAGTCCAACGCGATCTAGCAGCCGTCGCGCCCTCGCCCGAGCGTCAGAGACTTTCATCCTCCTGACGAGCAGCGGCATCGCGACGTTCTCGAGGGCCGAGAATTCCGGCAGCAGATGATGGAACTGGTACACGAAACCCAGCGCGCGATTGCGTAGAGCGCCCCTCTCCTGCTCGCTCTGCTCGTGGATGTCTTTGCCGTCCACGAGCACGTGGCCGGTGGTGGGACGATCGAGGCCACCCAGGATCTGCAGGAGTGTTGTCTTCCCGGAGCCCGACGCGCCGACGATGGCGATTCGCTCACCGGTCTGCACCGACATCGCCACACCCTGCAGCACCTCGAGCGTAACGGGGCCCTGCTTGAAGCTCTTGTGGACGTTGCGGGCTTCCAGGATAGGTTGCGTCATCGAAGCTCACTCATGGCGGAGGGCCTGCGCGGGGGCGGTACGTGAAGCGCGCCAGGCGGGATAGATCGTCGCCAACGCGCACAGGATGAAGGCAACGCCGCAGATCTGGAGCACGTCGCTTCCTTCCACGTAGGTCGGCAGATCACTGATGTAGTAGACCTTGGCGTCGATGAACTGCGTGTTGAACACGTGCTCCAGGACGCCAACGATGGCACCGAGATGGTCCGACAGCACTTTACCGAGGACCGCGCCCAACAACGTACCGGCCAGGCCGATCAACACGCCCTGGACGGCGAACGTGAGAAGCACATTCGGAGGGCCGGCACCGAGGGTGCGCAGGATGGCGATGTCCGTCTGCTTCTCCTTCACGATCATCACCAGCGTGGCGACGATGTTGAAAGCCGCGACGCCGACGATCATGAACAGGATGATGAACATGATCTTCTTCATGCTGTCGATGGAGCGGAAGAAGCTCTCATGATCCATCGTCCAGTCCTTGATGTAGAAGTTCGCGCCCAGGGCGAGCGCAACCTTCCGGACGGTCTGCGGGGCACGCAGCGGGTCTTTGAGGGAGAGGCGCAGCCCGGTCACCTTCTCATCCAGACGGAACAGGCGCGCGGCATCGGTCATCTGCACGAGGGCGACACCGCGATCGATCTCATACATGCCGGAATGCAGTATTCCAACTACCCGGAAGCGGCGCATGCGCGGGACGACGCCAGTCGGAGTGGCCGTGCCCTCCGGTGCTATCAAGACGACGGAACCGCCCACCTTCACGTCCAGGTCCTTGGCGAGCGCGCTACCGAGAATCGTGCTGTATTCGCCGG
>DAITMW010000173.1:0-12945 GCA_036834945.1 Steroidobacteraceae bacterium
GCTCGTGCACGTGCTCGGGGTCACACAACCTCATCACGAGTCGGCGAGTCCTGCCCCGCAGGACCGATTGCATCCACGGACTTGAGTGCAGCTTTGCGACAAGTCGCGGGACGGCGCGGATGTGCCGCTCCCGCACTGCTCGCGAGGACCACCGGGCAGGACCGCGGCACGCGCGCTCCGATCAATTGCCACAGAGCCAGGGAGTCCGGTGGGGTCTGTGGAACGATGCAAAAACCGCCTTCGCCAGAAGAAAACTGTCGCAGGGCGCTGTTAGCTAGAGAAAGCGTGGCGTCGGTCTGATCGAGTCACTTACTTTTTCTTGGTTTGCGTGCGGTTCGCCCGGGAAGGCGGATTTGGTGCCGCTCGATCTTGGCACGAATCTCAGCCAACTCCCGGCGAATGGGCGCCGCCCATTTCTGCAGTATGGCCGGTATGTCACGCCGCTGACGGATCACCGCCACGATGGCGATAAGCTGTTCTGTGAGCGGCTCGTAGACAATGTAGTGCTCGCGCACGGGATAGAGACATAGCGCAGTTCCACCGGCCAACTTGTGGCGACTTCGGAGCGAAGTGTGGTTCTCGGCAATGTACTGGGCACGCTCGTGCAGGTCTTGGAAATAACGGTTTGTCAGTTCCTTACCCCATCGAGCGCGCGACCAACTGCGGGCCTCGCGCAAATCGGCTTCAGCACGGACCGTCAGGACGTAGGATCCACGGCCCACTCCGCCTCAATCCTCATCCTTGAAGTCGAGGATTGACTTGGACGAAAACCGACCGTGCTTCAGATCGTCGAGACCCTCGAGAATATTGAGAGCGACTGCGCGGTCTTGCATGTCCTGGCGGATGAGGTCGCGTATATATTCGCTCGGCGTCGCGTAGACGTCCTTGTCGCTTGCGCGCTCGTCGACATAGCGGCGCAGCTCGTCGGTGAGCTGAACGTTGAGGCTGCTGCTCATGGGCATCCCTCGGGCCATACTGGCAGAAGCACACATCATAGAGTGTCTGGCAATAGATATCAATAGATGCCATTGCGCATCGCTCGTGAGGTTGCAATGTCTCATCACAAAAGGACGCCACTGCGATGCAGGGCGGAGGGCTTGAGGGTGGGAGTCGATGGACCGAATCGCGGCCAGCGGCTCCTCAAGTATCGCAGGCCGAGCGCCCAGGATCGAGGATCCTCTCGAGAAGCCAAAAAGAATCACTGAGATGCTGCGAGTAACGAAGGTCTCCTCGATCACCCGGGAGATCGCGAAGTGAGTTGGCGTGAGGCACCCGACATGCCCACTTACACCTAGACTCCAGTTATCACATCGAGGGAACGATGATCGATGGGCTCGCGCCACGATGTGACATCTACGGGCTCAGGCACCACCAGAACATCACAGCGGATGGTCGCCAACATACGATTTGCCACGCTCCCGAGCAGCACTCGCCGCAACCAGCCGTGGCCACGGGTGCCCATCGCAAGCAGATCAGGATTCAAATGACCTACGACATTCCGAATAGCCTCCGCCGGGGGTCCATCCTCAATAGCGAACCGATAGCGGGAGGGGTCATTGCTCACGTCTGCCAACAGCGCGCGCAAGGCCCCGCTCGCCGCCAGACGATGAGCCGCGAAATACTCCGACGCAACACCCCCTACGACTTCAGCCGACGTCAGCATTCCATCGGACGTCATCTGGTGCGCGTGAATAACCTTTGCGGACGTGCCGTCCTTGAGAACCATGGACTCGGTCACACGCACGGCCTCCGCTGAGGCTTTCGTACGATCCAGAGCTAGGACAACGTTGCGATACGCCGCCAACGGCATACGCTGCACGATCAACACCGGACACTGGCGCGCACTGAGCACCCGTACGGCAATCGTTCCAAACAGGGAATCCCACACCGTACGTCGATGATGCTTACCCAAGACGATCAAATCCGGCCTCAGTTCCTTCATTGTATCGAGAAGGACCCGCGTCGGATTCCCGGCCCGCACATGGACACTCGGCAGGGGGCCGTAGCGCCACAGGGCCTGGCCTGCTCGAAACTTCAGCTGCCTGCTCGCGCGCTGTACATCTTGCTCCAGCATTTGATCCGATTCGGTCGGAGGTGCTGCGTGCAAGAGCGAAAGGTCCGCACCCAGGTGCTCTGCAAGCATCCCAGCTCGATCGATTGCAGATTCACTCTTGGGCAACAGGTCGGTGGCGCACAGTATCTTCATCCCGGACTCCTGCACTGATGGGTTATATGCGCTCGAAAATAGAAGCGGCGCAATCAGCAACTCTGACTCCAAGCCGTCAGGTCGCGGCGATCGGGTTGGAGGAGAACGGTACCTTCGGCGCCGCTGTCTCAAAGTCCCTTGCGGGTGGTTGACGCACGCGCTCGACGCGCAACCGGCGCAGTCCTCCGGGCATCATCCACTCCACCTCATCTCCCTCACGAAAACCCAACAACGCCGTCCCCAAAGGCGCCAGCACGGAAATGCGGTTCGCCGTGACATCGGCCTCGCGCGGAAACACCACCGAGATATCGCTGCGCGTGCGCCGGTGGAGGTCGAGGACGCGAACCCGGCTATGCATGGTAATGACGTCTGTGGGCAGGTCCTGCGCTCGCACGAGGCACGCCCGCTCCAGCTCGGAACGCAGTTCCTGCAGGTGCGCCTGATCATGCATCGCCCCCTCACTCTGCCCGCCCAAAAGCCCACGCAACTTGCGCTCGTCCGATTCCGTCATAACAATGGGGCGCTCTCGCATCTCACGATCTCCTATACTGCAATGATCTTTTCAAACACTCGTACGCTTACCGCAAGGAATTTGCCTGTGCTTTGCACAAAGCGACAAAACCTCACATCACTGTTTTAGTGGCATTGCAGCCCGAGAACAATGCGAAATAAACGCCTCAAAAGTTCGTATTAGTAAAACTTTTCGCTTCCCGCCGGAATCTCGGTCGCGAGTCAACCGAGAGCGTATTTGCATCCAGGCTCGTGCTGGGATGGAACGGTGAAGCCGAAAACGCAGGTAGCGTGTGTCAACAGCGAAGGTGGGCGCAGTTTGCTGTCGGGCCAAGGTGCTTCAGCGTGCGGATCAAAGTACGGCGACAGGCGAGAACCGCATGCGCGACCGCAGCCGTCACGTAAAGAGCGTAAGCGTAGCCGCTAGCCACCCTCATGGCGCAAGGACGGACGGCGTGCCCGTCGGACCCGCCTGCTAGAATTGGACCATGTGGGCGGTGTTAATCCCGGTCGGCTCGATCGCATTGTTGGTTGTCGCCCTGTTTCTGTCGCTAGGCGGGGCATTGGCTTTCGCCTGCGCGGCGGCGCTTATCGGCGCCGCAATTTGCACCGTGCACCATGCCGAGGTGGTGGCCCTTCGGGTCGGTGAGCGGTTCGGCGCGCTGGTCCTTGCACTGGCGATGACCACCATCGAAGTGGCGATCGTTTTACCAATCATGGCGCCCGGCGGACCGGAAAGGGCGACGCTGCCACGAGATGCCATCTTCGCCTCGACTATGATCGTCTGCAACGGCGTTGTCGGACTGTGCCTGCTGATCGCAGGTCTGCGCTACCGCGAGCAGCCCATGCGCATCGTTGAGACACGCACGGCGTTGGTGACTCTGATCGCATTGATCGCGCTATCCCTTGTACTACCGCCATTCACGGCCCGTTTGGCGGGCCAAACCGACACAGTCGCGCAACGACTCTTCGCCGCTAGCACATCGCTCGTGCTGTGGGCGATGTTCGTCATCGCACAGACCCTCCGCCAGCGCGACTATTTTCTATCTACCAACAGCGCCGACGGCGAGGGTCTCCATGTGCCCCCGCCGCCCACGCGGATCGCCTGGGCCAGCTTCGGTCTACTGCTGGTGGCGCTGGTTGCCGTAGTCGGAATGGCCCGCGTGCTGGCGCCGCGCATCGACACTGTCGTGAGCGGCGCACCCAAGGGCATTATTGGTATTGCCATTGCGTTGCTGGTGTTAATGCCTGAAATCTGGGCGGCGGTACGCGCCGCGCGTGCCAACAGGCTGCAGACCAGCCTGAACCTCGCGTTCAGCGCGGTACTGGCCAGCATCGGCTTGACGATTCCCGCTATCGTCTTGATCTCGATTCTGATCGATCTGCCGCTGGCGCTCGGTCTGGGGCCCAAGGACTTGGTGCTACTGGTGTTGACCTTCATCGTGACGTCAATCACGTTCCGCTCGCGACGCATCCAACCTCTGCAGGGCGCCGTGCATCTGGTGATTTTTGCCGCTTTCCTGGTTCCGGCTCTCATCAGGTAACGTGCTTTACCGATCGCTAGAGTGATCGCTGGCGAAACAAGAGCGGAACGCCAGACGCGGCCCGAGTGCACTCTCGGGTCCACACGGTCTTGACGGCGCCGAACCGAGAGGCCTCGTCGATTTTCGTAGGGCACGGGGGCGAGATCAGGCTGCGACAACCCAGCGCATCAAATCGATTATTCCGATTTGTTACACCAATATTCGTCGTTTGCGAGATAAGGAGTTGACGCCCAGACTGTACTCAGCGCCCTTTCCATACTGTCAACCTCTGTGGGCGTGCAGGAGAATTTATGGACGAGCATCCACCATGGCGGCCGAAACTGAAAAACGCTCCTCTCTTCAATCCTTTTGAGTCGTCGACGGAATGGACCGCTCAAATCGGGGCGGCCGACCGGATCGAGATCGAACACGAGATGACGACAGAGGAGGACAACACGCCGGATAAACCCCCAACAGAAAAGGCCGACGACAAGTGATGCCCACAACGCGCTTGGTCGGAGCGCCTGAGTGATGTTCAGACCCTCGCGAACGAGCTACTTGACCCCACTCCTCAATGTTGACTCGAGTTGTGCGTTGCGCGCGCCGCCACTCTGCGGCCCCATGTTCAGCTATGGGTTCCGGCCTTTTTTTCTCGCCGTCGGAGGGTGGGCCACCCTCGCGATTGGCCTGTGGTTGGCAATATTTCTGGGATACCTCCGGTTGCCGAGTCGCTTTGATCCAGTGACCTGGCATATTCACGAAATGCTGTTCGGCGTCGTTCTCGCCGCAGTCGCAGGATTTCTGTTGACCGCCATCGCGACCTGGACCGGCCGCCCACCGGTGAGCGGACGACCGCTGGGGCTGCTGGTGAGCCTGTGGTTGCTCGGCCGCATCGCGTGCTTGACGTCCGCCTACGTTCCGCTTGGGCTAGCGATTGCGGCCGATCTGTCGTTTCCGGTCGCTCTGCTTGCTGTCGTGACGCGTGAAATTGTGGGCGGTCGCAACTGGCGAAACCTGCCCCTGACAGCGCCCATCGTCGTGTTCATCGCGGCCGATCTGCTCATGCATCTCGAAGCCTCGGGCCTTGCGATACCGAGTGGGCTGGGATGGCGTCTTGGGCTGGTTGCCGCACTCGTACTGATCTCCATCGTCGGGGGCCGCATCATCCCGAGCTTCACCCGCAATTGGCTGATGAAACGCGGCAGTGTCTGCCTGCCCGTCCCACACGGTCCGGTGGATATCATCGCCATCGGCGTACTGCATGGCGCATTGATTGTCTGGGCGATTGCTCCCAGCCTGCGCACGGCCGGTCTGATGCTGGTGGTCGCCGCGGCGCTCAACCTATGGCGACTGTTGCGCTGGGCCGGAGGGGCGACCCTGACCGAACCCCTCGTGTTTATTCTTCATGTCGGCTATGCCTGGATGGTCCTCGGCGTCGGACTCCTCGGCTTTTCCGTGGTCGGCGTTGCGGTCCCCATCGCCTCAGCCCTGCATGCGCTCTCCGTCGGCGCCATCGGCACCATGATCCTCGCAGTCATGACCCGTGTAGCGCTCGGACATACGGGCCGCAAGCTGATCGCCGGTCGGGCGACCGTTATCATTTTCCTCCTGGTCAACGTCGCCGCCGTCGCGCGTGTCGCCGCCGCTTGGAGTGCCATCGGCACGACGACCCTAGTGGTCTTGGCCGGCCTATGTTGGATCGCGGCCTTCGGCTTGTTCGAAATTCGGTATGGCCCAGTGCTGCGGCTAGGTCGAATTGCGCCATCGTGAAGACCTATCCGACACTCGATGAATTGCTCGCAGCCGTGCGCAGTTGCCGCGCCTGTACGAGACATCCGCCGCACGGCCCACGGCCCACGGCCCATATTGACGAACTTTCAGTCCATCTCGGGATCGCGAAGAAAACGCCGTTGGGGCCACCCCCGTTGGGGTCACCATCACGGTCGCCGACGCCTGGGGCACGTTCTAAAGGGGGAGAACACATGCGTTCGGTTCGCCGTATTCTGGTCGCCATCAAGGATCCCTGTGCCAGTGCTTTGCCGGCGCTCACCCAAGCGGCATGGATTGCGCGAGTTTGCGGTGCTCACCTGGAGCTCTTTCACGCGATCAAACCTTCGCTCGACGCGAGTCGCTCAGCCGCCAACCCAGCAACGGCCGCGGACCTCCACGACACGTATCGTCGCGAGTATCTGCAGCGCCTCGAAAGGATCGCCGCGAGGCTTGACCTGCATGGAATCAAAGTCTCCACTGCCGTGGAGTCCCACTCTCCTATAAACGACGCCATCGTCAGACGGGCCGGCGTCGTTGAGGCCGACCTCATCGTTGCCGGGCGCCACAGCCACCGCCCGAACGCGCCGCGGTGGTTGCGCCCGACGGATTGGGATCTTGTGCGCCAAAGTCCAGTGCCCGTGTTACTGGTGAAGCGGTCACGACCCTATCATCATCCCAATGTTTTGGTGGCTGTCGATCCCTGTCAGGCTCACTCGAAGCCAGTGCAACTGGATCAGGAAATATTGAGCATCGGCATCGCCCTCGCGGAAGCACTGCAGGGCAAGCTGCATGCGGTGCATGCTTATGCTCGCGTGGTCATCGGGTCGGCCGCCGCATCGGTCAGTACCCACGTGGCGACTCAGTTGGAGGACCTCGCAGCAGCCGACGCCAAGGCTCAATTCCAACGCCTACTCGAAAACAGCAACATCCCAGGGACGCGCCGCCATCTCATCGGCGAGTCTCCGGCCTCTGCTATCGACGAGGTGGCCAGGCGGACGCACGCCGACATGGTGGTCATGGGTGCAGTACCTCGCTCCGGCCTCAAGCGCCTCTTCATCGGAAACACGGCGGAGCGTGTTCTCGACCAGCTGCCGTGTGACCTACTCATCGTGAAGGCTCCGCGGCTCTCGAGCCGCGTGCCGAGCACCTGCGACGGGCCATGACGGTAACCCGTCAGGTCGATTCAACGCCAACGTAATTTCCCGCGCAGGCGTCGTGATGCATTGCAATTCGCCGTCATCCGGATGGGGTAATAACGATCACGCACCTCGGCGGTAATATTTGATCATCAGGTACTCATTGGTCCGATCGGGCATTTTGGAGGGATCGTACGCCGGGCCGGCTTTCACCTGCTGCCGGCTGATCGTCAGGTGAATCGATCTGTCGACCCACTCGATTTCCCTAACCGTGTGGGGCGACATCAAAATATGCTCTCCGGGCCACCAATTCCGGGTGTCAACCACCAGGTACGGAATGCTCCAACTCGCATCATCGAAAAGAAAATCCTCGACATGGCCGATCTCGCCATCGGTGGCGTGGATATGGTATCCGGTCACCACCGTGACGCTGCGCAGATGAGGATTCCCTTGCGGTGACTGAGGACGTGCGCGAATGACTTCCAGCGACAGGGATCGTGGCGGGTCAACCGGCATGACAACAGGCGCCGACACCGCACTCAACCAGTACGGACTCCAACCGTAGTATTCATAGACGTAGCTCTCAATCTGCCGCGATACGGGTCGATCGGTATCGATGACAGGGCTGTTCCTCACCTGCCGCATCGTCAGCTTGACCGGACACCGGCGCGACTGCCAATCAGCGTGTCCGAGTACCGGCGGCGGCAGAAGAACTTTGCGGCCGGGAAGCCAATGCCCGGTATCCACGACGAGCCAACGCATCATCCAAGAGGCATCTTCAAACAGGAAGTCGCTCACGGTCCCGAGCCGTCCATCCTGGGCTTCGATCGCATAACCCTTCATCACTGACGCATCCCACAACATCGCACCCTCCAGTACCGTCGGGCGGACAGTCCAGGCCGACTCGCAACGAGTTTGTTTGATACATTCGATCACCCGTCGTTGCCGCCGCGCTGCTGGGCAGTCGCGCAGCGGGAGAGTCGAACAACGCGCAGACACGATCGTCTTCGAAACGATCCGGCCAGGCGCTCAGTCATCGACCTACCCGCAAAACCGGGTATGAATGGCTACACGACATGGCTGGCACGAGAGTCGTACGAGTAGGAACCCTTCCCTGCCTCGGCTGCCCAGGCTTCCTCATTTTGCCGGCGCACCGGAAACTCAAAGCGGCTTGGCCTTAGCAAGAGGAAGTCACAATCCAGCGTGTCCATCAATTTGCGAGTGAGCGTCCCGACCAGCGAGGGAGCGTGACTTTGGTGAGTGAGTGCTCCTAGCACTAACACATCAGAGTGTTGCTTGGCGGCAAACGCAGGGAGCGTGGCAGCCGGGTCTCCCGTGAGCGTCCAAATTCGATCGTCGCCGAGGTGCAGCTCCTTCGCCAGGTTGCGCAGCTTCGCCGCGTGCGATTTCCCGCTGGCTGCGTCGGTACCGGAACACTCGCCGAAGACAAGATCGAGCTCGCCGCGACATCCCGCACTCAAATAGGCGGCCGATCGAAGAATTCTCTCGAGCAAACCGGGCGTTTCCTCTTCGGAGACATCCACGGCTGCTGCGAAGCGTGGACGCGCCGACCAGGCGCCACCTCGGCTCAGCATCAGCGGCACCGGGCAGGTGCGAACCAATTGCCAGTCGTTTGCGTCGAGCGTCGGGCGCCCGGACGATTGCTCACTCGCGGCAGCCTTCATGACCAAATCCGGACAACTCCTGAACACCTTGTGGACGATGCCTTCGTAGAGGGGGCTTTCGCAAACCACATCAATCGAGACCGCCACGTTCTGCGCGGTAACCAAGTGGCTGAGGCGCCTCAGATAGTCATACAGGTCGGCGACGGAGTTCTGCCGCGCTGTCTCAACCCCCCGCTGATCATAGGCGTGCTTGAGCGCATACTCATGCTCCGCATCACACGAAAAGAGCTCGATCCGCGCGTTGAGTTCTCGCGCCAGGAGGAGCGCTTTGGTCACCAAGGGCGTGTCTCGAGCGCTGCGATCCAAAACAACCAGGATTGAAGTCAGGTCTTTCATTGATCGCGCTCCTCGGGTTGAAAATTGCCTGATTGGACTGAGCATCAGCCTCAGTAACGTCCGACCGCATCGCTTGCCGGAAACGTGTCCATGAGACGGCGATCCACCTCGTCGTATTGCGGAGTCGAGCCGACCGAGCGCGCGCTAATCGAAGGAAGGACCACGCTCGCTGGCAGCCTGTCTGCCAAGTCGAGCGATACCGACCACATAACGCCGGGTGCGTTCGGTGAGAACTCCCAGGTTGGGTTACGGCCAGTGGACAAGCCCTTGCGCTCGCTTTTCGAATCAAGTGTCGTCACGGTTGGCTACTCCTCGATTGCATGACGCCCCCGGGTGGACTCGTCGACTGCCTGGCACCGTCTCGGCGCGCAGCACATGCGTTACAGCACCGCCGGTCCTGGTCTGCGTGCTCGCTGACGTTTCCGCGGCAGGCGTTACTTGTACCGTGCGCGGCGAGTTCGAACCATTCGAATTATTCGGTTCGACGGTTCGAGTTTGTCGAACGTAGGGGAGACTGCCGCCAACCTGTTCGCGCCATTGACGACTGTACGATCGCCAGTGCCGTGCTGCAGGCACGCGGGCCCCTTTGCCGAGCACCACGCCGCGAGCCGCGGCAACTCCGGATTCCAGACTCTGCGCAATTCGACAGGCCCGTTGGATGAAATGATGGGCAGCCTTCGGTGGGCATACCTCGCGGGCCGTTGCCTCAAACAACGTCAGCCAGCGATCGAAGTGGCGGGCATCGATCGGCAATGGCGAATGCACTTGCATCGGCCGGCCGTGATAGCGGCCGCTCATCAAGGCGACCGAGGACCAGAACGCGCACATACGTTCCAGATGCGGCTCCCAATCGGCGATCCGCGCGCTGAAGATCGGGGCAAGGTATCGATCCGCGCGCACACGCTTATAGAACCGCCGCACGAGTGTCTCGATCATCGCTTCGTCGATGCCGGTCTCGGACTGAATGCTCTCGATGATCCGGGCTCGACGCGCCGCACCAGAACTGACGGGCTCGCTCATGACAGCCCCTGCTCCTCTACGCCGCCGGCGCTGCACTCAGCAAGCGGCGCATGCGTTGAAATCTCCCCGGATTCTTCACCAGGTCGGCCAGGGAATAACGATCCAGCACGCCAAGAAAGGCTGCCAGGGCCTCCTCGAGCGGTCCGCGCAGGCCACAGGCGGGCGCGACGACGCACGTGTTGCGTTCCCGATCGAAACACTCGACCAACTCAAAGCCATCTTCAGTTGCCCGTACGACCGCGCCCAGATTGATCGACTCGACCGCGCGTCCCAGCCGCAGTCCACCGCCGCGGCCACGCAGACTCTCGACGAAACCGGCCTGCGCCAGCGTTTGCGTGATCTTCATCAGGTGATTGCGAGAGACGCCGTAGCGTCGCGCAACTTCTTCAATCGTATGAAGCTCGTCCGGCTCGAGCGCCAACAACATCAGCAACCGCAGGGCATAGTCAGTATGACGGGTCAGGTGCATGGATACGGCACATCCCTATAACAGGCATTCATAATACCTCTTTTGAAGCAAACTGTCGCGTCAAAATCGCAGGCGCATCCGGAGCGCGAGCGTCGCGGTGGCGTCCGCAATGGGCTCGCCGCGGGTACGGCAACGCCATCGGAGTCATAGATGGTCGTTGGTGGAAAGTGGAGATATGAGCGCGACCCGGGATCGCGTCAAAGGAATGGGAACTTCCAAGAGAACAACTCGCCCTGACCGATCAGGTAGCGATGCAGCCTGATGCGCATACGGAGTTCGCTCATTTGACGATCAGAACGCCTGTCATTGTCTGATGCAGTGTACAGAAATAGGGGAATTCCCCTCTTTTCCGGGCGGTGTACTTCCATGAATGGTCCTCCGCGAGGAGGTGCGAATCGAATTGGCGGTTTCGCGCCGTAACCGTATGTGGGAACGGGTCTTTGTTCGTCCACACGATCGTATCCCCTTGACGTACGCTGAGTGTTTGTGGCGTGAAGCTCATGCCTTCGATGAGGACGGTATGAACGACCGGATGTTCCACGGCGATTCCCGTACTCGCGTTTATGCACAGCAGGGCTGACATGCATGCCGCGGCGCGCAGGGGCCGGCGCAAGGTACCGCTGAATCGCAAATGCGCACTCACCTGATCATCTCATCGCACTTTGAATCTGCTTGGCATGGGCCAAGTGCGCTTCGAACGCCGGGCGGACCTTGACCAGAAGAGCCTTGAGGTCCGCGTTCTGAGCGCTCGGGATCAGCGTGTGGTCAATCGCATCCAGAACGTTCTGGTGATAGGTCACTTCATTGTCAATGTAGGCTCGATCGAAGGCACTACCTCTTAAAGTTTCGAGACGCTTTATGTTGGCATCGCCGCCACTTTTCAGGCTGGCGCTCGTCGCACTGTCCTCGGGCGTCACTTTCAGTCGCGTCACCAGCGCGGTCGCGGACTTGTTGACCCCGCTGTGGTCGGTCACCATTTGGCGGGCAAACGCCTTGACTTCCTTGTTTTTGGACTTGGACTCCGCCAATTTTCCGGCATCGATGTCCACCTGATTCGCCGTCACCACGATCGCGGCAATTTGCGGGTCCGTGGGTCCCGTTGCCTGGCCCCAGGACTCGAGCGAGGCTAGTGCCAGGGCACTCGCTGTTAGAAGGATGAACGGTTTCATCGACGTGCTCCTGAATGGATTGGCTCGGCCGGAAGTGCGAACACGAACAGTGACCCTCCCAACGTGGTGTATCGGGCGAGATCCTTGTACCCACCGACCGCACCGAGCCCGGCGGTGGGCTCGGTGAGTCCGGCCGCCATGCCCAGACCCGCCCAGCCGCCAATGCCCGAGTACACCCCCACGTATTGCTTGCCGTCGTATTCGTAGGTGAAGACGTTGCCGATAACTCCCGAGGGCGTCTTGAACTTCCACAGTTCCCTACCGTCCTTCGGGCTCACGGCCTTGATGTAACCCTCGAGCGTCCCGTAAAACACGACATCCCCGGCCGTGGTGAGCACGCCCGACCACACCGAGAACCGCTCAGGCTTCGACCACACGATCTTGCCCTGGGCCGGGTCCCACGCAATGAAGTTCCCCATGCCCCCGTGACTGTTGGGTGCCGGAAACATGTTGACCGTCGCACCGACATAGGGCTGTCCGGCCGTATACTCCACCTGGAACGGCTCATAGTTCATGCATACGTGATTGGTTGGCACGAACAGGAGTCCTGCCTTGGGGTCATAGCTCGAAGGCTGCTCGTCCTTCGATCCCAGCGAGGCGGGGCAGATATTCTTCACGTTGACATCGGGGCCCGTCGTACCCGGGGAGAAGTGCGGATCAACGATCGGGCGGCCGGACTTCATGTCCACCTTCGTCGCCCAGTTCACCGCCGGATCGTATTTCTGCGCCACGAGCAGCGCACCGGTTTCCCGGTTGAGAGTGTAGCCGAAGCCGTTGCGATCCATATGCACCAGGGCCGGGATCTGCTTGCCATTGATGGTGACATCGATGAGGGGCATCTCGTTGACGCCGTCGAAGTCCCACTGGTCGTGTGGGGTCATCTGGTAGACCCACTTCGCCACACCCGTGTCGAGGTCACGTGCAAAGATGGTCATCGACCACTTATTGTCCCCCGGTCGCTGATTCGGGTTCCAGGTGCCCGGATTGCCGGAGCCGTAATAAACGAGATTGACTTTCGGGTCATACGAATACCAACCCCACGTCGGGCCGCCGCCGAGCTTCCACTGCTCACCCTGCCAGCTCTTGAGCGAGGAATCCTTGCCCACCGGCGCCATTTTGCC
>DAITMW010000173.1:13045-15576 GCA_036834945.1 Steroidobacteraceae bacterium
GCTCACCCTGCCAGCTCTTGAGCGAGGAATCCTTGCCCACCGGCGCCATTTTGCCATTCGTCCAGGTCATGGTTTTTGCCGGGTCGAACAACAGCTCGTTATCCGGACCGGTGCTCCAGGCGGTCCACGCCTTCTTCCCGGTCTTCAAGTCGTACGCGATCAAGCGGCCCCGGACGCCATATTCTCCGCCGGAAATGCCGGTGATCACCTTGTCCTTGAAAACGTGGGGCGCGTTGGTGTTGGTCTCGCCGATCTTCGGGTTGCCGTTCTTGACGGCCCACACGAGCTTGCCGGTCCTGGCGTCGAGTGCGACGAGCGTCGTATCGGCCTGCTGCAGGAAAATCTTGCCGTCACCGTAGGCAAGACCTCGACTGACGGTGTCGCAACACATGACCGGTACGACATCCGCGTCCTGCTTGGGCTCGTACTTCCAGATGAACGTCTGGTCCTCGAGGCTCACGGCATACACGTTGTTTGGAAATGGCGTATGGATGTACATCATGTCACCAATGACGAGCGGCGATCCCTCGTGACCGCGCAACACACCGGTGGACAGGGTCCACGCGACCTGCAAATTGCCGACGTTACCCGCATTGATCTGGCTGAGCGTGCTGTACCGGTGGTTGGCATAGTCGCCGGCCTGAGTGGCCCAATTGGCCGGATCGCTCATCTTTTGATCGAGGTCGGGATCCGCGATTACCGTGACGGAGGCCACCGTCACAACCATCGCGGCTATGCCGACCAACAGGGACCGATAACGGTATCGCATGATCTACTCCTAGCTTTGGGCTACCGGGAGAGACGCTCGGCGGTCTACAACAGCGCCAACGGGGGACCAGACTTCGTGCGAGCCTCTGCGGCGATCAACCAATGACACCAACACGTATTCGCCCGGTAGTTGCGACGGAGCCTAAACATCGTTTTCAAATCCGACAAGCGAATAATGTTGGCCCTTGATATCGGATTCATCAAAGTGAGGCGAGCACCTCGCGCCTGCACGTCGTTCATACGCGACCGCCCCATCGGATGACCAACACACGACGCGCCATCCAACTTCGGCTCGTTGCCGTGCTGCGATGGCGGTGGCAGCGCCATTGAGATGAGGCAATCGCTCGATCCCGTGGACCGATCCCCCGGCCAAATCGACCCTTCCTTCAAATCGAAAAAGTCGATTTTACGCACCAATATTCATCGCTTGTCGAATGGTGACGCGACTTCTACGCTCCTTTCAGTCAGGAGATTCAGTCCACCGGGAGTACGCAAAATGCCTCGAGACAACCGCAGATCACACGCGCATTCATGCGCGCACGAACCCCCGCGTTCCGCAGGCCACCGTAGGGCGATCGTCGCTACCGCAACGTGCCGTCCATCGCCGGCGAATCCGCAGACGGCGACGCCAGCTCAGGGTCCGAACCCACTTTGGGCAATCAACATTGGAATGGGCGCCTTTTTGGCCGCGGCTGCCCTGATCTTGGTCCTGGGCTAGTGCCGCATCGTGGGCGATGACAAAGACCGCGCGCAAGATCCCTGGCGCTTTGGGCAGACTTCATTCGCGGCCGCGTTTCCTACACAAGGTCGGTGCGGATGGCGTGTCGCCCGGCGCGCTGGACCCTTGCACCAAACGAATCGATGCGCCGCGAGACGCGGCGGATGGCCGCCGCGTGCTCGTAAATCGGGTCTGGCCGCCCGGAGTCAATAGGCAAGAGGCAGCACTGGATGAGTGGCTGAAGGACCTCGCACCGAGTACGGAACTGCAAAGGTGGTTTCGAGACGATCCAACACGCTGGTCTGAGTTTCGCACCCGGTATCGCGCCGAGCTCATGCAACGGCAGCGGCTACTGAATTCACTCCGCCGCAGTGCTGCGCAACAGCGCGTCACCCTCCTCTACACCGCACAGGATTCGCAGTTCAACCCGGCGACCGTTCTCAAAGAGGTTATTTGCGCGCAATAGTTGAGGCCTCTGGGTCTGGGAGATGCCACAGGTCTGTTTGAGGAACCAGTTAATGTCGCCCGAGCCTCGCATGACATCCTCTCCCACGCAGGATCCCGCGGACCAGCAAGCCGTGTACGATGCCGATAACGCACCCGTCGCGAGCCCGTGTCATTCGGGGCTTGTCCGGAAGGAGGACGGATCCCCATCGGAGCGTGCAAACATATCCACGGGGGTGACGGTCCAGCAGTCGTCCCTGTCCACCCACGACGAACGGATGTTGGTAGCGGTGCTGAGCGCCTACACGGTGACGGCCGCCTTCTGGCTGCTGTTTGCCACCGCAGTGGGCGTACTGATGGCCTACAAGTTCGGTGCACCCGATTTTGCGCGTGGGGAGTGGCTGACATTCGGACGGCTGCGTCCGATTCACACCAATGCCACCTTTTATGGCTGGGCCAGTCTGGCTTTGGTGGGGCTCGCGTATTACGTCGCCGCACGTAGCTCCCGCACGCGCTTATACAGCCCCAAGCTCGCCTGGATCGGACTGGCGCTGTTCAATGTGGCCGCGGTGGCGGGCACGATCGCGCTCGATCTGGGCTA
>DAITMW010000174.1:0-2231 GCA_036834945.1 Steroidobacteraceae bacterium
CCATGACGTTATCCTCTTACAAGGAAATGCCGGGCACTGACAGATAACCCACACCTGGGCAACCCGCTGTCGGCGTATACAACATAACGTTGTGAGCACGGTCCTACATGCAATTCGTGCATTTGCCAAGTCTCAGTCAAGGCAGGTGTCGCGGTATCGACTTCAAACCCTGCACGACTGCTACTTCAACCCCGCCACCACTGCACGGCTCAGTGTGGCTGGTCTCGACCCCATGTATCTCCATATAACCTGGATCAAATAGGCGTATGCGCTGGCCGACAGCAGCTCAACGAGGCGGGGAACGCCCGAGTTCCCGATGAGGCAGGGTACAGCCCATCCATGCCGCCGTCGTGGCGTCCCACTAACGTTGACGCTCGAACGTATACAGCAACCCGATGGCCGCCAGCATTGGCAGATTCTTGAGCAGCGGGCCATATGGATGCGCCCAGAACTCTGGCAACCACACAGAAATGATGAGTGTGTACGTCAGGATGAGTACGATCTGCACGATCCACAGAAGCCGGCGCTGACGAAGAAACAACGTGCCGAAACCAAGCGCCAGGTCCAACCCCGCGGCACCGTACAAGAAGAGTGGCGCGAGCCTGGGCGTGACTCCCACGCGATGAAGAAGCTGATAGCTCTGATCAATGGGGAACAGGCCCAACGAAACGATCCCCGTTACGATCCACACGATGGCGATACTCCAGCGAAGCGGTGGCAAAAGCCACTTCAGTTGAGCGCTCGTGCGTACCGCAGCGGCGTCGCGAGCCTCGATGAATCGATCAGGCGATCGGCTTGCTCGACCCAGAAGCGCCCGCACGGGCCCAGGATCGCCCACGTTTCCTTGCATGAGCATATGCAGCGTGGCGGAATCCAGGAGCATCCACGGGACAAAGGTGCCCACTCGGGCCGCGACTCGAACCAACGACAAGGGCATGAACAGAAATCTTGCGCTGGGGAGTTGCATGGATGCTCGCAAAAGGGCGAGAAAGTCTCGCAGCGCAAGCGGGGCAGGGCCGACGCATGGCACGGTTGTGGGATTCGTGAATGGGCTCTCGAGCAATGTGACGATAGCTTCGGTGAGGTCATCGATATGTATGGGCTGGACTTGCTGCATGCCGCGCTCTGGAACTGGGATGCAGGGCATACTGGCGAGCATGGTGAACAGCCGAGCGCTGGTCCCACCGGGACCATAGACGAGCGACGGTTGGACGATCGTCCATGCGAGCGGGAGACTCTTCAGGTGTGTATCGGCCCGACGCTTGCTCAGTTGATAGCCGCTGTGCGCGTTCTCGTCCGCACCGAGAGCTGAAATGTTCACGACGCGCTGGATGCCGGCTATGACACATGCATCGAAGAGCGCGCAAGGGGCTCGCTCATGAAGCGACGCGAAAGTCTGTTCGCCGCGCTCTCGCAGAATTCCGACCCCGTTGATGACTGCATCAACGCCTCTCAGCTTCTCCACCCAAGAGGAGGGCTCGAGGTCCATCGTGAAATCCGTCTCGATGACCCTCGCGCAGCCCGCAGGTGCACGCGCGCCTACACGAACAGCGCAAACGACGACGTGACCATGGCGTTGGAGCTCAGCGGCGATATGACGGCCAATGAAACCGGAGGCGCCTGTCAGCAGTACACGCATGCGCAAATTCCGATCGCGACGCCGTGGGGAGCGGTTCCGCATGGCTTCATTAGAAGCACGTTGCGCGCCCGGGTCTTGCAGCGCCGCACACCAGACTCGGCCTGAGCCAATGGAGTATCTCATCGTCAAGTGGGTCCATGTCCTCTCCTCGACGATCCTCTTTGGGACAGGACTGGGCTCGGCGTTCTACATGTTCTTCGCGACCCGCACCCGTGACACACACGTTCTCGCGGTCGTAATAAAATATGTCGTCATTGCCGATTGGCTGTTCACGACACCAACCGTCATTCTGCAGCCTGTGAGCGGCCTGTACCTGGTGTATATGGCGAACTTCCAACTGACCAGCTTTTGGTTGCTGACGTCCATAGGACTCTTTCTGCTGGCCGGCGCTGCCTGGTTGCCTGTCGTCTGGATGCAGATTCGCATGCGGGAGATGGCAGGTGAGGCGGCGACCCGCGGAGCGCCTCTCCCGGAACGCTATTGGACATTCTTTCGCCGCTGGATCGCGCTCGGCGTGATCGCTTTTGTCTCCCTCGTGATCGTCTTCTTTCTGATGGTGGCCAAGCCAACCTGAATGAGATTTCAAAACTGC
>DAITMW010000174.1:2331-15509 GCA_036834945.1 Steroidobacteraceae bacterium
GATCGTCTTCTTTCTGATGGTGGCCAAGCCAACCTGAATGAGATTTCAAAACTGCGGATTCGGCGCCCGGCCACCGCGCATCGCGATCAGAAACTTTGCGATTGGATTCGGGTATAGCGCAGCACGGGCCCATCTATCGGATCCTCGCCGCAGAAATCGATCACTGCGTCGGGTGGATTACGGCGCGAGGCCATGAAGCCCGGGTATTCTCTGGTCGCAAGATCATATGATCTGGCCTTTGTTACCAGGAGCCGGGTAGCCTCGGGCATCTGCAGTGCATCGAGCGCCTCCCATCCTCCTCGCACGCATACGAGGCGGGAGCCACCGTACACCGATCGTCCCCCCGGGGCCGTGGCCGTCTGTTGTATTCCATGGTAAGCGATGGCGATGTCGCCGACCTTGATGTGGCCTACGCTGTATGTCGACACATCACGCAGCTCGGCCTCGAGCACGATTCCGAATTGCGTGATTTCCTCTCGAGGGATGGCTTCGACAAACGCCTCCACCTGATGGGCTGTAGTCGCGACCCTTTGACCACCACCACCGCAGGCGAGAGCCTTCTTCAGGCGCAATGGACCTTGTGAGAGCATTCGCTTCGCACCAGCACGAATGTCGCGCACCCCGTGAGCTCCGCGATGCGCTGAGCTGAAGCATCGAGTATCGCCTTCTCGTGGGCGCGCAATGGAGCGCCAAGTCTGGAGAAGTAAACGACGACTACCCTGGCAGCCATGACCGTTGCTCCGCCATGTTAGTTCGCCCCGAATACCGCGCTCGCCAGTGCTGTTGGGTCTTACCGTCTGAGCTGGAGCACGGTCGGAGGTAGAGGCTCACTCTCTGACCTGTAGGGGCCTCCCGTGAGGTCAGGCTTGCGGTAGCCGCCACATCCGGGATGGCGTTCGCCGACGGAATGACATGTAAGGGTCCTACAGGCGGCGCACCAAATAAAGTCCCTAATGCCGGTACCACACAGCGAGTGCCGCTTCCGAGGCACCAGTTTCGGTTCTCTAAATATCGAGGAGTTTGTCATGGCAAGCAAGAACACTGCCGTCTTCGGCATTTATCCGAGCGTCGAGCGCGCTGAGCGCGCCGTTGATTCCCTCACCGGTGCGGGCTTCCCGAGTACGTCGATCTCGGTGCTCCTGTCTGATACCCGTAGCTCGCGGGAATTTGCCCATGAGAAGGAGACCAAGGCGCCTGAAGGTACCGCGTTCGGAGCCACGACCGGCGGGGTGATTGGTGGGACGTTGGGAGTCCTCGCGGGCATTGGAACCCTGGCCATCCCCGGACTGGGGCCCTTCATCGCGGCTGGCCCGATCATGGCTGGACTGGCCGGTCTCGGGGTGGGCGGCACTGTCGGCGGCTTGGTCGGAGCGTTGGTTGGAATGGGCATTCCAGAATACGAGGCAAAGCGCTACGAGGGGAGGGTAAAGAACGGAGGAACACTGCTGTCCGTTCACTGTGACACCTCCGACGAGGTGAGCCGTGCGAAGGAGCTTCTGAGAAGCACTGGTGCCGAAGACATCGCTTCCACAGGCGAGGCGGCCGCGGCCGAGCCCAAGAGCAGCAGAGCAGCTTACTGAGGAGCTGGCCGTCAAGGCGATCGGGCGGGGGGACTCCCCCGTCCACCTCTGATTCGAACCCACATGGTGCTATATGAAACAAACCTCATTGACATGTCTGATGGCGTCGGTCCTGGTGATCTGCTGGAGCGGCGTTGCGGCGGCGCAATCGGCCGACACTGTCCCTCAATCGAGCCCTTCAGTGGCGCCCGATAACACGAAGAGCAATGCGCGGGATCCGACCAATCGCGCTCGCACCGCCGATGACCAGAAAAACAACAGCTCCGACATCGAAATCACGCAACGCATCCGGCGCAGCGTGATGGATGACAAGAGTCTTTCCACCTACGCGCACAATGCGAAAATAGTGGCGGCGAACGGCACGGTCACTTTGAACGGCGTAGTCAAAACTGCCGCCGAGAAGTCCACCGTGGAACAACTTGCAGCACGAGTCGTCGGTGCGAGTCATGTCGTCAATAACCTCAAAGTGGATACCTCGCCATAATGCAGTGCCGCCGCCCTACAGCACGCAGCGCGGCCATGGGCGCGGCACAGGCAGACGGGGGGTCGAGAATCAACGGGGCGCAGCCGCCACGCTAGAGAGCTCGCTCTAGAATAACTCCACGGGTCGCGGAAACAAAACATCATGACGAGTTGCGAAACTCGACGGGCAATACGAGCGCCTGTTTGGCCGTGCTCTCTCGAGAGCGGGTTTCCGCGGCACAATTCATGCTGCGAGTGTGTCTAGAAGTAGCAAAGCCGGATGGCGGTAAACATAACCCGTGGGATATCGCACGAGCACAACACTACTCGCAAGTCTGGTCGGTGCTACATTGGGCATCTCGGTCGCGACGGGTGTTGCCGCCGCTCAGCCAACCGAGGACGACGGCAACTGGACGATGCCTGCCCACGATTACGCCTCGCGGCGCTACAGCAACCTTGCTGAGATCAACACCAACAACGTCAAGGACCTCACGGTCCAGTTCACATTCTCAACCGGCGTCGCACGGGGCCAGGAGGCGGCGCCACTAGTGGTGGACGGCACGATGTACATCGTGACTCCCTATCCCAACGAGCTGTTCGCGCTCGACTTGACCAAGCCCGGCGCGCCACTGAAGTGGAGCTACAAGCCTCAGCCGGAGGCCGCGGCCCAGGGCGTCGCGTGCTGCGATGTGGTCAACCGCGGTGCGTTCTACTACGACAGCGCGATCTACTACGCAACGCTGGACGGCAACGCGGTCGCGGTCGATGCCCTAAGCGGCAAGCAACGCTGGAAGACGCGGCTGGGCGATATCAACAAGGGTGAAACCATCACCATGGCGCCGGAGGTGGTCAGGGGCAAAGTTCTGATCGGCAATAGTGGCGGCGAATATGGAGTACGCGGCTGGCTGGCCGCGCTGGACGCAAAAACCGGTGCCATCAATTGGAAAGCTTTCAGCACCGGACCCGATGCGGAAGTCCTGATCGGGCCCGACTTCATGCCCTTTTACGCCAGCGACAAGGGAACCGATCTGGGAGTGCGCACGTGGCCGCCGGAAGCCTGGAAGATCGGCGGTGGCACCGTGTGGGGCTGGATTTCCTATGATCCCGACCTGAACCTCGTTTATTACGGCACTGGCAATCCGGGCCCCTGGAACCCGGATCAGCGCCCCGGGGACAACAAGTGGACCAGTGGAATCTTCGCCCGGGACCCGGATACGGGTCGGGCACGTTGGTTCTATCAAACAGCCCCGCACGATCTTTATGACTACGATAGCATCAACGAGATCGTTCTGCTCGACATCGACGTAGGCGGACGGCAGCGCAAAGTGCTCGTACGGCCGGAGCGCAACGGATACTTGTACGTCATCGATCGGACCACCGGTGAGGTTCTGTCCGCCGATGTCTACGGTAATGTGAACACGAGCACGGGTGTTGACCTCGAGACAGGTGCTCTGAAGTACAACGAGGAGAAGAAGCCGCAGCTCGGCAAGGTGGTGAGAAACATCTGCCCGACCGCCCCCGGGACCAAGGATTGGAATCCTTCGGCCTACTCGCCGCGCACCGGCTTCTTGTATGTGCCGCATGCGAACCTCTGTATGGACTGGCAATCCACTCAGACAAACTATATTGCCGGCACACCCTATGTCGGAGCGGACCTCAAGATGTACGCTGGCCCCGGCGGGAACCGCGGTGTGTTGACCGCGTGGGATGTGAAGAAACGCGGCAAGGCCTGGGAGCTGAAGGAAGATCTCCCTGTCTGGAGCGGAGCACTGGCGACCGCGGGTGACGTCGTCTTCTACGGCACGATGGAAGGTTGGTTCAAGGCTGTGGACGCGCGCACCGGCGCGCTGGAGTGGCAGTTCAAGACGGGCTCCGGAATCATCGGCCAACCGATCACCTACCGCGGCCCGGATGGGCGTCAATACGTCGCTGTTCTTTCCGGAGTGGGTGGCTGGGCGGGCGCGATCGTCTCGGGCGGGCTTGACAGCCGTGATCCGACTGCAGCCAAGGGGATGGTCAATGCCACGACCGACCTGCCGCAGAAGACCACCAAAGGGGGCACGTTGTATGTCTTTGCATTGCCTCCGGATTGAGGCGCTGCCGGTACTGTTGGTACTGTTTGTGTTGTCCGTTTCCGGGTGCGAGCGGGAAAACCGACAGTTGGGGCCCACGCCGACGGGCGAGAGTTCAGCGCCCATGCAGGTTCGCACGACAGATCTACAGCCGGGCGATCCCACCCCGTTGCAGCCTGATCCACGGCGTTCCGAGTACGAAAACAACGCCTATAACCTTTCGGAGGGAAAGCGGCTGTACGCGTGGTTCAACTGCGTGGGTTGCCATGCTCACGGCGGGGGTGATTCCGGTCCGCCATTGATGGACAGCCAATGGCGCTACGGCGGACAGATAGAGCAGATCTTCGCAAGTATCCAGCAGGGCCGGCCCAACGGCATGCCGGCATTCGGCGGCAAGATTCCGCAGCGGCAAATCTGGCAGATCGCGGGCTATGTCAGATCGATGACCGGCAATCTATCCCGATCGGCCTCACCGGGCCGGAGCGATGAGATGCAGGGCGCTCCGCCCGAGCAGCTGATGGAAAAGCAACCTACCGTTACGAGCTCGAATGCCGCGACGGAGGGCACGCAGCAATGAGAGCGGCCGAGCATTCGGTACTGGATGTGGCGGGAGTGCAGGGCGGTCATATCCACACGATGTGGACGGTTCTGATGGACGTCTGCGGTGTGATGTATCTACTGGTCCTCGGCTTCCTCGTTTGGGCGTTGTTGCGCGGGCGCCGCGGAGTACCCGACTCCGGTGGAGCTACGACACGTTTGATGTCAGCCATGCTGCGCGGCTGGATTGGGCTGGTGATCCTCGGGTTGTTCGCACTCACCATCACGAGCTACGCCGTCGACCGCGCGATCTTTTCGGACGCCGAGCAGAAAGGGCTCTCACTGGAGGTCACATCCCTTCAATGGTGGTGGGACGTGAAGTACCAGAGCGATGATCCCAGTCAGAGCTTCGACACCGCGAATGAGATCCATCTGCCCGTGAACGTGCCGGTGGAGATCCATTTGCGTTCTCCCGATGTCATTCACAGTTTCTGGGTACCCAACCTGCACGGCAAGCAGGATCTGATTCCCGGACGCGATACCAACATCAATCTGCACCCGACACGCATCGGCGTATTCCGGGGCCAATGCGCCGAATTCTGCGGCGCCCAACACGCGAACATGGCGCTTTACGTCGTGGTCGAGTCCCAGCAGGACTTCGATCGTTGGCGCTCGGGCGAGCTGCAAGTTGCCCGCGAACCGGCTGACAGCATGGCGGCACAGGGACGCGACAGGTTCATGACCTCTGCCTGCGTGCTGTGTCACACGATCCGGGGCACCGATGCGGCCGGCGTCTCAGGTCCGGATCTCACGCATGTGGCGTCCCGCGCCTCACTTGCAGCCGGCACTCTGAGATACAGTCGCGCCAACCTGGCAGCCTGGATCGCCGACCCGCAAGGAATCAAACCCGGCAACCACATGCCCAGGGTGGAGCTCGACCCGACTGGGCTGCAATCGATCATCACGTATCTGGATGGGCTCAAGTGATGGCGGTGGAGACCCAATTCCCGCGTGATGGCGTGGAACTCGATGACTCAATCACCCGGGAACAGCTCAGTCGCACGTGGGCGACTCCGCGCGGGATCATAGGTTGGCTCTCGGTGGTGGACCATAAGTTAGTCGGACGTCGTACCCTGATTGCCGCGATGGCCTTCTTCGCTCTCGGAGGACTGCTCGCACTCGCGATGCGCGTGCAGCTTGCCAGGCCCGACAGCACCCTGATCGGGCCGGATCTATACAACCAGCTATTTTCGATGCACGGGTCGACGATGATGTTTCTGTTCGCGGTACCCGTGATGCAGGCGCTCGGTGTCTATCTCGTCCCACTGATGGTCGGGACTCGCGCGATCGCATTTCCGAGACTCAACGCGTTCGCGTTCTGGATTTACCTGTTCGGCGGTGTGATGCTCTACGTCGCATTTGCGCTCGACATCGGTCCCGATACGGGCTGGTTCAGCTACGTGCCGCTCTCGGGACCGCAGTACTCATCCGGCAAGCGCGTGGATTTCTGGGCGCAGATGATCACGTTCACTGAGCTCTCCTCGCTCGCCATCGCGGTCAGCACGATCTGCACGATCTTCAAGCAGCGCGCTCCCGGCATGGCTTTGAACAGAATGCCGCTGTTCGCTTGGGCGCTCCTGGTCACGAATTTCATGGTCTGTTTCGCCATGCCGGCTGTCATGATCGCCAGCACTTACCTGCTGCTGGACCGCTCGATCGCCACACACTTCTTCAATCCAGCCGAAGGCGGCGATGCACTGTTGTGGCAGCACCTCTTCTGGTTCTTCGGGCACCCCGAGGTCTACATCATCTTCATTCCGGCCCTCGGCATCGTCTCCATGGTGATGGCGACATTCAGCGAGCGCCCGGTCTTCGGCTATCCAGTCATGGTACTGGCGTTGCTGGCCACCGGCTTCCTGGCGTTCGGGCTCTGGGTGCATCACATGTTCGCAACAGGATTGCCCCGGCTGGGGGACAGCTTCTACACGGCTGCCAGCATGATGATCGCACTGCCGAGCGGGGCACAGATTTTCTGTTGGATTGCCACCATGTGGCTGGGTCGCGTGAGATTCACGACTCCCATGCTGTTCATGATCGGCTTCGTCGTGGAGTTCGTACTGGGCGGGCTCACCGGGGTGATGCTGGCCTCGGTCCCCATGGACCTGCAGGTGCATGACACCTATTTCGTCGTCGCCCATTTCCATTACGTGCTCATCGGTGGCGCCGTATTTCCACTACTCGGCGGCTTCTATTACTGGTTCCCGAAAATCACCGGCCGGATGCTGAGCGAGCGACTCGGGAAGTGGAATTTTTGGCTTTTTTTCCTAGCCTTCAACGTGACCTTCTTCCCGATGCACCTGTTGGGGTTGGAAGGAATGCCCCGCCGGGTATACACCTACTCCGCGCAGCTCGGATGGGGTGGCCTGAACCTGTTGGCCACGATCGGGTCCTTGGCGCTCGCCGTGAGTGTGCTGCTTTTCATCATCAATGTATGGCACTCGCTGCGATCCGGCGAGCGCGCCGGTCCGAATCCGTGGGGCGCCTCGGGACTCGAGTGGGCCACCGACTCGCCTCCACCTGTTTATAACTTCGCGCACATTCCGGTCGTGGAGACTTCCGAGCCGCTCTGGGATCACCCTGAGGGTGTACCTCTCGCGCATGGATTACGCACCGACCGTCGGGAATTGCTACTCACCACGGCGGGGGAGGCGAGGCCGGATCTGCGCGAGCCATCGGCGGATCCAACGATCTGGCCATTTCTGGCCGCCGTCGCCGCCGCTTTCCTGTTCATCCTCACCGTTTTCACCCCTTGGGGTCTTTACATCGGTGCCGTGCCCGTGGCCATCACCTTGATTGGATGGTTCTGGCCGAATCCGAAGGAATCGATCGAGCGGGAGGGATGATGCGGCCTCACTTTATCCTGGACTTGAGGCAGCTTCCCGACCATGGCTTCGGGAGTCGCTCGCTGACCTGGTGGGGCACGGTGGGGATGTTCGCAATCGAATCGATGACGCTCGCCGTCGGCGCCGCCGTGTATCTGTACTTGATGATGCAGGAGCCACATTGGCCACCGAACACGGCGACTCCCGATCTCGACATCTCGACCGCCATCACGGCCGCTTTTCTGCTCAGTGTCGTGCCCAACATATGGCTCAAGCGCCGTGCGGAGCAGCACGACCTGGGCGCCGTCCGCATCGGCCTCGTCCTCATGAGCCTGATCGGCGCAGTGATCGTCGTCATGCGGCTGTACGAGTTTTCACATTTGAACGTGCGATGGGACTGGAACGCGTACGGTTCCGCCGTGTGGGCTCTGCTCGGGCTTCATACGGTGCACGTTGCTACTGATCTCGCCGATACGATAGTTCTGGCGGTACTACTGTTCACCTCTCATGGCACGCATGCACGACGTTTCGTGGACGCTGCCGAGAACGCCATGTATTGGAATTTTGTCGTGTTCGCCTGGCTGCCGGTCTACGTGATCCTCTACTTCGTGCCCCGCTGGGTGTAAAGCGCATGGAAACCCATTCGAAAGCGCACCTCTGGGCGGCCCGATCCGGATTGATCCTGGGCGCAGCGGCGTGGGCAGCGAATCAACAATTTACATCCACTTTGATCTATGCCCGATGCCACGCGGCCAGCCCGACCCTGGTGCTGAGCAGCGGAATTGTCTGCGGATGCATGGCGCTGGCAGGGTTGTTGCTTTCCTGGTCGGCCCGAGGACCGATGTCCAGCCCATCCACGGGATCTTTCACGGCAACGCTCGGAGTGCTCGCCGGAGGTTTATCCCTGCTCGTCATCATTGCGGGTACGATCGCCGGCTTTATCCTGCCGGGATGTTATCAATGAGAGGCGGCGGACTTCTCCTGGCGCTTGCCATACTTCCGGCTATTGCGGTTGCGCACAGCGCGGCGGCCGAGGAGTCGCCTGCCTGGCAAAACGAGATAGCCTTACTGACGCCTTTGCTCTTCAGCGGAGTTTGGTACGCAGTGGGGCTTGTCCGCTTGTGCACACGCGTGACCATGATCCATCGCTGCATCTGGCCCAACGGCATCTTGTTTGGCCTGGGCTGGCTCACCTTGGCCGCCTCATTGCTGAGCCCGCTGCATGAGCTGGGCGAGGTCTCTTTCACAGCTCACATGACCGAGCACGAATTGTTGATGTTGGTCGCTGCCCCACTCATGGCCCTTTCGAGACCGATAGCGATATTCCTCTGGGCGTGTCCCCACGAGGTGCGCCGGGCTCTCGTCCACGCCTTTGGTCATCGACCGGTGTCCCGAGCCTGGCGGCTTCTCACGGCCCCTGTCGTCGCCACCGGATTGCAGATCCTGGCGCTTTGGCTGTGGCATATGCCGTCTTTGTTCCAGTTGGCACTCGAGAGTGAATACTGGCACGCGCTACAACACCTGAGCTTCCTGGGAACTGCTCTATTGTTCTGGTGGTCGCTGACGCGAAGCTCCCACAGCCAACATCGCCGCGCGGTCGCAGCGCTCTGCCTGTTCATCACGTCCCTGGCTACCGGCGCCTTGGGGGCGCTCATGGCCATCTCATCGAGCCCCTGGTATCCGGGTTATGCCGCGCTGGGGCTCCACGGGCTGCTCGCCGGCGGCCTGACTGCCGCGGAAGATCAGCAACTCGCGGGATTGATCATGTGGATTCCCGGTGGTCTCGTGCACTTCGTGGCGGCATTGCTGTTCGCATACGCCGCCATGACTACCAAGCCGCACGACCTGACGCGCCAGGTAATCTCCACGGCGCCCGGTCCGGGAACCTCGTAGTTTCAAAAAAACTTGATACAAGTCAAAGCGGCGCGCGATTGCTCCGACGGCTGTCGCAGCATCCGCGCGTGCTTCCCCGGCGAGCCAATCTCTATCAACTGCTCCGGCTCTGGGGAATTGTTTGCATCGCCAGTCTCGCAGGCGCCGCCCTGATCGCCGCGGTGATCTCTCTCAGGTAGGGCCGCGGATGGGAGTGATTGAAGTCAGTGCCCTGAATCAAATCGCGTCAAATCTCCTGCATCACCCCTGGTGGATCATGTTGCTGAGCGCCATCGCGGCCGGACTGGACGCAAATCCTACGCTGACCGTCCCTGCCTGGCTCGGCAGACCTACCAGCGCTCGAGTGCGGTTGCGGCCAGATCCGCTTTCAATGGCCGCCTGCTCGCACGCCGCGCACGCAACAGCTCCTCGAGATAAGGCAACACCTCGAGAGCGGCAATACTCACCAACAAAACCGCCAGGTATCCGCCGGGTAGTGGTGGATCTTTCTTCTCGAGCGCAAAAGAGGCCGGTGCTGATCCCATTCCCAGCAGGGAGAGAAACGCATCCCAATGAGCCGAAATGACGCACACGATGGCCACCAACGGCAGTAGTTCCAGGAAACTATGCACGTGTTGTTCGATCGGCGAGACTCGCCGCCTCGCAACAGCATAGCTGACATCCCACAGAGAAGTGGCCTCATGGGCGAGAAACGCGCAGATCATGACCAAGATGACTCCCGCGTTGATCTCCAGAAAGAGTCCCACGAGCAGAGCCGTTCCAACTTCCGCGAACATCAGCAAGTGGAGCCAGGACTCCTTGGGACCCGCGGTGTGCGCCAGGTTCGTCGCGCGATGACACGCCCAGTCCGCTAGTCCCGCCAGCAACCACAAGGGCATGACTCCATAAAGGAGTATCAGTATGGCGGGTGGATAGACAGCTGGCATGCTGCTCCTCGCATCGCGGCTGGAGCCCGTCCAATTTCAACGGTCGACGGGCGCGGACGTTCCTGCAGCAAAACCCGCGCACCTGCCACCATGAACTCCGTAAAGTCCCTGGGCCGATCCTGAAGTGACACGCCCGCGTCGACAGTCATGGCATCCCCGCCCATGTTCCAGTCTGCGCCACAGCCGCCAACTTTGCCTTGCGCGCCGCCAGTTGCTCGCCGACTTCGCCCAGGGCCATTTTCGATCGGCGCGCCTTCGCAAACATGCCGCCACGGGCCTCTTCGTCGTTGACATGGTGCTTGATCATCTCGGACAGAACCGTCACCCTGGCATCGAAGTACTCGTCTTGCGGACTCGCGATCTCGATCTCGGCTATCAACACTCTGGCTCTCTCGTGCTCGATTTCGGCCCCGTGGTGAGTAGTCGTTTCGCGCGTAGCTTGCCAAAAGGCGGGGTAAAAGATCTCCTCCTCGATCTGCATGTGCATCCGCAAAGCTTGGCAGATCCGCAGCGCAAGCCCTTCCTTATGCGTTCCCGTCGCGGACTTCAACTGTTCGAACCAGTCTTCCACCTGGCGGTGATCCGCCGTCAGCAGCTCAATGGCATCGACGATTGCCGCGTGATGAGTGACCCGCGTGCTACGGCTCGCAGCTGTCTGGGCGGTACTCTTTGCCTCGGCCATGACGCCCTCCCAAATGCTTCGTCGTGTGGCTCAGGCTAGTCTGGAGATCGGGGCAATACTGTCGGGGCGGAGCGGCTCGCGAAGTCGGCCGCTTCCTACAACACAGCGACAGGTCAGCTTTAATTCAGCAACAGGTCAGCTTCGGAACATGGCGCGGCGCCATGCAATCGGCAACCCTGCAGCCCGCGGGGGACTTCCCCGAAGCCGAACAGGACATCCAACCGATGAAAAAGCCCATCCTGACGAGCCTGTCCACGTTTGTTTGCGTTGGAGCGGTTTTAGCCGCGCCGCCCCAGCCATCCAACGACCCGACGGAAGTGAACTCTATCAAACAGGTCGAGCAAGACATGGTGGACGCCATGGTGCGCGTCGATATCGACAAGCTCGACCAGATCTACGCCGACGATTTCGCGACCGTCGGATCCTCTGGCAAGGTCGTCACGAAGAAGGACATCCTACGCAACTTTGAAGCCTTCCATGACAAACTCGAGTCGTTCGAAAACGGACCCGTCACCGTGCAGGTATTCGGCAATGTTGCCGTTGCCAGCGCCAGTGTCACCGAAAAGAGAACCCGGGACGGAAAAGACACCAGCGGTGACTTCGTCTGGATGGATCTCCTCGAAAAGCGCGCAGGCAAATGGGTGGTCGTGCGCAGTGCGGGCACCAGGGTGAAATAGCGCGTCGGATTCCGGGTGCCTGAACGCCCGCTTAGACGTGTCTCCAGCGAAAACTCACATTTTGCTCGATCGGAGTCGACTGCGAGAAGAACACATGCCACGAGCCGTTCTCCCAGATGAAGTAGTCCACTATTTTCTCTGGGGGGCGGTTCGCGGCAACCGGCGTCCAGGTTGCAAAGGCCATGGCGATATTGCCGTGGACTACTACGGTGAACGCAGGCAGCCGTGGCACGGGCTTCTTCTGTCCCTTGTTCTTTGCCGTAAACCCCAGCTCGTCCGTACGCGTTTTCAGATCGCCATTCGATAGAATTTCCATGAAGTCAGCCGTGAGGAGGCAATCCTCGAAGTTCGCGTCGCCGCCGGCGATGGCGTTGTTCCACGAGGTCTCGAGCCGTTGAATCGTCGCCTCGTCCTTTTGCTGGTTCACGAGCGGAGTGGCGCTGCACGCGCCTTTCGTCTGCCCCTGCGCGTACGCAGGCTTGAACGACAGCATGGAAATCAGAGCTGCGACGATGCTTACCGTAACGATGCTTCTTGGAGTCCGCATTGGATGTTCACCTGACTAAGCCTTAAACTGCAGCTGGCTCGATCGCCCTCGTCGTCCAGGGGCGGGCGTCGGGGCGTCGTGCGGCGCAGAGTCGCTGAGCGGCCGTCACAACTCCATGGTCTGAGGCTGATCTCTTTCTGAACTACGACTGATCCGGCGCTGATCACACGTGAGCAGCAGAAAACTCCGCTTCGATGGGTGGGTGCTCGACCCGGAATCGGGGGACCTGGAGCGCACGGGAACCCGAATACGGCTGCAGGAGCAGCCGGTGCAGGTGCTGCGAACGCTGATTGCTCACGCAGGGAATGTCGTGACACGCGCGCAATTGATCGCGCTCCTGTGGCCCGAGACCGTCGTGGACTTCGACGCGGGCCTCAATACAGTGATCAGGAAGCTGCGGAGTGCACTCGGAGATACGTCCGAGACGCCGCGCTATATTGAGACACTCCCGCGACGTGGCTACCGCTTCATAGGGACCCTCGACCCCGATCCCGAGGCTGCGTTGGCCGACTTGCCGAAGGTGTCGGTCTCCGACGGTCCCGAGGCATCTCCGGGACCCACGCCCATCATGTCCGACAGCCCGACATTGCCGGAAGCAGGCCGGAGTTCTCGGTTATCGGTAGTCAGGTCTCTGATGGCCGCGCTCGCCTTGTTGGCGCTCCTCACCGGCGGCGCCTATGCCCTCTGGCGCGCCCGCTCAGCAGAGGGTGTCACCAGTGTCCGCATGCCAGCGCCTGCGCAATCGGGACGGGCCACCAGCGTCGCACCCACCAATGTCGTTGCGTTCAACCCACCCCCGCATTCCATCGCGGTGCTGCCGTTCGTCAATTTGAGCGGAGATCACGAACAGGAGTACTTCTCGGATGGGCTCACCGAAGAGCTGCTCAATTCGCTGACGCACATCGAGGGACTGCAGGTCG
>DAITMW010000175.1:0-15480 GCA_036834945.1 Steroidobacteraceae bacterium
GGTTGTAACTGTAGGTCGTGTCATAGGTCGTGCCGTTCGAATCCGTTTCGTTCTGGGTGGTGGCCTGCCCTTGGGCATTGGAGCTGATCACGAACGTCGTCCTGGCCCCGCCCGCATCGGTCTGGATCTCTGTCCGGATACTGCTTCCGTCGGGCTGATAGTTGAACGAGAGGTTGTCCGTTGAACCGTCCGGGTGGGTTACATCTCGCTCCAGCCAGCGACCTTGAGCGTCAAAGGTCGTGTGTTCAGTCGATCCATCCGGATTGATTACGTCCTCGTCGGTCTCGTTGCCCGCACTATCAAAGTACAGGACGCTTGTGGTGGCGCCGCTTCCATCGGCCGGCGTATCCACCTCACTTTGCGTGTATGACCCATCTGCGTTGTAGCTGTAGGTTGAATGAGACGTTGTGCCGTTCGTGTACGTAGACGCGGCGCTCACTCGGCGGCCGTCCGCGTCTAATGTGTACTCACGGATCGTTCCGTCCGCGTTGATCATGAACTGCTGACCCGCCTGTGACCCGGCCGCATAGGTCTGTCCCTCGTAGAGTTCGTCCTGTCCGGGGGTGAAATTGTAATAGGTGATGCTGCCATCTGGATTGGTCACCTCACCTGACGATGCGGCGACCTGGTTCAACAACTGTTGAAAGCTCAGGCTCGTCCCGTCCGCGAACTGGAACTGCTGTATTGGCATCGAGGTGAGCGGATTGGTTGGATTGAATCCGACCAGTGTCACGCTGTCGCCATTGGTTCCGAGAGTGGCCAACAGTGCTCCGCCAGCAGCCACGCTCAAGGAGATCTGCGCGGGTGTAATCCCGCCGCCGAAGTGCAGCACGTTGGCACTGGTGCCGGTCGTCGCCGCCGTCTCAGTGACTGTCTCAGCACCCCCACCTACGCTGTACTCGAAGGTGTCGACGGCTGAAGCACCCACCAGGGTGTCTCCGGCGTAACCTCCAATGAGCGTAACTGGTCCGATTGGCAGCCCCAATACCGTCTGGTCTACGTCAGTGGCCTGAAAGACCGAGGGGCCGGAATCACCGGTTATCGACAGCGACAGATTGAATGTCTCTCCCAGTGTGAAGCCATCGAATGCCGTGACGGTGAGCGTATCGGTCGAATCCGCGGCGCCGGGAATATATTGCAACTGTGAGAGTTGGTCCGCGGCAATCTGGAATTCCTGGCCCGGGGAGTAGACCGTGCCGTTGAGCGAAAAGCCCGCACCACTGCTCGCTGAGTTCGAGATTTGATAGAGCCTGATGCTGCTTCCCGCATCCGACCCGGCGAAGAGATCCGCGGCGGAGATCATGGTGTTGGCCACGACACTCTGCGTCAGTTGCGTGATGACCGGATTGTAGGTGTTGTCAACTTCGATCACACTCCCGGCCATGGCCAGCAGCTGTGAGCGGGTGAGGACCGTCCCGTTGGCGAACTGAACCCGATTGATACCGTCAGTATCGTCACTGTCTGCATTTTGCAGGTAATGAGAGGGGCCTTGGTCGCCATACGCCAGCAGGACGGTGGAGTCCCCGTAGGTCAGCTGCAGAAAGGAGCCGGTCGCCGAGCCCGGATCGAAATAGAGGTTCGGGAATGAGATAACTGGATTGTAGATGGCCTTCACCTGCAGATTTTGCAGCGTGACACCTTCCGGCAGTACGAGCGTGTTCTTGGGGAAGGGACCGTTGCCATAGTACGGCGCATTGCCGGTGGCGATGATCTCGGTCGAGGTCCCCTCCATCGGGACGTAGATGGTGCTCCCCAATGATGCCAGGATGTAATCGAACCCTGATCCCGCGGCAATGATGTCAGGGTTGCCCGTACCCTCGATGGTGTCGTTGATCCCGTCGCCCACATCGATGAATGCGCCGGGCGCGAGCGTGTCGCCTTTATCGAAGGTCAGGTGACCGCCCCAGTTCACCGATCCCCAGTAGTTCCAGTCGTCGATGCCCAGATCAACGTTGACGTTGTTCCCATCGCCCGTGACTACAGTACCGAGGAAGGGCGCCGCGGCTGTGATGGTATCACTGCCCCCATCACCCGTGATGTTGTATATCGAAAATCCTTGGGTTTCCTTCGTGTAACCATCCTGAACTGTATACGTACTCGTGACGAGCCGAGTACCCGTCTGGACAGTGATTGTCCGGGGACCGGTGGCATAGATGAATCCCAGCTGCCCATTGACGATGAGAGGGGGGCTGGTGCTCTCGTCCCCGCCGAGATCCACCGTGATACCCCCCGCCTCGCTAGAGGTCTCAGGTATGAATGTGGCGCTGCCGGGTATCGTATACGTGGTGTACACCGGCTCGAAGTATTGTTTGGTGTAGGTGTTCTCGCTGGTTTCGACGAATTGCTCCTCGTCCGAAGCGGATGCACCGATCTGTAAAGATCCACCCTGGACAGCCAGGTTCTGCGTGCCGACTCCTGTGAAAGTGTACGAATCGGCATTTGTCGTCGAATTAGGCCGCTCCATCGTGGCACCCTTGATGCCCATCTCGTGCAGAGTAATGCCCAGCTCGGCCTGGTATTCCTTGAGCAGTGCCTGCACCTCCGCCTCGTACGCTGAAACGCCCGGGCCGCCGCCTGTGGATCCTTGCGAAGCGGTGGATACCCAATCGCGCAGCAACTGCGAGTTACCACTCTGGTCGGACAATATCCAGGGGGTATTGGCGTTGGCGCCGGAATAGAAGCCTTGGATGATCGCCAAGGTGTCCCCGGAGGTCGATTGCAGGACGAGATCTCCGTTGGGGGAGATCTGTGCGGAGAAGTCCGCGGCGGTCATGCCGGGAGGCAGATAAATCCATTGCACTCCAGAGGAGACGTTAGAGATGTCTAGGGTGGCAGTGCCTCCCTGGGTCAACAGGTACGTGTTGCGGCCCCCCCCCCCAAAGAGGGTCGTATCGCCACTGCCTGCGGCGAGGGTGTCATTCCCCGAGCCGTAGAGCGTATCGTCCCCTACACCTCCAACCAGCACGTCTCCAATCCCATAACCATAGAGGGCCTGGTGGCCACTTCCGGCCATAATGGTGTCGCCCGCACCGGTGCCGATGAGGGTGTCGCTTCCTGTTCCACCCTGCAATAAGGCGCCTTGGGTACCATTCAGGACGAGGTTACCGCTGCCGATGGGTACCGTTGTGTTTTGCACGTGCCCGGCGCTGAGCAGTTGTGCCAAAGTGAGGTGGCTGCCATCGGCAAAATCAAACTGACTGATGCTCCCCTGCAGCCCACCGTCGATGGTGACGGAAATGCCATCCCCATTGATGAGCAACGCAGGTGCTGCGTCGCTGCCGAATACGAAGCTGAAGTTGAGGTCCGCCGCGGCCACCCCCGTGCCGAATTGAACTGTGCCTGAACCTTGTGATAGCTGAACTTCCGCGCTTCCGGAGCCACTCAACACGAAAGTGTCACCACCCCTGCCTTCTAGAAGGTCTATGCCGCTACCGGATATCAGTGTATCGATACCGGTACCCGCCACCAGGGTGTCGTTCCCCGAGCCTGCGATCAAGGTGTCATGACCCGCATTCCCGGTAATGAGATTGTGCAGGTCGTCATTGCCTTGACCCACTACGTCGGCCGTCCCGGTCAGCGTCAACGTATCCAGCGACTGCTGCAGTGTATAGCTCACGGATGACTGAACAGTATCCGAGCCGGTGCCGGCCGACACCTCGATGACGTCGGCCACATTGTTGATGACGAGCAGGTTGTTTCCGGTGCCCGTCACGAGCGTATCGATGCCAGTGCCGGCCACTAGCGTGTCCGCGCCGGAACCGCCGATGAGCGTGTCATTGCCCGCGTTGCCTGTCAGGGTGGCGTAGCCAAAGCCATCAGCCGCGGCAAGATTGTCCGACCCGGTCAAGGTCAGATAGCTGATCTGTGCCGTGAGAGTGTAGCTGACGGAGGAGAAGACCGTGTCTTCGCCGTGGAAGAACGGCAGAGAGATCTCATCCGCACTGTTATTGACGACGAAGACATCGTCTCCACTGCCTCCGGCCAGCACGTCCACGCCTGTGCCGGAGATGAGCGTGTCCTCACCTGAGCCGGCGTATAGCGTGTCATTGCCGGAATTAGCCGTAATGACGTTCGTATCATCGTCGTTGCCATAAGCCACCAGGTCTGCGGTACCGGTCAACGTCATGACGTCGACATTCTCCGGTAGCGTATAGCTCACCGAAGCGAACAGCGTATTGGAAGCCGCCCCATACTGCGCCTCGACGACGGTTGTGACGGTGTCAACTGCGAACGTCTCGTCACCGAATCCACCCACGAGTGTACTGTTGTCTCCTGAGGCCTCCAGCGTGTCATTGCCCGTGCCGCCAACGACTGAAGCATGATCACCCGCGGTGAAAATGGTGGAGCCACTGGTCCCGGCGGTGATGACAGCGTCGTTGCCCCAGGACGAAATGGTGTCATGGCCGATACCGCCGGTGATGGAGTCGCCGTTTGCGGTGTCGAAGATTAGGTTGCCGATGGCGCCCGCGACGGTGGTGTCGAACGTGTTGCCGGCGGCAGCGGCCGCCTGCACGAGCTCCGCCAGGCTCAGGCTCGCGGAACCGGAGGCGTCCTGTGCCAGCAGGCTCATGCTTGCGGAGCCGTCGAATTCGACCGATGCCACGGCAGTGCCGGCCAGACCACCGTTGATGGAGACGGACCAGTCGCCGTCGCTCAGTTGCAAATACGTGTTGCCGTTGGTGTAGAGTCCCGCCGATACTAACATGTCGGCGGCATCCTCATCGGAGGAGAACTCGAGCGTTCCGCTTCCCGGGACATTGTCTACTTGTGCTTCTCCGTTGCCCGCGTCGAAGCGATATGTGACATTTCCAGATCCCGACAGCAGATCGATCCCCCCACCGGCGATCAGCGTGTCATTTCCGATACCCATGAGAGTCGAGTCGCCACTACCCGCCTCCAACAGATCGCTGCCGCCGACATTGTCTTGCAGCGCGGACGCGCCCGCACCGCCATATAGGCTCGACATCCCGGTACCGGCAATGACGAAGGTTGGATTCGAGTCCGTGCCACCATCGCCGGCATAGAGTACATTCGTGCCGCTACCCCCGAAGATCTGGTCGACACCGGCCCCGCCGTAAATCGTCGTATTTCCACTGCCTGCCACGATAGTGGTCGCCCCGTTGGCCGTACCCCCGTCGCCGGCGTAGATCACGTCATCGCCGGCGCCACCCTCGATGTAGTCGACACCGTCACCGCCATAAATAGTCGCCGCACCGCTGCCGGCCATGACCGATGTGGCCGCTGCGGCCGTACCCCCCTCGCCTGCATAGATGAGATTGGTGCCGCTCCCCCCGTGGATCTCGTCGGAGCCGCCTCCGCCATAGATCGTTGCATTGCCATCTCCGGCCCAGATGGTGTCGAGGCCGTCGCCACCGGCAATCAGTGTGTCATTGCCAGGACCTCCGTTGATCGACTCGTTGCCGGTGCCACCGACGATGTACTCGTTACCCGCGCCCGCCTGGATCGTGTTATTGCCGGAGCCGCCGAGCAGCGTGTCATTGCCGCCGGAGCCGTCGATGAGGGTGTTGCCGGATCCCGCCTGGACATAATTGTCGCCCCTTTCTTCCCCCTGATAATTGGGAAAGTTCTGGCTGCCGGCGTAGATGGTATCGTTCCCCGCACCACCGAAGATGGTGTTGTTGCCACCTCGGCCCACGGCGATGCCCGTGCCGTCGCCCAGGTCGATGTAGTCACTCCCTCCGCCGCCTATGATGTAATTACTCCCTCCACCGCCGATGATGGTGTTACTTCCCATGCTGCCCATGACAGTGGCGTTTCCGCTTCCCAACTCGACATAGTTGTTCCCGTTGGAAAGACCGATCAGGTCGTTTCCGGAACCACCGTAGATGGTCGAATTCGTCGCAAGAAAGGGCGATCCGTAAAGGTCCACCATACCCTCGTAATCCGGGCCAGGGGATATCGGGTCCCAATAGCCCCAGCTGTCGAGGTTGTCGCTCAGAGTGACTCCGTTGTCACTGTCAGTGGAGGCGGACCACGTCTGACCTGGAGTGGGATACATCCCAGTCCAACCTCCGAACTGGGTCACGTCGTTATCGGAGCCATGCACGCCGCTCAATATGGTGTCATCGCCAGGGCCCGCCACGACGATATCGTCGCCGGCATCGATGATCAGATCGTTGCCATTGCTGCCCACGATAGTGGCGTTCGCGACATTCGAAACGATCAGGTCACCCTGTCCGCCCGTCGCGTCACCGGAATTCGCATTCTCGATCGCAGTGGCGAGATCCACCTGCGAGCCGGCGTAGATGCGCACATCGCTGTGCGCTGCCGGACTCGTCGGACTCACCGATGGCGAGCCGACCAGAATGAAGTCATTACCCCCGTTACCAGTTATGACGTCGACGCCACCGTCCACGAGGGCCCCACCGGTGGTTACATTTCCGAAACTCGCATCAATCGTGTCATTCCCGGCACCACCGGCTATGCTCTCGTCAATGGCACCGTCGATCAGGATGTAGTTGTTTCCATTGCCGACCGCACCGACAGGCGCTGACGATGAAAGATTGGTGTAGGCCGTATAAGCCAGCCCGTCGGCTGTAGTCGTCTGCTGAAACTGGTAAAGCTGCGTGGTACCGGGTTGAGCGAACGGATTGTCGGACGTCGGCTCGGCGTAGTCTTGCGTCAAGGGATCGCTGGATACCGAGGAGGCATTTGGATCAGTGGGGTCCGCAACGGTCGCGATGAGTTGCAAGCTCATACCGTCGTCACCCGCGTCGGCGGTATTTGTCAGTGTGAATGACGCACTGGTCTGGCCGGCATCAATGGTGACCGTGAAGGTTCCGGCGGCACTCAACGCCTCTATGTCGTTTCCCGTATCAAGCTCGAAATTATCGGGTGAGACCCCGCTCAACGTTACCGTAATAGTCTGTGCGGTCGCGGCAGGCGCATCCAACCAAACAGTATACGACTGAGAGCCGCCGGCCTGAAAACTCGGGGGCGGCGGATCGAAGCCGGCGTTCGAGCCTGCGGTGATCGACAATTTCTTGGGCAACACAATGCCGAGAAAACCCCGGGGATTGTTTTCCGCGGCCTCCAGATTGAATCCAAACAACTCCACCGCTCCAGCGCTGGAGGCACTGCCGAGGCCCGGGGTTACCACGAGCTCCCCGATGTAAGGAGCATAGGCGCCGAGCGCTCCAAATCCTGTTCCGGCGGCATCACTCTTTGCCCGATCGGAGTTTGAAGAAAAAAACTGATACGTATTTCCGGCCAGATCTGTCCACGTATCTTTTCGAGATGGATCGTTCGATAAAGCCCCGCCGATACGTGCCCCATTGATGATGATCGAGCCGGCACCGTACGGATCGACCACCTTTTCAATCGCGAGACCCGGAGCACCGTTCTGACCAAACTCGAAATCCAGCAAATTGTTACCGGTACCGACGCGAATCAGCGCGGTGCCCGCTCCGGCGATTATCGTGTCGTTGCCTCTGCCGCCGGTCAGAGTATCGTTTCCTTTCCCCGCGATCAGGACGTCATCACCGCTTCCGGCAATGAGAGCATCATTACCGAGGTCCGGATCGAGGGAGCTGGCGCCTCCCTCCGAGGCAACCAGGATGACGTCGGAGGTGGTCGCCGATGCATCCAACCTCGCGGCGTACGCGAGATCGAGCGCTACTGGCGCGCCGTTCCTAACTGCCGCGCCTCTGCCGGGATTGAGGTAGATGTCGAGGGGATTGTAGAAGTCTGGTGACAGGCTGCTCAGCGATCCATACTGCCTGGCCAGTTGCCCGATAATCTCCGCTGCGGCGGGTGCAAACGCAACCTGGGCAGTCTGAGCTACTACAGCAGGAATCTGCGTGGCTGCTAGATCCGCGTTCGCCTCTCCAACCAGGACGCCATTGCGGTTGTCATATCTGCTGATGGACGTACGATTCAGGGCCAACATGCGATAGGCATCCGAGGCCCCATCGAGTGTCGCTTGGCCGCGCGCGTCGAACAATCCGAAGAGTGCCGCCTCCTCGTAGCGACGCTTCGCATGTTGTCCATCGAGATTCGAACCATACTGGATTTCGTACCAGGCTTCAGCGCGATCGCCGCCGTTGAGCGCCGCACGCACATTCCGCCCGAGGACGCCCGAGTATTTCAGGGATAGCAGGGCCAGTCGCTCGGTCGAATTGGGAATCGCGCCGTAAAAGTTGGTTAGGGCGTTCTCCTGCGCCTGGACGACAAGGTCGAATGCACCCTGGATTTCCTGCAGTCCGGCGGCGCCCGCGCTGAAAGCAAACGTCGTACGGCCGCCGCCTTCCGCGGTGGCGCGTGCTTGCATGATACCGTTCAACTCGGCCTGCAGCGCTGCATTGGAACCGGCATTTCCGGCAACAGCCGCCTGGATCTGCGCATAGTAGTTCTGGTCGGCCGCGCTGTTGAGATTGAACCCAAAGGCTTCCACAACTTGGCGCAGCACTTCATCGACGCGCAAGTTGAATCCAATGCCAATGGTTGGAATACCCGCGGTATCGTAATAAGGTAACGACTTTATCCCCTCAACCTGTGCAATGAATGCAAGTCTGTACTGGCTGTAGGTATTGTCGTTCAGCGTGTTGTAATTCATGTTGAAGTCCCTGTCGATTTTGTCTCAATCGCTCGACGATTCCGGGTGACCGGCTCTCACCTCACTGCCCGGGGCACCCGGCGGCCACACACTTGCCCATCTCCCTCAACTGCTGCGCTCTTTGTTCCGTGCGCCGCGCGCGGCAGTCGTTCCGCACCTGTCCGGCCATGCTGCCATCAGGTGTGAGGCCGGAAATGGCGTACCGACAATCGGCTTCGCGGAACTTCAGCCAGAGTTCCTGGCTTTCCTTCAACAGTGGCTCCGAGTCGGTGCCATGTACCATTGTCAACAGCGCATCGACAGCGGCTTTCATCCGGGCTTCAGCCGCGCGCAATTTCCGCTCAGCGCACTCATTGAGCGTGTCCTGGTTTCCCTGGCAGCGGATGTCCTCCGCCGAGGGCCGGGCCGTCTCACCCGAGTCTTCGCCACTCACGCTAATGGCAGGTAGGCCGCAGACGATTAGCATCAGCGCGGTGACAACGGAACATCGCCTGTACGATGACCCTCGATAGGTCGATTGAGCGGTCCTGTTCATCGCACCTTCATCCCCTCATCCAAATACTTCACCACCGGCGACAAAAAGAAATCAATCACCCGCCGCCGATCGGTAGTGATATCTGCCTGCACTGTCATCCCCGACAACACCGCCCGAGGCTCCCCGTCGACAACGAAGTGCGACGCCTCCGTCCGCACATGCACCTTGTACACAAATCCCGTGTTAGGACTACTGTCGGCAGCATCGCGTGCGGGGTCCGAAGACTGCGAGCCTGCCCCAGCGCGCGTGTCGGTATCACGCGAGGCGGCATTCTTATCCTCGGCATCCGGGCTGATCCAGACCAGGTTGCCCTTCAGCGTGCCGTAGCGCTGGAAAGGAAAAGTGTCGACTTTGACCTCGACCGGTTGCCCCACCTTGAGATAGCCGATGTCCTCATTCGACACCGTGGCCTCCACAATCAAAGGAGTGCCGTCAGGCACGATCGTCACCAAAGACTGTGCCGGGGTCACAACCTGCCCGACAGTCGTGACCGCGACCTTTTGGACGAGGCCGTCGACCGGGGAGCGCAGCCATTTGAGCGCATAGAGCTCCTTGGCCTTGTCAAGGTCGCCCTTGAGGGCAGGTTCGTCAGTCACCCGTTGGTCGAGGTCACTGTAGATGTCAGCGACCCGGTCGCGTTGGACTTGCTCGAGGGAACGCTCGGCGCCTGAAACGGCCGCGGCGGCCTGTTGGACTGTCTTCTCTTGGGCGGCGAGGTCGTTACGGTTCTGGGCGAGGTCTTCCTTCAATTGGAGATAGTCGACGCGGGAGAGAGCTCCCGTATCCACCAGGGGGCGTGCGCTCGACTCGCGCTCCGCCGCAATGGCCGTGGTCTCTTCATATTTCTTGAGGGTGGCTTGGGCCGCTGCCAGGGCGGCCGTCTTCTCTTCGACGGCAGCCTTCGCCGCCGCGAGCTTCGTGGCAAGCGCCTGTACCCGGGCTTTCCGGATCCGCTCTTCAAGGCCCACGCGCGCGTCGGGTTGGCCGGTGGCGCCATAGTGTGCACTGCCGTTGGTGAGCTCAGCGTTCAGTCGTGCCTGTTCGAGTTTGTTGAATCCATATTTATCGGCGTTCGCCGCCAGTTCGGCCGCACTGAGCGTCGGATCGAGCTCCAGGAGCAGGTCGCCTGCGTGAACACGTTGGCCCTCTTTGACATGAATGGCTTTGACGATTGATGACTCGAGCGGCTGCACTTCCTTGACGCGCCCGTCGGGGATGAATTTTCCCGGCGCCGTGGCGACGATCGAGATCTTGCCGATCGTCGCCCAGACGATCAGCGCGATCACCAGGGCAATGATGCTCCAGAGAACCCCGCGGTGGAGCGGTGACGGCGGCGTTTCCTGGATCTCCAGCAGCGGCGGGAGGAATTCGCGCTCCTGGGGCGTCAGCTCCCGCTTCTCGCCGGACTTGACCAGGCGTAGCTTGGGAGCATCGCCGCCTGCCTCGGGGGACGGTCTGACGTCATTCGAGGCGGGCTCAGGCGAGGGCATGCGCGGTCCCTCCGAGCTGTTGTGAGAACAGGTGGTGATAGATCCCGGCTCGCGCCATCAACTCGTTGTGGTTGCCCTGCTCCACGAGCTGTCCCTTGTCCAGCACCAGAATGGTGTCCGCCTGGCGAATCGTGGAAAGGCGGTGCGCGATGATGAAGACCGTGCGTCCCTTGCAGATCCGCCCCAGGTTTTCCTGGATGATGCGCTCGGACTCATAGTCGAGCGCGCTCGTCGCTTCATCGAGAATCAGAATACGAGGGTTCGCCATCAAGGCGCGCGCTATGGCGATGCGTTGACGCTGGCCTCCAGAGAGCGCCGTGCCACGCTCTCCGACCGGCGTGTCGTATGCCTCGGGAAGCTCGAGAATGAAGTCGTGGGCGCCGGCCAACTTGGCCATCTCCACGATCTGTGCCATCGGCGCGCCGGGCATGTGGATGCCGATGTTGTCGCGGATCGTGCCGTTGAAAAGAAAGTTTTCCTGAAGCACGACGCCGATCTGACGCCGCAACCACATCGGATCCGCCTGCTGCAGGTCGATCCCGTCGATGAGTACCCGGCCGGTTTCCGGTACGTACAGACGTTGGAGAAGTTTTGCGAGCGTACTCTTACCCGAACCGCTTCGGCCGACAATTCCAACGGTGGTACCCGGGGGGATGGTGCAGGAGAAGTTGCGCAGAATTTCGGGCCCATCGAATTGGTACCGAAAACGTACGCTCTCCATACGGACCGCCCCTTGGATGGCCGGCAGACTCATCTTGCTCGGGTTCAGTGCCGGTTCGGCCTTGGTGTTAATGAGATCACCGAGCCGCTCCACCGAAATGCCAACTTGTTGAAAGTCTTGCCAGAGCTGCACCACTCGCAGGATGGGTGAGATGACGCGACCGGAGAGCATCTGGAATGCGATGAGCTGGCCGACGGTGAGGCTGCCACGCATGACCAGATAGGCGCCGACCCAAAGAATCGACAGCGTCGACAGCTTTTGAATGATCTGACCCAGCGCACCGGCGATGCCGGAGAGGTGCGAGGTCCGAAATGATGCCGTCACGTACCGGGCGAGTTGCTCCTCCCAGCGCCGATAAAAGATGGGTTCCAGCGCCATCGCCTTGACGGTCTGCACGCCTGTCACGGCCTCTACGAGATAGGACTGACTTTCCGCGCCGCGGTCGAATTTCTCCTCCAGGCGCCGGCGCATGAGGGGTCGGATCACGACTGACAGGCCGATGAACACCGGGATGCACGCCAGGGTGACGCACGTCAGAATGCCGCTGTACAAAAACATAACGGCCACGAACAGGACCGTGAAAACCAGATCGAGGATGACGTTGATGGAGGAGCCGGTGATGAACTGCCGGATATTCTCCAGCTCGCGAACCCGGGCGACGGTGTCACCGACCCGACGCAACTCGAAATAGCGCAACGGGATATGCAGGAGATGTCGGAACAGGCGCGCACCGAGGGCGACATCGATGCGATTGGAGGTGTGCGCCAGGAGATGCGTCTTGAGTACCGTCAGGATCGCCTCGAAGACGATCATGATGAGCATTCCGGCCGCCAACACGTGCAAGGTCGAAAGGCTCTTGTGCATCAAGACCTTATCGATGATGACCTGCGTGAAGAGTGGTGTCGCCAGACCAAAGAGCTGGATGACGAAGGATGCGGCAAGGACTTCGCCGAGTACCTTGCGATACTTCCAGATGGCGGGAATGAACCACGACAGGTCGAACGGCCGATTGGGGTTGTCAAAAGCCAGTCGCGAGCGGATCAATAGCAACTTTCCCGACCAGATCGCTTCGAATCGCTCCCGATCTAGTCGTTGTGGACGCTGCTGCCGCGGGTCTCCCACGACAATGAAGCCGTCCTGATCCAACCGCAGAACGACGACGTATCCGCCCACTTTCAGTTGCGCGATGAGGGGCAGCGTGTTGTTCGCCAGGCGGCTCCAATGTGAGCGGGCGACTTTGGCTTTGAGCCCGAGCTCCTTCGCGGCCAGCAGGAGCTGCTCCTCACTTGGCTCAGCGACCGGATCGAACCCCAATGCACGCGCCAATTGCACTGGATCGGCGGACCGTTGATGCTGGCCGGCAACAACGCACAGAGAAATGAGCCCCGAAGACACCGGCGGCGGCCGGTGACTGGACGTGTCGCCCCCGGAAGAAGCTGAGTCTACTCGCGCGGCGCTGTCACGTGAGTCTGGCCTGCCAGTGGCGGGCCCTCCCTGTTTGCTGCTGATGTCATTGTGCGAGTAAGCATCATGGGCATGAGGATCAGCGCTCATCCAACCCCGTCCCTTGGTTCCCTGTCCTGCGTGCGTCTGTCGGCACGCTAGTCTGTGCTATCGACTCTACAGAAGCGGCACCGTCTCGGCAAATGGGTTTGAATCTGACCGCGACGTGGTTGACATCTTCCTCCAGGCGTCGGGGAATTGTATTACAAAAAAACGTTGTTTCTGTTGCACGCCAACGCGATGCCGTCATAATGATCGCCGACCGCCGCCTGAACCTGCCGCGCACCTCACGGAACGATCACGTCATCACAGGATTTGCGTCACCATCACGCGACGATGAAGGTTCTCTTCGTTCATCAGAATTTTCCGGGCCAATATTTGCACCTGGCACGGCACCTGGCCGCGATACGTGGCAACCAGGTGGTCTGTATTGCACAGCGGGCTGATGGCAACCTGCCCGGTGTTAAAAAAGTCGTTTATAAGCCGAAGCGCGCGCCCTCCCCGCACACGCATCACTACATCCGCGATACCGAAGCCGGTGTGCTCAATGCGCAGCAGGTCGCGCGAGCCGCGTTGTCGCTCCGCGATTCGGGCTTCGTCCCCGATATCATGCTCGGGCACAACGGATGGGGAGAGATCTGGTATCTGAAGGATGTCTTCCCGAAGACGCCGCTGATCGGCTATTTCGAGTTCTTCTACCGCATTCGCGGCGCCGACATGGACTTCGAGCCCGCGGTTGCGGAGAAATTCGACTCGGCGCCGCGGATCCGAACCAAAAACCTGGGTAATCTCCTCGGACTGGACGCTGCCGATCTGGGGCAGTGCCCCACACGATGGCAACAATCACTCTATCCCGAGCGCTACCACTCCATGCTGCGCGTCGTGCACGAAGGCATCGACACCAAACTCGTGGCGCCGAATCCCAACGCGCGCCTGCGCCTGCCGGGCACCCAACGCGAGCTGTCGGCGGGTGATGAGATTCTCACCTACGTAGCAAGAAACCTCGAGCCGTATCGCGGTTTCATCAGCTTCATGAAGAGCCTGCCCTCGATCCTCGCGCGTCGGCCTGGCGCACAAGTGCTCATCGTCGGCGGCGATGATGTGAGTTACGGCGCGCGGCTTGCCGGCGGAAAGACCTACAAGCAACAAATGCTGCAGGAGCTCGGGGACGAGCTAGACCTCACACGCGTACACTTCCTGGGGAAGGTACCCTACCCTACGTTTCTGAGTGTCCTGCAGGTCTCGCGCGCTCACATCTATCTGACCTATCCGTTCGTACTGTCCTGGTCCACGCTTGAAGCCATGTCCGCCGGCTGCCTGGTCATCGGCTCGAAAACGCCACCTGTAGAGGAAGTGATACAACACCAGGACAATGGCATTCTGGTGGACTTCTTCGATACGAAAGCCATTGCCGACCGTGCGGTCGATGCGTTGGCAAACCCTGCAGCATATCGGGCATTACGCCACCAGGCTCGCCAGAGCATCATCGATCACTACGATCTGCGTACGCTGGCACTCCCTGCCCAACTGAAGCTGTTGAAGGAAGCGACGGAACCCGCAGCCCCCTATTTATGGAAACGGGCCTGAGATGGAAGTGCGTGTGCCAGGCAATTCGCGCTGAGTGCGGCACACCTGCGGATCCGGTCTGACGGCATCCTCGGCGTTCCATTGCCTGGCATGTCGCGTCGGCTTCCGACTAGCTTCCGCCAGACGCGCAAGCGCGGAACAGTCTTGTCCCTCAGCCGCTTCAGGGCGCAAGACTCTGTTTGAATCGGCCGGCCTGCGTGTGAACGCCCCCGCGGATCCTGGTGTAGACCCGATCAGGAAATGAGTTCGGCAAGGTCTTCTCCAGGTGATCAATTACGGCAGGAGCCGTCTCAACCAGAGTCTGCATGACTTGCCATAGAGCAGGTAACTCTGAGCGGGCGACCAGCGTCTGCCAATGGCAGCGTGTAATCTCGTTGACAGGTATTGAGCGGCGCTTTTCTGCATCGGCCCTCGAGGTTTCGACCAGTCAGCTGTCAAAGCGAGTGGCGTGTCAGAATTTCCTCGACCTCGATGCTACTGAGGTGAGCAGCATCGACCCGGTCCCATCCGATGAGCTCCTCATTGGGCGTTAGAAGTTGGACTGCTCCAACAGTCCCGTCCTTGGCGATGCGGGTCTGATCCAGGCCGACGAGGCGAATCGATGGACCAGGAGCCCGCGAGACGCATGCGCTTGTGGACCAGCCGTCGACGCGGAGAGAGCAGGTCGAAGCCTGACACCCTCGAGGAGCCGCCCGGCTCGAGGAGAGTGTCTAAATAGCGACCAAGAAGGGAAGCGGGGCTCGGGCGGACCTTTGAAACCTGGACTAATAGGTGGAGTTCCGACCCTTCGAAAGCCTTATAGCCTTCCGACGTCCAACTGAGGACCCAACTTTCCCGACCGGTTGGTCAAGCGCTTCGATCCCGCAACCGCGGAACCAGCCCCCAGCCCCACCCGGTTCCCGCCACCGCAACCCCCATGATAGATTGCCGCCCAACATCCCCTGCGGGAGATCACTTTTGGCCAGGACCCAGGCTGCGGATTACGACGACCGCCGCGACGCGATCGTCGCCAAGGCGGCTGAGCTTTACGGACAATTCGGCTTCCTAGGCAGCTCCATCGCCGATCTGG